>CAQUWW010000064.1 GCA_948896875.1 uncultured Acetatifactor sp. | reverse complement strand
GCCTTCTCTGCCGTCCCCTTTGCTTTAGGGGATAGTCCTCCGTCAGCCATTGCAGAAATTCTGGTCTCAGGCGGCAGGCCCCTGCTGGTCATTGCAGGAACCCTGCCTTAGTCCTCAGGACCATAAAGGTCCTTGCAGGAATCCCAGGCCGCTAGTGAACTAAACGCGAAGTTTATCAATACACTCATCCCCGCCGCAGCATAACGTTAGACGGCATTGGCAAACACGATAAATCTAATGGAATTTCCTTGACTATATTCCACAAATGGAATATAGTAAGCAATATAAGAATGTAAGTCATACATGAGAAAGGAGCCCTTCAAATGCTGAAACACGGAATCTTAGGCCTTTTGAATTATCACGACATGACAGGCTACGAAATCAACACAGTTTTTCGGGACTCCCTGTGCTATTTCTGGAATGCCCGCACCAGCCAGATTTACCGGGAGCTGCAAACAATGGAACAGAATACATGGGTCTCGAAAACCTGTGTGCCTCAGCAGAGTAAGCCGGACAAAAATATCTATACGATTACGGAAACAGGACGGAGCGAGCTGCTGAGATGGCTGTCGGAGAGCGGGCCGAATGTGGTACAGAGAGTTCCGATATTAATGAAAGTATTTTTCATGGGAGAACGAAGCAGAGAGGAAAATATCCGTTACTTTGAAGGCCTGATATCCTGCTGTGAGCTGTTCCTGCACGGCCTCGAAGCAGTGCCGGCGCATATAGAGAATTATGCCGGCTATCTGGACGATAGTGACAAGGCAAAGTATTGGCAGATGACTGTGGACTATGGGCGCAGAAGCATGCGGATGACCATAGAATGGGCGAAAAGCTGCATCGCACAGCTGGAAAGGAATGGGGAGAGATGAAAGTTCTTGTAATCAACGGAAGTCCGAAGGGGAGAAAGAGTAATACCTGGAAACTGACAGAGCAGTTTCTGGCGGGGATGCGGGAGGCGCAGGACGCTCTTGAGACAGAGGAAATCCAGGTAAATCAGCTGGAGATCCGGCCCTGTCTCGGCTGCTTTTCCTGCTGGAACAAAACTCCCGGAAGCTGCTGTATCCGGGATGACATGCAGGAAGTGATACAAAAACTTCTGTGGGCGGATGTGACCATATGGAGCTTTCCGCTTTACTATTTTACCGTGCCGGGAGGGTTGAAGAACCTGATTGACCGCCAGTTGCCAATGGTGCTTCCCTTTATGGAGGAGAACACAGGGAAAAGAGGCAGCGGCAGCCATCCGGCCCGATATGACATGAGCGGTAAGAAGACGGTCATCATTTCCACCTGCGGATTTTATACTGCGGAGGGAAATTATGACGGGGTGTACAGCCTTTTCGATCATATCTGCGGAGACAGGGCATACACCGCGATTTTTTGCGGGCAGGGAGAACTGTTCCGGGTGCCGGAGCTGTCCCAGAGGACAGGAGAGTATCTGGGCTTTGTACGGGAAGCCGGGCAGCAGTATGTGCAGGGCGGCATCCGGCCGGAGACAGAAGAAAAGCTGAGCCAGCTGCTGTATCCAAAGGAAGTATTTGAAAGCATGGCGGACGCCAGCTGGGGGATTGACAGACAGACCGGGGAACAGGAATCAGACGCCTTGATTTTTACCAGACAGATGGCAGCCCTTTATCGGAAAGAAAGCTATTCCGGCAAAGAGCTGGTGCTGGAAATGTATTATACGGATCTGGATGAATGCTATCAGGTGGTGCTGGGAGAAGAGGGAAGCCAGGTGCTCACAGATGGTTCGAAAAAAGCCACTACGAGAATCGAGACACCGATTACGGTGTGGCGCTCCATAGCCGCGGGAGAGATACGTGGAGATGCCGCATTGATGAAGCGCTTGTATCGGGTCACAGGAGATTTTTCCATGATGCTGAACTGGGATACCTATTTCGGCGGCACGGGGAACAGCGGAGAAACAGGAGGCGGAAAAAGCAGCGGAGAAAGCGACGGAAAGAGTAGTGAGGCACAAAGGGCAGGCGGGAACCGGAAGGGGGAAAGGAAAAGTCCGGGAGGAATTCTGGACCCGGACAAAGGTACCAACATGATGAATTTGCTGATTCCCTGGATTGTATTCTGGGCAGCGGCACCCATCGACGGATATCTGGGCTGCTTTGCCGCTCTGGCCTCCTGTGTGCTGACACCTCTGATACTTTGGAGGAATCGGAAGACAGTTTATGATGTTCTGTCAGGAGTGCTGGTGACAGCTTTTTCTGTGGCAGTTTTGCTGGGAGTGTCGGGGAGGATTGCGCTTCCGCTGGCGTATTTTGCCTTTGGGGTCATGTGGACAGGGAGCTGTCTTTGCAGGATTCCGCTGACGGCATATTATTCTATGAATCAATATAATGGAGAAGACTCCCTGGCCAATCCCCTTTTTATGCGCACGAACAGGATTTTGACCTTCCTTTGGGGAATTCTGTATCTGATAACGCCGGTGTGGACCTATTTTCTCATGGGAACCGGGATGGGTGGCTGGATCGGCGCGGTGAATTCCGTTTTACCGGCGCTGATGGGACTTTTTACACAGTGGTTCCAGAAATGGTATCCGGCAAGAATTGCCGCAGGGGGAAGATAAGCAGAGTGCGTGACAAATGCCTTGTGATGACACCAGGCGAACAGTAAAAAAGAGCATAACAGTTCATAACAAAAACCATCAGGTACCTTGACATTTGCGTGGAACTTCGCTACAATGACAAGGTACCGAAATTTTTGGAGGAAATGTTATGAAACTGATTCTGCAATACATACGAAAGCATTTGGGGATTTTTCTGCTCTCCACATTTTTCCTGACAATGGAGGCCATGGCAGATTTGCTGCAGCCCACCTTCATGTCCTATATTGTGGACGAAGGTGTGAAGAATGCGGATGTGAGAAGGATTCTGTTCTATGGCCTGATCATGCTGGGCATTGCCGGGGCGGGAGCTTTTTCCGCGGTGATGCGCAATCAGTTCGCCAGCCGGACCTCCCAGACAATCGGAAGAGAGCTGCGCAGGGATATGTATCACAATGTACAGCGGCTTTCCATGGAAAATATAGACCGGCTGCAGCCGGCGTCCATCATTACCAGGATCACAAATGATGTGACGCAGATACAGGAATTTGTAAACGGCATCATGCGCATCATGGTGAAGGCGCCTATTACCTGTATCGGTGCCATCGTGCTGATTATGCTTCAGACGCCGGGCCAGGCGCCGGTGATGGCGGTTATCATTTTTGTGGTTTCGCTGCTGGTCTGGGGAAATATGAGAATCGGCTATCCACGGTTCGGGACCGTGCAGAAGAAGCTGGACAGCCTGAACGGGGTCACGAGGGAATTCCTTTCCTCCGTCCGGGTGGTGAAGGCCTTCCATGCGGAGGCGGAGGAGACGGATAAATTCCAGACATCTTCCCGGGAGCTTGCGGCGGCCAATGTCTCTGCGCTTCGGGCCATGGCGGTATTTTCACCGCTGATCAACCTGACGGTGAATTTCGGCATTGTGCTGCTCCTGTGGCTTTCCAGAAATCAGAGAAGCGCTGAAATCGGCAGGCTGATGGCCTCGGTCAACTATATGACCCAGGTCCTTTTTTCCGTGATGATGATTTCCAACGCACTGAATACCGCAGTCCGTGCCGCCGCTTCCGCGGAGAGAATTCAGGAGGTGCTTGACGAGGAGCCTGCTCAGAGCATGCCGGAGCACCCTCTGACACCGGAGATCACAGGAGAGATTCGGTTTGACCATGTGTCCTTCTTCTATGGGGGAGCAGGCAGGGAATCCCTTCTGGATATCAATCTTCATATCAGCTCTGGGGAGACGGTGGGAATTATCGGCTCCACCGGTTCCGGGAAGACCACTCTCGTGAATCTGATTCCCAGGTTCTACGATGCCACGGAAGGGGAGGTACTGCTGGACGGTTATAATGTGACACAGATTGATACGAAGACCCTGCGGGACGCCATCGCGGTGGTATCCCAGAAGGCGCTGCTTTTCAGCGGGACCATCCGGGAAAATCTGCGCTGGGGACGGGCCGATGCCTCCGAGGAAGAGTTGAGGACCGCGGCCCGGACCGCCTGCGCGGAGGAGTTTATCGAGAAAAGCCCCCAGGGGTACGATACTCTGCTGGGGCAGGGGGGCGTGAATCTGTCCGGCGGGCAGAAGCAGCGGCTTTCCATAGCCAGAGCGCTTGTGCGCAGGCCCCGGGTTCTGATTCTTGACGATTGTACCAGCGCGCTGGACGCTCAGACGGAAAGCATTGTGCTGAACGGACTGCGGGAGACGGCGGACCAGGTCACGGTACTGCTGATCAGCCAGCGTATCTCCACAGTCATGCGCGCGGACCATATCGTATGTCTGGACAACGGGCAGGTGGCGGGATACGGTACCCATGAGGAGCTGATGGCTTCCTGCGGAATCTATCAGGCCATCTATGATTCTCAGATTGGAGGTGGGACAAATGGCTGAAAAGAAAGAATATGTGCCGCCGGCTAATCCCAGCGGAATTTCCCGGCCGGGACGGGGCGGCGTTGTGGTGAAACCGAAGAATATGAAAGGGACTCTGGGAAGGCTGTGGCAGCTGACCAAAGGACACAGAAAAGGGCTTGGGTGGATTCTTCTGCTGTCCGGCCTGGCTTCCGTGGCCTCGGTGCTTTCTCCCTATGTGACGGGGAAGGCCGTTACGGCTATCAGCGGAAAAGATGCGCTTACCTGGATTCTGGTCTGCCTGACGGCGCTGTATCTCTGCGACTGGCTGATCCGGTTTCTCCAGGCCTTTTTCATGGCTTCCATCGGACAGAATGTGATTCACCACATTCGGAGTGTGCTTTTTGATCAGATTAAAACGTTGCCCCTGTCCTTTTTTGACAGGCACAGGCATGGGGAGCTGATGAGCCGTCTGACCAACGACGTGGACAATATCAGCGTTACCATTTCCAGCTCCCTGACCCTTCTTTTGACCTATGCCTTTACCATCGGAGGCGTCTTTGTGATGATGGTCATGCTGAGCCCCCTGCTTACGCTGGTGGCGCTGGTGGGAGTGGCGCTGATTTTCACTTTGACGAAAACGGTGACAAAGCGGACCAGGAAGCTTTTCCTGGAGCGCCAGAAGGTGCTGGGCGCCCTGAATGGGCAGGTGGAGGAAAGCATCTCCGGTCTGGCCGTTGTTAAGGCTTTCTGCCGGGAAGAGGAGATGGAGCGGGATTTTGAGGAGAAGAACGCCAGACTCTGCAAGGTGTCCATTCGGGCGCTGATCTGGTCGGGATATCTGATGCCGCTGATGAATGTGATCAACAATCTCTGCTATGTGGCCATTGCGGTGTTCAGCGGTCTGCTGTTTGTGAACGGCAATATCGAGGATATCGGTCTGATCACCAGTTTTCTGCTCTATGTGCGTCAGTTTACCCGCCCTTTTGTGGAGATCGCAAATATTTATAATAATTTTCAGACTGCCGTTGCCGGTGCGGAGCGGGTATTTGAAATCCTGGATGAGGAGCCGGAGCCGGCAGACAGAGAGGGAGCGCTGCATCTGACGGCCCCCAGGGGCGATATCGAGCTAAAGCATGTAAGCTTCGGATACAATCCGGACAAAACAGTTTTGAAAGATGTCTCAGTGAAGATTCCGGCGGGAACCCAGATTGCCATTGTGGGCGCGACAGGTTCCGGTAAGACCACCATTATCAATCTGCTGACCAGATTTTACGATGTGTCGGAGGGAAGTATACTGTTGGACGGACATGATCTGCGGGATTATCGGATGGAGGATCTGAGAGCGGCTTTCGGGGTGGTGCTGCAGGACACGGCATTGTTCGCCGAAAGTGTCAGGGACAATATTGCCTATGGACATCCGGAGGCGGATGAGGAGCAGATTCGGCAGGCGGCAAGGGTGGCCGGTGCGGACGGCTTTATCCAGCGTCTGTGGAATGGATATGAGACCGTGCTGGAACAGGGGGGAAGCGAGCTGTCCCAGGGGGAGCGGCAGCTGATCACCATAGCCCGGGCGGTTCTTGCCAATGCGCCCATTCTGATTCTGGATGAAGCCACCAGCTCCGTGGACACCGTTACGGAACAGAAAATCCGCCGGGCCATGCTGAAAATCTGTGAGGACCGCACTTCGGTCATCATTGCCCACCGGCTTTCCACCATTCGGGATTCGGACCTGATTCTTCTGCTGGAGAACGGGGAGATTATGGAGAGGGGAACGCATGAGGAGCTGATGGCTCTGGATGGTCGGTATGCGCAGATGTATAAGACCCAGACAGGGTAAGAACGACAGTGATACTGGCCGCCTGGTTTTGCGCACAGCTGTCTTTGCGCGGGTTTACGCAGGCAAGTTACAGGCCTTTCATAATAAAATCCCGGGCCTGCACTGACGCGAAGCCCGGAATAAAAGAGGGGGCCTTTGGCCCCTCTTTGAAGTGGCCGTTGGCCCCTCTTAAAGAGGGGGCTTACAGCCCCTCTTAAAGAGGTGGTCCACGACCCCTCTTAGGGGAGGATAAGTATTATCCTTATCTTTGGTGAACATTTTTATCAAAGGAGGGGGTTCCTTGACATTAACTATTGTTGCCTGAAAATCGGTATCTATACATTACATGCTAATTTTTTAAAAAATTTTTTATTGTGTTCACAGATAATCTGGTATATACTGTTAGAAGCGGAAAAAATCTCGGAATTCTCCGCGGAAGAATACATCCGGCGCCGGCCGGAAAGATTTAAAAGGTGGTAGAATATGGCTTTATTGGAAAAATGGAGAGAAATTGCATACAATGAGTCGGCAGACAAGAATGAGCTGCAGCAGCTCTGGAAAGATTATTTTCAGGAGGAAAAGGATATTTATGCCGAACTTCTGAAGAATCCTGACGAAGTGGTGAAGGGCACGGTGAAGGAGCTGGCCGATAAATACGGTGTATCCATCATGACAATGACCGGTTTTCTGGACGGCATCAATGACAGTCTGAAGGAGCCCAATCCCATTGAGGAAATGGAGGAGGATACAGAGGTAAATCTGGGCTTTGACAAGGCTCTTCTCTATAAGAATATGGTGGCGGCAGAAGCTGACTGGCTTTATAATCTGGAAGAGTGGGAAGAGATTTTCGATGAAGATACCAGAAAGGCTCTGTATAAAGAGCAGAAATCCTCGACCACGATCGTAAAAGGTGCCAAAATATATCCCAATGATCCCTGTCCCTGCGGAAGTGGCAAGAAGTATAAAAAATGTTGCGGTAAGAAATAATAGACGGGTAAAACGGACAGCTGCTATCCACAGGAAGATAAAGGACTCTTTTCGGTGAAAAGAGTTCTTTTTGTAGAAAAAATTCTTTCGAGCCATCATGGGCGGAACTATAATAGGAGGATTGAAAGTTGAAAGAACTGCTGAGAAAAGTCAAGCTGGATGTAATACTAGGCGCATTGCTGTACATTGTGCTGGGAATTGTGGCGCTGGTGATTCCGGATACTATGATCAAAATATTGGGATATCTGATCGGAATTCTGCTGATTCTGGTAGGAGCTGTCTCTATGATTTGTTATTTGTTGAGAGAAGTGAGTCAGAATTACAATCGCAATGAGTTTGGATACGGGCTGGTGAGTATCGCAGTAGGTATTTTATTTCTCTATAAGATAGAGTGGATTATCTCTCTGGTGCCGGTGATTCTGGGCATTATGGTGCTGGCCAGCGGCTGCGTTAAGCTTCAGCATGTGATAGATATGAAACGGATGGGATATGGAAATTGGATGACCGTATTGATTCTGGCTGTCATCAATGTGGTATTAGGTGTGGTGCTTGTGGTCAATCCGTTTGAGACAGTTGTTCTCCTGTTCCAGCTGGTGGGGGCAGGGCTGATTTTCAGTGGAATTACCGATTGCGTGACTGCCTTCTATGTGGCGGGAAGAGTGAAAGAATTTATGGACAGTCTGAGGGCAGTGGACAGCAGCTTTGTGGAAGTGGTGGACGAGGACAAGACCTTTTTTGGAAGGAAAAGAACGAAAGAGGATCTGCAGGAGCAGAACGGGGAAGCACCGGAGGAAGGTGACGGGACGACGTCAGAAAAAGTGGAAGATGAAGGAGCAGAAGTGTGAATATTGCATCTTTTTTATTGCCTAAGGCGGAGGTGGCATATCTGCGGGATGATATGACATTGCGGCAGGGACTTGAAAAGCTGCGCAGAAGCGGATTTTCAGCGATACCTGTGATCGACAGGGAGGACCGGTATGTGGGAGTGATCAGCGTGGGAGATTTTCTCTGGAATATTCTGGCGTACAACCAGAATCTGGAGGACATCACGTTGAAGAAGCTGGAACACACGATTGTGCGGGACTTCCTGCAGAGCGGTAAAGTACAGCCGGCCTGCATTGACACTGCCATGGAGAATCTGCTGGAGCGTGCGAAGAATCAGAATTTTGTTCCGGTGATCGATGACAGAAGTGTGTTTATCGGTATTGTTACCCGGAGTGATATCATAAAATATTTTGTGGACCAGAACAGAGAGTGACCAAGGGCCCAAAAGAGAAAATACATAGAAGAAAAGAGGTAAGGAAAGATGAAGAAGCTGGAAGAATACGTAGTCAGTATCCCTGATTTTCCCGAGGAAGGGATTATCTTCCGGGATGTGACAAGTGTACTGCAGGATGCGGAAGGGTTACAGCTGGCGGTCAATACCATGCAGGATCTGGTAAAGGATCTGAATTATGACGTGGTGGCGGGACCCGAATCAAGAGGATTTATATTTGGAACACCGATTGCTTATAATAATAAAAAGCCTTTCGTGCTGATCCGTAAGAAAGGAAAGCTTCCCAGAGAGACAGTTGCCATCTCTTATGATTTGGAGTATGGCAGCGCTACCATCGAGATGCACAAGGACAGTATCCAACCAGGCCAGAAAGTCCTGATCGTGGACGATTTGATTGCTACCGGAGGAACCACGGAAGCTATGGTGAGGCTGGTGGAAAGTCTGGGCGGAGAGGTTGTCGGCATTGTGGTGCTGATGGAGCTGGCCGGACTGAAAGGGAGAGAACGGCTGGCAGGGTACCGTCTGGACTCAGCGATTTGCTATGAAGGCAAATAGGGGATAGCGGGCACGAAACTGGCATAGAAAGCGTGGATGAGTATGGCAGAAGAAAAGAACGAGGAAATTTTTGATGACGGAAAAATGAGTGAATATCATGAATTTGTCGATCCCGAGGAATTGTATCGGGAGCTCATTGCGCGTGTGCAAAAATACCATCCCAGCGACGACATTTCCATGATAGAGAAGGCTTACCGGACGGCTGCACTGGCACACAAGGACCAGCTGCGCAAGTCGGGAGAGCCTTATATCATTCATCCGCTGAATGTGGCGATTATTCTGGCAGATCTGGAGCTGGATAAGGAGACGATTGTGGCGGGGATTCTTCACGATGTGGTGGAAGATACCATCATGACCGAGGAGGACTTGAAGCGGGAGTTCGGAGAGGATGTGGCCCTTCTGGTAGACGGTGTCACGAAGCTGGAGAAGATTCCGTTGACCACAGGAGAGGATCAGCCGGATGAAAAGCTGGAGATGCAGGCGGAAAATCTCCGCAAAATGTTTCTTGCCATGGCAAAGGATATCCGGGTCATCCTGATCAAGCTGGCCGACAGGCTTCACAATATGCGTACCTTACAGTACAAGAAGCCGGAAAGCAGGCAGCGGATTGCGAAGGAGACGTTGGAAATCTATTGTCCCATAGCCCAGAGACTGGGTATCAGCAAGGTGAAAATTGAGTTGGATGACCTGTCCTTAAAATATCTGGAGCCGGATGTCTATTATGACCTGGTGGAGAAGATTTCCGTGCGAAAAAGCGTTCGGGAAAAATATATCCAGAGTATTGTGGACGAGGTCAGCGAACACATCAGAAAAGCGGGCATCAAAGCGAAGATCGATGGCCGCGTGAAGCATTTTTTCAGTATTTACAAGAAAATGGTGAACCAGGATAAGACCCTGGACCAGATTTATGACTTATTTGCGGTGCGGATCATCGTGGACAGTGTGAAGGATTGTTACGCGGCGCTGGGAGTGATCCATGAGATGTATAAACCCATTCCGGGACGTTTCAAGGATTATATTGCAATGCCCAAGGCCAATATGTATCAGTCTCTGCACACTACTTTGATCGGCAGTTCAGGGCAGCCCTTTGAGATACAGATTCGTACTTTCGAAATGCACAAGGCGGCGGAATATGGGATTGCCGCTCATTGGAAATATAAGGAAGCCTCCGACGGCAAGCGGGTTGAGGGCCAGGAGGAAGAAAAACTGGCTTGGCTGCGGCAGATTCTGGAGTGGCAGCGGGACATGTCGGACAATCAGGAATTCATGAATCTGCTGAAGAATGACCTGGATTTGTTTTCCGACAATGTGTACTGTTTTACCCCCACAGGCGAGGTAAAGAATCTGCCGGCCGGCTCCACGACCATTGATTTTGCCTATAGTATCCATTCGGCTGTGGGCAACAGGATGGTGGGAGCCAGGGTGAATGACAAGCTGGTGACCATCGACTACGAGATTAAAAACGGCGACAGAATTGAGATTATTACCTCTCAGAATTCCAAAGGACCCAGCCGGGACTGGCTGAATGTGGTGAAAAGCACCCAGGCGAAGAATAAGATCAATCAGTGGTTCAAGAATGAGCTGAAAGAAGATAACATTGTCAAGGGAAAGGAACTGCTTGCAAACTACTGCAAGACGAAATCTGTCAATCTTTCCGAGCTGTTGAAGCCGGATTATATGAGCGCCGTAATGCGCAAGTATGGATTCCGGGATTGGGATTCCGTGCTGGCGGCCATCGGCCATGGAGCTCTCAAGGAAGGACAGATCGTCAATAAGATGCAGGATCTCTATGACAGGGATCATAAAAAGGCCATGACCAACGAGGAGGTTCTGGCCAGCATCGCCGAGGCAGGGGCGGCTTCTATCAACAGAACCGCCGCTATCAAGTCTAAAAGCGGGATTGTGGTGCGGGGCATTGCGGATTTGTCTGTCCGGTTTTCAAAATGCTGCTCGCCTGTGCCCGGGGACGAGATTGTGGGTTTTGTCACCAGAGGGCGGGGAATTTCCATTCACAGAACCGACTGTGTGAATATGATGAATCTGCCGGAGATTGAGCGGGCGCGTGTTATTGATGCGGAGTGGCAGGCGCCGGAGGATGCCACGGAGAAATATGTGGCGGAGATTGATATCTATGCAAATAATCGCAACGGACTGTTGGCGGATATCACCAAAGCTCTGACGGAGAAGAACATCAGTATTCTCTCCCTGAATACCAGAGTCAGCAGGCAGGGGCTGGCTACTCTGCAGACTTCCTTTGAGGTGGAAAGCAGGGAGGAGCTGAATCGGGTGATTGAGAAGATACGCGGGATTGAGAGCGTGGTGGATATTGAGAGGGCCACTGGCTAAGTGTGAGAAGAAGTTCTAGGCGGCCAAGGGCGCCGCCAAGAACTTCTAGGATTGCAGGTGAATGAAATTCACCCTGCAATCCGTTCTCACACGGAAGAATGCCAAGTGCAGGCATTCTTCCGGCCTTGCGGCGGTTTGTTAAGTGTATGTGCTGGTTGGGTTGTCGTAGGATGCGTTTTTCCAGACCTGCACCAGTTCGTTGGTTTTGTTTGGTATTTGGCTTGTTTTTTGCTAGTATGCCATTTGTTATCAGTATGTTGTCTGGTTTTAAAAGATGTGTATGTTTTGGAGAAATCTGTGAGTGTCAGACGGAAGAAATGTGGATACATCGGGAACTTGAAAAAATTTCAGGGAGAGAAATGGTATGGGTGAGATTAAGATCGGACGTATGGTGCTGGGGGTTTGCCAGACCAATTGTTATTTTTTATATCGGGACGGAGCGCATGAGGCAATTGTGGTGGACCCTGCGGACAAGGGAGCCAATATTTATGCCGCTCTGTTGAAGAATGGATTTCAGGTGGCGGGAA
The DNA here is from genome assembly GCA_948896875.1 of uncultured Acetatifactor sp. Taxonomy (GTDB): domain Bacteria; phylum Bacillota; class Clostridia; order Lachnospirales; family Lachnospiraceae; genus Acetatifactor. Next base: position 3,811 of record CAQUWW010000064.1, on the reverse strand, counting down.
TTCTGCTGACCCATGGTCATTTTGACCATATCTGGGGCCTGGACGGGCTTCGGGATGCGGTGAATGCCGCCTCGGAGGCGGAGGGCGGCGATCCGGTGAAGGCTTACGCCTGCGAGGCGGAGAGAGAGCTTTTGAAGAGTGCCAGGCTGAATGTGTCGGAACAGGCAGGGCGGGCCTGTGAGACTTATGCGGATGTATATGTGAAGGATGGGCAGGAGATCACGTTGGCAGGCATGACCTGCAGGGTGATTGCCACGCCGGGACATACGGCGGGTGGCTGCTGTTATTATTTTGAGGAGGCCGGTATTCTGGTAGCGGGAGATACGCTGTTTGCGGAGTCTGTGGGCCGGACGGATTTCCCTACGGGAAGTATGGGGACGTTGGTTCGCTCCATCAAGGACAAGCTTTTCGTGCTGCCGGAGGATACCAGAGTCTATCCCGGACACGGGGAGAGTACCACCATCGGCTACGAGAAGAAGAACAATCCTTTCTGTGCCTGAGACGGGGGTGGTTTTGCGGCCAGCGGTGGGGGCGGACAAAAAGCTGCCTGTGGATGGCCCAAACAGGGAAAGGGAAAGGAAATCAGTATTGGAAGAGAAGTGGAATAAATCCCATCTGGTCATGGATGAAGTAAAGAAGACGATCATGGGAAAAGATGATTGTATAGAAAAGGTGATGGCTGCTATTCTTGCCAGGGGCAATGTGCTCCTGGAGGATGTGCCCGGGGTGGGCAAGACAGAGATGGCCATTGCCTTTTCTAAAGCCTGCGGGTTGAAATCCAATCGCGTACAGTTTACACCGGATGTCATGCCGGCGGATATCACAGGATTCTCTATCTATAAGAAAGATACGGAAAGTTTTGTATATCGGCCGGGCGCGGTTATGTGTAATCTGCTGCTGGCGGATGAGATTAACCGGACGTCTCCGAAGACCCAGTCCGCACTTCTGGAAGTGATGGAGGAGGGCACTGTGACGGTGGATGGGGTCACAAGGCAGGTGCCTCGTCCCTTTATTGTGCTGGCAACCCAGAATCCCGTGGGTTCTTTCGGTACCCAGAGGCTGCCGGAAGCCCAGATGGATCGTTTTCTGATCTGTGTCAGTATGGGGTATCCGGATCTGGAGGATGAGATCGCCATGGTGAAAAGCCGTCACAGGAATCGGCCGTTAGATCAGGTGCAGCCTGTCATCAGCGGGGAAGAGCTGCTGGACATGCAGGAGGAGACGGAGAATATTTTTATCCATGATGCGCTGTATAAATATATGACTTTGCTTGCAAGGGATACCAGAGAAAATGAGCACGCCGAGCTGGGATTAAGTCCCCGGGGAACATTGGCGCTGGGGAAGATGGCCAGGGCCTATGCGTACATACGGGGAAGAAGCTATTGTGTGCCGAAGGATATCAAAGCGGCGCTTTACGATGTGGGAATCCATCGGATCAGGTTAAGCCAGAAGGCCAGAATCAATGGGAAGAAACCGGAGGATATTCTGGAGGAGGCGTTGGCTCATGTGAGAGAGCCAAGGCTTGGCGAGAGAGTATGATGAGGAGAATTGGGTATCTGGTGCTTCTGGTGGCAGGCATTTGCCAGATGATGCTTTATGATTTTCAGGGTTTACGTTTTCTGTTATGCTGCGCTTTGTGCATTCCGGCTGCAAGTGCGTTGCTTACGCTTCCCCAGGCTTTTTTCTGCAAAGCAGCGTTGAGGACAGAGCAGATCTCTGTGTCCAGAGGAGATACGGTGAAGGTACAGGTGCTGGCAAAGCTGAATGCCAAAGCCATGATTCCTGTGCCGGGAATGACTGTGAGAATCAGCTGGAAGCTGCCGGGAGAAAAGGAACAGAAGACACGATTGCGGCTCCACGGACTGAAATGCAGTTCTGTGAGAGGAGACAGAGGAATTTCTCTGGAGTTTGCGGCCAGTCATTGTGGCAGGGTGCAAATTGAATTAAACAGGGCTGTTATTTATGATTATCTGGGTTTATTTTCTATGCCGGTGAAAAGGGATCAGGGCGTGGAAATCTGCATTATGCCGGTGATTACTCCCATTCCGACAGGGGCGCTGGAGGCATCTGTGGGAAATCCCTGGGAAAGAGCCGGAGAAAAGGAAGGAGATCTGTTGATTCGGGAATTTCAGCCGGGAGACAGTCTGCATCGTATTTATTGGAAGCTTGTGGTAAAGGATGGGGAATTGCAGGTAAAAGATGCGGAAAAGAGCGGTGTGTTGACTCTTTACCTGGCATTTTCAGATTCTTTCAGAACACAGGCACAGGAATGGGACCGATACCTTGACCGGGCCTGTTCTCTGCTGTATTTTCTGATGGAAGAGGCGAACGGCGGAGCACAGTTTTATGTGAAAGTTGTGTGGAAGAAAGAGGAGCGTTTTTTTAGTCAGGATATAACAGAGATAGAAACGCTGCAGGCATGGATGAAGCTGCTGTTGCTGCAGGAGGAGGGAGATCTTCTTGAAGATTCGGACATTCCCCTTTTGACGCAGGGGTTTCATCTGGAAGAGGATGGCAGATTGTATTTGGGAGAGCAGTGTGTATATGAGGAGTGAGAAGAGCTATTTCAGAAGACTGGGACTTCTGACAGATCTGCTGCTTTTTCTGGTCAACAGCATCGGCATTGCAGGAGCATTGATACAGGTATTGGAGATTCCCTGGGCGGCACGCGATATGGGGACGGATGTACAGGGAAGTATTGCAGCGGCAGAGAGCATTGGAAACAGCGTCCCGGGAAATGCGGCGGCAGGAACGGCTGTCCAGGGGATGGAGCAGGGGTTGTTCTGGGGCGGCCTGTTTCTGATCTGCGCATCGGTTCTATTGCTTCGAAGTGAGAAGGGAAGCAAGAGGACGCTGTGGCGAGGCGGTGTCTGTGTGGTATTGTATCTTTTTCTGGCGGTCATTTTCAGGGAGAGACTTTTAACGGGATTGTGTCTGGCGCTGCAGAATGTGGTGCGGAATCTGAACACCAGGTATCTTTTTCATATCACACTGCCGCTTCGTACGGCGTTGCCGGCCGGGGTACAGCCCGAAAGGCTGATGACTTTAAGCGTATTATTTTTTTTGTAACCGCTGGAGCTTCTCGGAGGATTTTTGTGGAACAGAGGAAGAATGAGTTGTCTGCTTCTGGGAAATCTGCTGTGGCTGAGTGCCGCTTTTGTCTGTGATGTTTTTCCAAACTTCTTTTTTCTTACTTTTTGTGTTCTGGGAATCACTGGGGCCATGGTGCAGCAGGAATACCGTGGGATGCCCGAGGCGGGACTTCTGGCGACGGCATGGATTCTGGCGGTGGCGGGCTGCTGTATCGGAATGGTGCATTTTGTGTTGCTGCCTGTGGTAGAGGAAGGATATGAGACCATGAGGGAGCATAGAGAAGATTTCTACAGAGTGGTAAATGAGGATTGGATTCCACGGCTGCAGAATGCTTTGCCTGTGGCAGGATATGGGCTCGGTGGAGGTCCGGATGTGACGGGAGCGCTGAACAGGAAGACTGTTTTCAGCTATACGTCTTCCGGTGTGTACAGTGTGACGGTGGACAGAATTCCGGAGGAAACGTTATATTTGAAGGGATTTGTGGGTGGAACCTACGGAGAGGAAGCATGGGAAGCCTGGCCGGACAGGCAGCTGGAAAGGTATTATGAGGAGCATGGACTGGAATTGCCTTTCGATTATGCGGCGCTGCCGAATCTCAGCTATGTGGCCGCGGGTGCTGTGCGGCAGAGTATGGAAGACAGTTATATTGGCATTCGGGAATTGGGAGGCAGAGGGAGCTACAGCATTTATCCCTATGGAGCGTTGCTTACGGAAGAGT
>CAQUWW010000063.1 GCA_948896875.1 uncultured Acetatifactor sp. | reverse complement strand
CTGTGGCTGGTGATGGGCTTTTGGCACGGCGCTTTTAAATACATTGTGGGAGTAAGTCTCTGGTATTGGGTTGTGCTTATGCTGGAACAGTATACGGCGCCGCTTTTCGGGCGTCTATATGCCAAAATGGGGTGTGATACCGACAGTTTCGGATTCAAATTCTTTCAGCGCGTGAAGACATATTTTATTTACGCAATCGGGGCGGCTTTTTTCAGGGCCGATGGTGTTCGGGAGGGGATCGCTTTCATGGGCAGGCTGCTTCAAACCTTTTCCGGAGACGGTTGGAATCCCTGGATTTTATTTGATGGAAGTATTCCGAACTGGGCCATAACCGGAAAGAATTTAAATTTAATTGTTATCGGCATATTGGCTTTAGTCATTGTAGCGACTTTAAGAGAACGGTATGGATATGCGAGAGTATGGCTTGATAAACAGCCTCTTGTGTTTCGATGGTTTGTATATATAATACTCCTTTTCAGTGTTATTTTGTTTGGCAGATATGGCAGAGGCTTTGAAGCTGCAGAATTCATTTATGGAGGATTTTAGCGGCGATGAAAAAGATAAAGATATTGGTTCGTAGCATTTCCTTCTTTGTAGTAGTCATCCTGTTGTATCAATGGTGTATTAAAATTGTCACACCCAAGAGCTTTACGGGGGATGGTTTCCCTACCACCTCCACGTACAGTGATTTTTATAAATTGGATAAAAATACGGTCGATGTCATCTTTTTGGGCAGCAGCAATGCAGTGTGTGGATTTATTCCCCCGGAGCTTTTCAATAAATATGGGATTTCCGGTTATAATCTGGCCTGTGAGCAGCAAAACTTGTTCACATCCTATTATTGGCTCAGGGAAGCGCTGCGTTTTCAAAAGCCAAGGACGGTAGTGCTGGATACCGCCATGCTTTATCTGTATGATCATGAAGATCTGGCGGCTTCTGTGGAAGGGCTTACCCGGCGATCCTTTGACTTTATGAGATGGTCTCCGGTAAAGTGGAAAGCAGTGATGAATATGTCCAGAACATGGGAGTCTTTATCGGTGAAAAGCTTTCTTTTTCCAATGATTGCATATCATGAACGCTGGGAAAGTATCAATCTCCATGATTTCAGGCTGGACCAGTTTGGCCGGCGCAGTCTGTGGAAAGGATACTTACCGTTGACAAGATATGCGGGTGTTGACGGTTTTGTGCCCATTGTGGAAGCACAGGCGTATGAGAGTCAGATAGATGCGGGCAATGTATTTATGTTGTCTTATCTGGATTTAATCGTTGCCTTATGTGAGGAAAACGAAATTGATTTGATCCTGACAATGGTGCCTTCCACCTTTGACGATGCGGGAAAATATCGCTTTCTTTCCGAATATGCCTGTGAATGGGGAATTACTTATATTGACTTTAATGAGAAAAGTGTGTATGAGGATTCCGGGTTGGAATTCCTGATAGACTGTCATGATGATGCTCATTGCAACCTGGGGGGAGCCCTGAAGGTGACGGATTATATAGGAAAAATTGTATATGAAAGAATGGGGAAAAGTACCGGCAATGTCAGCGAATGGGAATTTTTTGACGTCGAGTACCAAAAATACATTGACGAAGTAGTAATTGAGGCTTATGAATGGTGAGGCGTATTGATGAGAGAATTAGAATATCCGTTTGATCCGGAGGAACTGTTAAAAAAGAAGAAATCCCTGAAGAAACAGCTGCTTGCGGAGCCTTCCGTCAGGTGGATTCCTAAAAAGATTGCCATTCTGGGAGGTCAGACTACCCAAAATATCAAACTGATGCTGGAATTATTTCTGCTGGGGCATGGCATAAAGCCAACCTTTTATGAGTCGGAATACAATCAATATTATGAAGAGGGAAGATTCCCAAATCCGGAACTTGAAAGCTTTTCGCCTGATATCATATATGTCTGTACCTGTATCAGGAATATTCATGCGTTCCCGGAGCTGTCTGATGGAATGGAAGAGATTGAGCGGAAGAAAGACGCGGTGGCAGGGAGATTCCAGGAGCTCTGGGAACATCTGAATCTGACCTATCATTGCCCCATCATTCAGAATAATTTTGAGTATCCGTATTTCAGACTGCTGGGAAACAAGGATGCAAGCGATCCACATGGCAGAGTCAACTTTGTGACAATGCTGAACTGTGCCTTCTACAGTTACGCCCAGACACATGATGATTTTTATATATGCGATGTGAATTACATTTCATCCGCGTATGGGCTGGACAAATGGGCGGATCCCTATTATTGGCATATGTATAAATATGCGGTGGCAGTACCTGCCATTCCCATCCTTTCCTTTCATGTGGCCAATATCATCAAATCCATCTATGGGAAAAACAAAAAGGCCTTCAATCTGGATCTGGATCATACCTTATGGGGAGGTGTTGTAGGAGATGATGGGGCTGAAAATATAGAAATAGGGCAGGAAACACCTCTGGCACAGACCTACAGCGAATTTCAGGAGTATCTGAAACTGCACAGACAGCTTGGGATTGCTCTCACTGTGAATTCAAAAAATGACGAAGATAAAGCAATCAGCGGGCTCGAGAGACCGGACTCTGTTCTTCATAAGGAGGATTTTGTAAGCTTTAAGGCCAACTGGAATCCTAAAAGTGTGAATCTGATGGAAACAGCCGGGGAGATGGCGTTGCTGCCGGAGAGCTTTGTCTTTGTGGATGACAATCCGGCGGAGAGAGCAATTGTCGAAGCCCAGGTTCCCGGTGTGGCCATCCCGCAGATTACGGATGTGGAACACTACATTCAGGTGATTGACAAATCCGGTTTTTTTGAAGTGACACACCTTTCCCGGGATGATCTGAAAAGGACGGAAATGTATCAGGAAAATTTGCGGAGAAGTCAGATGCAGGCATCCTTTTCGAACTATGAGGATTATCTGAAATCCTTGGAGATGAAGGGGGAAATAGAGAGCTTTTCGCCAATGTATATGTCGAGAATCGCACAGCTTACAAATAAGAGCAATCAGTTTAATTTAACCACCAGACGGTATAGTCAGAGTGAAATTGAAGCTGCGGCACAGAGTGAAGAGCAAATAACCCTGTACGGTAAGCTCAGCGATAAATTTGGTGACAATGGGGTTGTAAGTGTTATTATCGGTAACATCCGGGGTGAGTATCAGGATGAACTTCATATTGAACTTTGGTTGATGAGCTGCCGTGTCCTGAAACGGGAGATGGAGTATGCAATGATGGATGAGCTGGTGGAAAAGGCACAGGAAAAGAAAATAAGGAAATTGGTAGGCTATTATTATCCTACCGCTAAGAACGGCATGGTAAAAGAATTTTATGCACTGCAGGGATTTGCGAAAAAATCGGAGGATGAAGAGGGCAATAGCATCTGGGAGTTTATCATTCCTGACAACTATGAGAAAAAGCAGAATGTGATAGAGATTCTATAGTACATTTTCCGGGTCAGAAGCGGCATTAGGCAACCTCTTCTGACCCGGAGCTTCCTCACATCTTAAACTGAATTTTAATCCTGTGCTCGATGTACTGGATGGACTTATAGAGCCCCAGAGCGATGAGACAGAGGATGATAATGCTGGTGATAACCATATCCAGCTGGAATACCTGGGAACCGTAGATGATCAGGTATCCGAGGCCCCGTCTTGCCGCAAGGAATTCTCCTATGATGACGCCTACCAGAGCCAGGCCAATATTTACTTTGGCTGTGCTGAGCAGAATGGGAATGGAGCCCGGGAGCACCACCCGGAAAAAGGCATCCCGCCTGCTGCCGCCCAATGTGTATATCAGCGTGATTTTTTCCGCGTCCACCTGCTGGAAGCCGGTATAAAAACTGATGATAGAGCCGAAGATGGCCACGGAGATACCGGCTACAATGATGGTTTTGGTACCGGTGCCCAGCCATACGATGAACAAGGGCGCCAGTGCGGATTTAGGCAGACTGTTCAGCACCACCAGATAGGGTTCCAGGATTTCCGACAGCTTTCTGGAGTACCACAGAAGTGTGGACACCAGGAGACTGAACAGCAATACCAGCAGAAAACTGAAAAGCGTCTCAAAAAGAGTGATACCGATGTGGGATAGCAGAGCGTTGTTTTTCAGCTGTTCCACAAAGCAACGTGCCACCCGGCTGGGGCTTGAGAAGAAAAAGCTGTCAATCCATTTCCTGTAAGCGCTGAATTCCCAGAGAATCAGAAAGAATACAAAGAGAATGGTTCTCCAGGATGAAATTTCATGGTGATGTCTTCTGTGCTGTCTGACGAACTGTTCTTGCCTGGTCAGTTCGGGGCCGGCTTTTTTCTTATTTTTTCTTTTACTTTTCATGAGTCAGATCCTCCCATAGCATGTTAAAGTACTGTTGAAATTCGGGAGCATTTCTGGCGGCCAGAGGAGAGGCATCCGCCAGCGTCAGATGTACGGACACTTCATTCTTGACTACGGCGGGACGGCCGGACAGGACGATAATTCGGTCTGCCAGACTGATGGCCTCCGATAAATCATGGGTAATGATGATCATGGTCTTACCTGCGGCCCTGATCAGGCGGCAGATGTCGGCGGATACGAACAGCCTCGTCTGGTAATCCAGTGCACTGAAAGGCTCATCCAGCAGCAACAGCTGAGGCTCCAGGGCCAAAGTACGGATCAGCGCAGCCCGCTGCTTCATTCCGCCGGACAGCTCGCTGGGACGCTTATCTCTGAATTTGTCAAGTCCATAGTCTGTCAGAAGCCGTTCCACTGCTTCCAGCCGCTCCTTCGTCACACAGTGATTCAGCTCCAGTCCAAGGATTACGTTGCGATAGACGCTGCGCCACTCAAAAAGATGATCTCTCTGGAGCATATAGCCAATCTTCGGGTAATGGAGGGAACCGTCGGGATTGTTTACGAGGATAGTACCCTCTTCAGGCTCCAGCAGACCGGCGATAATGGAGAGCAACGTGGACTTGCCGCATCCGCTGGGTCCTACAATGGCGATGAATTCACCCTCCCGGACACCGAAGGAAATATTTTTCAAAGCCCTTGTCTCACCGTGCAGACTGTGATAGGAATAGCCGATATTTTTTAACTCCAGGATATTTTGCATAGATATATCCCATAAGTCCGGCATTTTCGGACTTTCTTCCTTTTTTCCTTTTATCATAATGTATGAAAAACTTTCGGATGGGTTCGGCTTTATCGGGCCGGATTTTTCATTTTCCGGTAAAAAAAGGGTTGACATCCGGCCATAAGTACGCGTATACTAAAAAAGGTCAAAAATTTGAGGAAAGGAGGCAGAAACATGAAGACCAGAGCAGAAAACAGGACATTACAATTCAGACAGGATTTTAAAATGCCTCCCGGTATCATGGATTAGTTCATTGGCGGTTATACATACTGCCTTTTATAAAAGATGAATGAGTCATGACTAGCTGTGTGCAGGAGTCATGACTTTTTTTGTGTTTTATAAAGAGGAACTGTTTTCATGAAGTGGGGGCGAGAGAAGAGAATTGACAGGAAACTGTCGAGCAATGTCCGTGGGAAGCGGACAGGAGGGTGTGGAAATGAATTTGCCGGAAAGTTTTATCAGCATTGCCGGGAAATACGGAATTGGCAAAGACGAGATTCTCTTTGCAGGCATGGCTGATTTTGATATGGAATACCGGTTTGCGGACACGATTGTGGCGCTGACGAAGGAAAAGCTGCTGTTGGCGGCTTATCCCTACAGGGAAAAGGCGGAGTACCGTTTCGGCGGGTACGGCGGCTGGCAGATTACGGATGGAAGGACGGCGCAAAAGGAGTCGCTTTCCAGAGAAAGGGCGGTACTGGCAAGTGAGCCGGCGCTGCAGATTTATGAGTTACAGACGATAGGGAAAATGGAAGTGATCCGACAGGTGGCCACGGGAGTCCTGCTGGGGGAGATCGATGGAGTGGAACGCAATCTCTGTCATTTTTCCAATACCAGAATGGAGTCTTTTTTAAAGCTCTGCAGCCTTGTGAAAAAGCTGAAAAAGGAAGAAGAGATCACGGAGGAAGATCTGAATCTGCAAAAGGGCAGGGAATGCTGCCCCAAATGCGGTATGATTTATCCCGATCAGGAGCGGAAGGTCTGTCCGAAATGTATGGATAAGAAATCGATCCTGCTGCGGGTTCTGTCTTATTTTAAGCCCTATAGAAAATATTTGGCGGTGATGATGATCTGCTATCTGGGTACGGCGGCGCTGAATCTGGTCTGGCCTTATTTGAGTGGTACAATTCTTTATGATAGGATTCTGGCAAAGGATGAGACTTTTCTAACGGCTTTACAGATTCCGGCGGGGAGATTTATGACGGCGCTGACCTTTTTGGTGATCGCCATGATTGCGGCGAAAGTGCTGATGCAGCTGTTTGGCATTTTGCAGGGGGTATTGACGGCAAGAATCGCTCCGGAAGTGGTGGCGACTTTGAAGAGTCAGGTCTTTACCGCCATGGGCAGGCTGTCTATCAGCTTTTATACCAAGAGGCAGACCGGCGGCCTGATGACCAGAGTATCGGATGACGCGGAAGAAATATCCAGCTTTTTTATAGACGGAATTCCCTATTTCTTCATCAATGTGGGAAACATTCTGGCTACTTCCGTGATTATGTTTATGCTGAACCCTTTGCTGGCGCTGGTTTCTGTGGTACTGATGCCGGTTCTGGTGGTGATCAGCTATCGGATGATGCCTCATCTGTGGCATTATTACGGGAAAAGACACAGAGCAAACAGACGGCTCAAGGGACAGATGAATGAGAACTTCACCGGTGCGCGAGTGGTGAAAGCATTCGGACAGCAGGAACAGGAGATGACCCGTTTTGCCAAAAATAACGGGAAAGTGAAGACGGCGGAGATGGATCTGGTTCGTTATGATAATAAGTTCTTCGCCCTGTACTGTTCAGTGGAAGATGCCATCAGCTTTCTGGTGTGGGCTGTGGGAGGTGCCATGATCATCGGCGGTTCCGATATTGAGCTGGGAATTCTTCTGACTTTTTCCGGCTATGTCGGACAGCTGAAGGGCCCCCTGGAATTTATGTCCAGAATCATCCGCTGGTATACCCAGTGCATGAACTCGGCTCAGCGTATGTTTGAGATTATTGATGCGGTACCGGAAGTAAAGGAAGTACCGGATCCTTTGAGGCCCCGGGAACTGCGGGGCGAGATTGAACTGAAACATGTGACTTTCGGATATGAGGCCAATAAGCCGATTCTGAAAGACATCAGTTTTCATGTGAAGGCCGGGGAGGTCTTTGGTATTGTGGGACGTTCCGGCGCCGGCAAATCCACGCTGGTCAATTTGATTTCCAGACTCTATGACACCCAGGAAGGGGAGGTGCTTGTGGATGGCGTCAATGTAAAACAGTACGGATTTCGGGAGCTGCGTAAAAATGTGGCTATGGTATCTCAGGAGACTTATATTTTCATGGGCACAGTGGCGGAGAATATTGCATATGCCCGGCCGGAGGCTACCAGGGAAGAAATCATCAAAGCGGCGGTGCAGGCCAATGCTCATGATTTTATCTGCAAGATGCCGGAAGGGTATGACACGCTGCTGGGTTCGTCAAGCCGTTCCCTGTCAGGAGGTGAGAAACAGCGTATATCCATTGCCCGGGCTATTCTGGCGGATCCGAAGATATTGATTCTGGACGAGGCGACTTCAGCGGTGGATACGGAGACGGAGCTGGCTATTCAGAAATCTCTGGAAAAGCTGGAAAAGGGCAGGACAGTGCTGTCCATAGCCCACAGACTTTCCACTTTGCGGAATGCCGCCCATCTGATTGTGCTGGATGACGGCAGGCTGACAGAGTCCGGAACCCATGAAGAACTGCTGGCCCGGAAGGGGACTTTCTATAAACTGAGCGAGCTGCAGACGAAAGCGCTTGCCATGCGGGGAATTGACTGAATCATTGCAACAGAGATTGGATGCCCGTTAAAGAGGGCAGGAGGGATATCAATATATGGAAGAACAGGGAAATTATGGGACAGATCTGCTGGACCTGGAAGAATTTGACGAAGAAGCGCTGAAGAAGGAATCGGATGAGATTCTGGAAATGCGGTTTCTGAACGGCGAGAATGCCCGGTTTGCCAGGACGGCCGGCGGCTTTGTCTCTCTAAAGACAAAGGATAAGACATATGACAGGGTGGGAGTGTATCTGACGTTTCCACTGACCAATCCGGAGGAATTTATCTCCATTCGGGAGGCGGATGAGAAAGCGAAAGAGATCGGCATTATAGAGAAAATGTCGCAGCTTCCGCAAGAACAGCAGGAGATGCTGAGGGAGCAGATTAAGCTGCGCTATTTTATGCCGGCGATCACGAAAGTATTGGATGTGAAGGATGAGTATGGGCATGCCTACTGGAATGTGGTGACTACTTTCGGCGCCTGTCGTTTTACCACGCAGATGAGCGGCGATGCGGTAATTCATCTGAGCGATTCCAGACTTTTGGTGACGGACATCGATGGAAACCGTTATGAGATACCGGATTTCTATCAGCTGAGCGTTATTGAGCGGAAGAAGCTGGATCTCTTTATCTAAGTGCCGGTGCCGGCGGTTTTTCAGGTGTTTCCTGTAAAAAGCGAGGAAAGGAATAAGAAATATATGAAACTTTTGTATACATTGAACGGGAGCCAGACAGAAGCGCTGAAATTGGCGCCCGGAGAGGAAATCCAGTATTGTGTGCCGGTGGATCTGGATTTCGACTGCAGAAAAATGCAGGTGCGGTCATCCTATACGGAAACAATCTGGCTGGTTGTGACCCAGGATCGGTTTTTGGTGCTGGAGAATGAGAAGACAGCCGCTTCTTTCCTTTTGGAGGACTGTGAGAAGATAAAATGTGAACATCAGGTACACAGTGGGATTGTCACTGTGACAAAAAAGGACGGACAGGCAGTCTGTGCCGCCAGATTTTCCATGCGTCACATTGTTCGGGTGGCTTATGTGGTCCGGGGAGCTCAGGCGGTGATTACCGCACGTCGTTCCGGTGAGAAGCCGGAGAGAGTCGTCAGTCTGGAATATGAGAAATATTGTGACAAATGCGGACGGGCGATGCCCGGTACCAGCAGATGCCCCTATTGTGAAGGAAAAGCGGATATCCTGAAAAAGTTTATGGAGCTCTGTGGGGAATATGTGGGAAAACTTCTGTTGATTTCTCTGCTTATGGTGTTGATTGCCATAGTAAATCTTGTGACGCCGCTGATTCAGAGACAGTTTATTGACGGCGCGCTGGCAGGCGGCAACGGCAGCTGGAAGGATTTATGGCTTTTTGTGGGGCTTACTTTTTCGCTGTTGATCGCACGTATTCTGCTGGAGGTATACCGGTATTGGCATTGTATGTCGCTTGGGACATCCCTGAGCATGACATTGCGACGTAAACTTTACTACAAAATACAGTCCCTCTCTCTTTCCTTCATCAACAACCGGAAGCCGGGAGAGCTCTTAAATCGTGTGTCTCAGGATACGAATCAGATCCGCAGATTTATGGAAGAGGTATTTGGGGATATGTTCTCCACTCTGCTTACCATGGTGGTGTCTCTGGTTGTAATGTTTGTGATCAGCTGGAAGATGACGCTTCTGTCTCTGGTATTCGTGGTGATCGTATTTGTGCTGACCAAAGCCTTCTGGCGCCACATTCACAGCATTTTTAACAGGCAGTGGATGAAGTTTGACGATCTGGCCAGCAATCTGCAGGACATTATTTCCGGCATGCGTGTGGTCAAATCTTTTGGACAGGAGGAGCGGGAGGCCGCCCGGTTTCAGAAAAAGACGAAAGAATTTGCCGCCATCAGCAAGAAAAACGAGACCTTCTGGGCCATCTTTTTTCCCGTTCTGACTTTTCTGCTGGGAGCAGGGTCTTACATTGCCGTGTATTTCGGCGGCGGAGATGTGTTGAATGGAAAGATGACGCTGGGTGAGCTGGTGCAGTTTATCACTTACTGTGGGTATCTGTTCGGGCCTTTGAGCTGGATGACTCATCTTCCCAGAATGGTGATGCAGATGATCACCAGCCTGAACCGGATTTATGATGTACTGGACGAAAAACCTGTCATTTCAGACAGCGAGGATAGCCGGGAATTCCCCATTGAAGGAGCTTTTACCTTCGAAAATGTGTCTTTTGGTTATCATACTTATGAACCGGTGCTGGAAAATATCAGCTTTCAGGTGAACCCGGGAGAGATGATTGGGCTTGTGGGGGCCTCCGGAACAGGGAAATCCACGTTGATCAATCTGATTATGCGACTGTATGACGTGGACCAGGGAAGGATTACGATCGATGGGACAGATATCCGGAAGGTAAAATCGGAAAGTCTGCATTCTCAGATTGGTGTGGTGCTTCAGGAGACGTTTCTGTTCTCCGGAAGTATTCTGGCCAATATTCGCTTTGCCAGACAGGATGCAACACTTGCGGAGGTGATTCAGGCGGCCAAAGCAGCCAACGCCCATGATTTTATCTGCAAAACGCCGGATGGCTATAATACTTATGTGGGAGAACATGGCTATAATCTTTCCGGCGGGGAACGGCAGCGAATCGCCATTGCCAGAGCAATTCTGAACAATCCGAGACTGCTGATTCTGGATGAGGCCACATCGGCCCTGGACACGGAGAGCGAGTTCCTGATACAGCAGGCGCTGGACCGGCTGGTAAAGGGGCGGACTACTTTTGCCATCGCCCATCGGCTGTCCACGCTGCGCAACGCGGACCGGCTGGTGGTCATAGATAAGCACGGGGTCGCCGAAATCGGGACGCACAATGAACTTCTGGAAAAGAAGGGAATTTACTATGGCCTGGTTACCGCTCAGCTGCGGATGGCTGAGGGGAAATAAGTTACAAATTCCGGTATAAAAAGATGTTGACAAAGTATTGGATGCCGATTATAATGAAACAGTGTGTGAAGCAGATCAGACCCTTGCAGATGTGTCTGCATCGAACAGGACAGGAGCCGCTATGCTTGTGAATTTATCCGATGTAATGACAGTCGAAGGAATGCGGCTGGAAAAGGAAGTCCCTCTCGAAATGTCATGCTTTGAAAGCGGAGCGGGAAAGTTTGAGATAACAGACCGGACGCCTGTAACTTTTCTTTTTGCCAATGCGGGTCCGGGGAAAGCGGATATTCGAGGCAATATGCAGTTGACTGTCATGGCATGCTGTGACAGGTGCCTGACAGAAGTGCCTGTGTCGCTTCGGCTGACATTTGAGCGTAAGGCGTTGGCTCCGGGGATAAAGCCTTCGGAGACGGATGACGAAGTGAGCCTTACGGATGGCTATCAGCTGGATACGGAAGACTTTATACACAATGAGATTTTGATGAACTGGCCAGCGAAGATTCTGTGTAAGGAGGACTGTAAGGGAATATGTCCTGTCTGTGGACAGAATCGAAACAGGGAGGACTGTGGATGTGATACTTTTGTCCCGGACCCCCGTATGGCAGTGATACAAGATATTTTTAATAAGAATAAGGAGGTGTAACGATGTCTATTTGTCCTAAGAATAAATCTTCCAAAAGTAGAAGGGATAAGAGGAGAGCAAACTGGAAAATGAGTGCTCCGACTCTGGTTAAGTGCAGCAAATGCGGCGCTCTTATGGTACCGCACAGAGTTTGCAAAGCCTGTGGTTCTTACAACAAGAAGCAGGTTGTAAGTGTTGACTGAGACTGAATGGCAATTAGATTAGATGCCGGCAAATGAGCCAGGGCGTTCTGAAGGACGCCCCTTTTCTTATGTAAAAAAATTCTTGATTTTTATCTGAGATTATCTTATAGTAAATTATGGAATAAAAATCATCAGAAGAATCTTAAGCGTAGAGAGACTGGGAAGGAAAACCTGATGGCAGAGATGGTAAATGTAGCTGTAGATGCAATGGGCGGTGACAATGCGCCCGGTGAGGTAGTAAAGGGCGCCGTAGATGCGGTTAATGCCGATAAGCGTGTGAAAGTATTTCTGGTAGGCCGGGAGCCTGTGATAAAAGAAGAACTGAACAAATATACTTATCCTGTGGAACAGATTGAGATCGTACATGCGGAGGAGGTTATCGAGACAGGTGAACCTCCGGTCATGGCAATCCGCAGGAAGAAGGACTCTTCCATTGTAAAATCCATGTATATGGTGAAGAACGGCGAATGTGACGCATTTGTTTCAGCGGGGAGCACGGGTGCCGTGCTTGTGGGCGGACAGGTGATTGTAGGTCGTATTAAGGGGGTGGAGAGGCCTCCGCTGGCACCGATTATTCCGAATATCAAAGGAGTAAGCCTTCTGCTTGACTGTGGAGCCAATGTGGATGCCAGACCTTCGCAGCTTCTGCAGTTTGCCAAAATGGGAAGTGTCTACATGGAAAGCGTGATCGGTGTCAAGAATCCCAGAGTGGGTCTGGTGAACATCGGTGTGGAGGAGGAGAAGGGAAATGCCCTGACAAAGGAAGCTTATCCGCTCCTGAAGAATTGTCCGGAGATTCATTTCATCGGCAATGTGGAAGCCAGAGATATTCCCTTTGGCGAGGCGGATGTGCTTGTGTGTGAGGCCTTTGTGGGTAATGTGGTACTGAAGATGCTGGAGGGTGTCAGCGATGCGCTGATCAAGAAAATTAAGGCCGGTATGATGAGCAGTATGAAAAGCAAAATAGGTGCTCTTCTGGTCAAGCCTGCGTTGAAGCAGACACTGAAAGATTTCAGTACGGAGGAATACGGCGGTGCGCCGTTGCTTGGCTTAAACGGTCTGGTGGTTAAGACACATGGAAGCAGTAAAGCAATTGAGATCCGAAATTCTATTCTTCAATGCATTGCATTTAAGGAGCAGAAAATAAATCAAAAAATCAAGGAACAAATGGTTCTTGAGGATTAAGGAAAGGAGGTACTCTATGGAATTCGAAAAATTAAAGGCAATCATTGCGGAGGTGTTGAATCTGGATCCAGATGAAATTGCTATGGATTCCACTTTTGTAGATGATCTGGGTGCGGACTCACTGGATGTATTTCAGATTGTCTCCGGAATCGAGGAAGAGTTCAACATTGATATTCCTGCAGAGAAAGCAGAGAAGATCAGCACTGTGGAAGAAGCAGTGGAATTAATCAAAAGTGCGTTACCTTAAATACGCTCAGTCATATGGACTATAATGAGAGCAGTCCGCTATGCGACTGCTCATTTGCGTTCAGATGGTAACACCCTGAATGATATTACACAAAAAGGAAGAGAAAAAGATGGTGGATGGATATAACCTGGAGGCATTGGAGGAACGAATCGGATATCGCTTTCAGAACGGCGATCTGCTGAAGCAGGCCATGACGCATAGCTCCTTTATCAATGAGCAGAAAATTCGCAGGAAAAAGAATTATGAAAGACTGGAATTTCTCGGAGATGCTGTGCTGGAACTGGTGGCCAGCGAGTTCCTGTTTCGGGAGTATGAAGATCAGCCGGAGGGGGAGCTGACTAAAATGCGGGCGGCCATGGTATGTGAACCGGCCTTGGCTTTTTGTGCCAAAGATCTGGAGCTTGGGAATTTTATTCTCATGGGAAGAGGTGAAGAGATTACCGGAGGACGGATGCGCAACAGTATTACTTCGGATGTTATGGAATCTCTGATTGGTGCCATATATCTGGACGGAGGAATGGAACCGGCGAAACTATTTATCGATCGCTTCATTTTATCCGACCTGGAGGATAAGCAGCTGTTCTATGACAGCAAAAGCCATTTACAGGAGTTGATACAGGGCAGACTGAAAAAAGAGTTTAGCTATGAACTTTTTTCGGAAAGCGGACCGGAGCATGACAAAGTGTTTTGTGTAGTCGTAAAAATGGAAGGTGAGACGCTGGGGACGGGAGAGGGAAAAACAAAAAAAGCGGCGGAGCAGCAGGCGGCCTATCACGCGCTGTTGTTTCTCAGGGAGAAGGAATGTATTTAAAGAGCATTGAGGTACAGGGCTTCAAGTCCTTTGCCAACAAAATTAATTTTCAATTCCATAATGGCATCACAGGCATTGTAGGACCTAACGGAAGTGGGAAAAGCAATGTGGCGGATGCGGTCCGCTGGGTTCTGGGAGAGCAGCGTGTAAAGCAGCTGCGCGGAGCCAGCATGCAGGATGTCATTTTCTCGGGAACAGAGAACAGGAAACCATTGAGCTATGCTTATGTGGCTATCACATTGGACAATGCGGATCATCAGCTTGCCATTGATTTCGATGAGGTGACAGTGGCAAGACGTATTTACCGTTCCGGAGAAAGTGAATATCTGATTAATGGGAGCCCCTGCAGATTAAAGGATGTAAATGAACTTTTTTACGACACAGGAATCGGGAAAGAGGGCTATTCCATTATTGGACAGGGACAGATTGACAAGATATTAAGCGGTAAGCCGGAAGAGAGGCGTGAGCTTTTTGACGAGGCCGCCGGTATCGTCAAATTTAAACGAAGAAAAGCGGCGGCACAGGGCAAGCTGGAGAATGAAAAGCAGAATCTGATCAGAGTAAATGATATTCTGTCGGAGCTGGAAAAGCAGATTGGTCCTCTGGAGCAACAGTCAGAGAAAGCCAGAATTTATCTGCGCAAACGGGAGGAACTGAAAAATTTCGATGTAAATGCTTTCCTTCTGGAAAATGCAAGACTCAGAGAGCAGCTTAAGTCAGTGGAAGAGAAATATGGGCTGGCCAGCGCCGAACTTTCCGAGACCAATGAAGCATATGAAGGGATAAAAGAAGAGTACAGCCGTATTCAGGAGGAGATCGAAAGACTGGAGACTGCTATTGAAGAGGCCAGAAGTACCGTTACGGACGCAGGGCTCACCAGAGGAAAGCTGGAAGGAGAAATGAATGTCTTAAAAGAGCAGATCAATTCTGCCAAAGGCAGCGAAGCCCATCTGAACAGCCGGCGGGACGCGCTGCAGGAAGAGATTTCCGCCAGAGAACAGGACAGAGCCAAACTGTTGCAGGAAAAAGAAGATACGGACGGACAGATGCGGGAACTGCGCGAGAAAGCCGAGGCCGCCAGGGAAACATTGGAAGAAATTCAGAATAAGATCGCAGAGCTGAATGCCGGAATGGAGGCAGGGAAGAATACCATTATAGGGGAGCTGAACCAGAGGGCCAACATCAAGTCCCGTATGGAACGTCTGGATACTATGATGGAACAGGTAAACATCAGAAGAGCGGAACTGAATTCCCGGCTGCTCAGACATAAATCAGACGAGGCTGCCAGGGAGGAGACCATAAAAAATCTGGAGGCAGAGTTTGGAAGAGTCACAGAAGAAATCCAGGGACTGCATGGGCAGGAAACTGCCATGGAACAGGAGATCGGCACCTTTCGGGAGACACTGACGCAGAAGGATGCCGGACTCAGAGAAGCGCAGAGCGCTTATCATATGGAGAAATCGAAGCTGGAAGCGCTGTCCAATCTGGCCGAACGTTACGAAGGCTATGGCGGAAGTGTGAAGAAGGTGATGGAACAGAAGGAAAAAGTCAAGGGCATTGTCGGCGTTGTGGCAGATATCATTCAGGTGGAGAAGAAATATGAGACAGCCATTGAGACGGCTCTGGGCGCCAATATCCAGAATATTGTCACCGATGACGAAGAAGCGGCCAAGCAGATGATCTCCTACCTGAAGACCAATAAACTGGGACGGGCCACGTTCCTGCCCTTGACAAGCATCCGAAATCCCCAGAAATTCAGAAATGCCGAAGCTCTGGAGGAACAGGGTGTGATCGGAACTGCGGATACGCTGGTGAAAATACCGGATAAATACCGGGATGTGGCAGGTTCTCTGCTGGGACGGATCGTGGTAGTGGACAAGGTAGACAATGCGTTAAAGCTGGCTG
>CAQUWW010000062.1 GCA_948896875.1 uncultured Acetatifactor sp. | reverse complement strand
CAATTCCCTGCATAGAATTTCCGGCCGAAGATACGTCCGTAAATTCTATGGGCACTGCTCAGGCATGTACTGATTTATAGTTCCGTACATGCCCGAGCAGTACCAATTCCCTGCATAGAATTTCCGGCCGAAGATACGTCCGTAAATTCTATGGGCACTGCTCAGGCATGTACTGATTTATAGTTCCGTACATGCCCGAGCAGTACCAATTCCCTGCATAGAATTTCCGGCCGAAGATACGTCCGTAAATTCTATGGGCACCGCTCAGGCATGTACTGATTCAACTCGGTATTTTTCTAATCATCATTCATTTCATTTACAAACCATAATGGCTATAACTTACTAAATACTTTACATCCTTTCTAAAATCCGCTATACTGATCCTATCAGAAAGGCGGTGAGAGGATGGCGACAGATATGGGTATGACAAACAAACAATTTCAAGGTTTTATCCGGCTTGCTCTGGAATTAATCAACAAGGCTCTGACAAAATCACCGGATAACGAGGATCTGCAAAAATTAAAGGATATCTTTCAGTCAACGTTGGAAGATGGCAATTAAATATCATTAAATCGTAACCAGTAACCAGGGGTGTAAAGCCTTTATTAAATCATCAGGGCTTTATACCTTATTTTCTTTTTCAGCTAACCCTTTACATAAGATCTCCATCTCCGGCGTATACTCTACCGTGAACTGAGTCCCCAGCCTGGCCAGCTCCCCCAGCACTTTCTCCAGGCCGGCTTGTGTCTGATACCAGTTTTCCCTGGTCACCTTCCCATTCACCGGTGCGATCAGGAACTCCGTGTCGGGAAAGCACAGCTGATAGTACATCAAACATCTTCTGGAATGATAGGCTTTGCAGCAGAGGATGGCTTTTTTCGGATACAGACCTTTTTCGTCCAAAAGCTTCCTGGTAAATCTGGCATTCTCGGCGGTGAACTGGGCCCTGTCCTCCGGGAAAATGCAGTCGGGGGCGACCCCGTTCCGGCGCAGAACATCGGTGAAGAATTCACATTCGGATGTATAATCTTTCCCGTAGATTTCCGCTTTGGACTTCGCACCGGGAAATCTTCCGGTTTTTATGGAATACCTGCCTGAGGGCACTACATAGGGGGCATACTCCGCTTTCCACAGTTCGGCCGCCCGCTCCGGCAGTTCCGGATAGGAGCCTCCCGGGATGAAGATGACATCTGCGCGCAGCGGATTCTCTTTCCTGTCAGGGGCTGTGGGACAACCTTCTTGAAGTCCTTCCCCGGAATACTCCGGACTGATATCCTCCAGGAAGATGAAATTCGTGATATCGTCTATAATCCTCACATGCTTACCCCCCAATATGGCACCGCAATTTCGTACACTTCTCCACTTCCCGTTTCAGCCGCTCCATGTGCTCCGCCTCCGGCGGCAGAATGTCCGGCATCTCATAGACCCTGCCCAGTCCTGCGTATTTATCCTGTCCCAGTCTGTGATAGGGAAGCAGATAAATCTCCTCCACCCCGGGTAAAGAATCCGCAAACCGGGCAATGGCTCTGATATCTTCGGTAGTGTCGTTAAAGGTGGGAATCACAGGCACCCGGATGCTGAGCCACGTCCGGCCAGAAGCCGCGATTTTCCTGGCATTTTCCAGCATCAGTTCATTTCCTTTTCCCGTAAAAAGCCTGTGCTTCCCGCTGTCCATATGCTTGATATCCATTAGATAATGGTCCAGCCAGGGCAGAATCTCCTCAATGACCTCCCATTTGGCACAGCCCATGCTCTCCATTGCGGTATTGATGCCAACGGCCTTCGCCCCGTGAAGCAGGTCTCTGGCAAATTCGGGCTGGCACAGGCTCTCTCCCCCGGAAAGGGTCAATCCGCCGCCGGACCGGTGATAATAGGGCCTGTCCTTCTCCACGGTCTCCATGACCTCCGCCACCGTCACATCCCGGCCGATAATTTTCGTCTTCCCCCGGACCTTCATTTCCTGGATACCATACTCCTGGGATTCCGGATTGCAACACCACCTGCACCGCAACACACAGCCTTTTAAAAAGCATATGGTGCGGATCCCCGTTCCGTCATGAATGGAATACCGCTGTATATCGAATATTCGTCCCTTTGTCTGCAAATAATCTGTTGTCATTTTTTATCCTCATACTGCCGACTGCTTTCTTACAGCATGCGCAGCCCCTCCATGGCAAGATAAAAGAGTCTCTCCCTGGCTGAAACATTCCTGTTCCAGTCCCTGGCGTCATAGTCTTCCGCATCTCCCGCGAGGATATCCCCGCTGTAAAGGAGCTGTCCGAAGACCTTCCCCCGAAACTGTGCGATGGCCGCCATCGTGGCACACTCCATCTCCACGGCCTTGCACCCCTCTTCCCTCCGGTAAGCCACCATTTCTTTCGTCTCCCTGTAAAAGCCGTCCGTGGACCAGGTGGCACATTCTATGTAAGGAATACCATACCCGGACAGTACTTTTCGGAAACATTCTATGGGGGCAGAATGCAGCTCGATAAACCGGGCCGGCGGCAGATATTTATAGGAAGCTCCCTCGTCCCGCAAAGCCCGCACCGGAAGAATCACAGCGCCTTCCGGAATGTCCTCCAGCACCCCGCAGCCTCCGCAGCAGACAATCACTTCCACTCCGCAGCCATAGAGCATCTCCGTCATCATGGCGATAGAACCGGAGGCCACTACCGCCTGTATGGCGCAGAGTTCCGTCCCTTCCACAGTGAACCGGTACACATGAAAATCCTTCATTTCGGACACATAGGTTCCTATCTTCTCTCCCCCGTATCTCTCCACTGCCTCTGCAAGGACTTCTTCAAAAAAGGTCACAAGGCAGAGCCTTGGAAATTTCCCGAACCCGCCACCGCCCTGACCGTCTCTGTCCTCTTTGGAATCCTTTCTGTCTGGATTAATGACAGCTTTTTTCTCCGTACTGTATTCTAAAATTGGAAAATCGTTTTTAACAATCATTTTATCTGCTCCTGATGGCTTTTCGCGCCGTCTCTCTGATTCAGTTCAACTGTAAATTCCTTCTTTCTGATACCCATAATTAAGCTGTCATGATAGATTCCGTCCTGCTGCTCCCTCTCCGGTACCACGCATAAATCCCGGAAACCACATTTATGGTAACACCGGATGGCTCTGGCATTATGGGTTTTGGGGTCAATCATCAGCATATCGGCATTCCGTTCGTCGAACAATGCCTTCATCAGCACTTTCATACATTTGGTTCCGATTCCACGGTCGCGGTAGTCCGCTTCCCCAAGGAAGATATCAATGCCGTATACCACATCCTGCTTATCCGCAAATTGCCCGAACTGCGCTTCCGGCACTTCGTAATTACCGGCATTTACGATGCAAAACTGGCAGTAGCCGATAGCTTGAGAATCCCATTCGATGATACACTGTTCCACATGCTCTTCCCTGCTTTCTCTATAGTCCCGAACCACTCTCTCATAGGTAAAATGTTCTGTCATCCCCTCCCAGTACTTCATTATCCGGGGATCTGTCATCCACTTTAAAAACGTCTGAAAATCCTGTTGGGTTTCTTCCATGGTTCTGATATGAATATCTCCATCCCTTGCAACCGTATCTGCCATCTTATCTCCTCTGCATTTGGAATCCTATGTCATCGCTGAATTCCCGGTTAACAGAATCCGCTTCCCATCTTACAGCCCCTGCTCCGTCCTCCGGATAATATCATCCTGCAGGGATTTGGAAAGTGTGGTAAACAGGGCGCTGTACCCTGCCACCCGCACCACAAGGTGGGCGTATTTCTCCGGATGGACCTGAGCGTCCAGAAGGGTCTCCCTGTCCACCACATTGAACTGCATATGGCTTCCTTTCTGGTCAAAATAGGAACGAATCAGCGCCACGAAATTCTCCAGCCCCTTCTCGCCGCTTAAGGCCGTTGGGTGGAACTTCTGGTTGAACAAAGTGCCGTTGGAGGCAATGCCATGGTCCAGTCTGGCCACGGAATTGGCCGCCGCGGTGGGACCGTTCACATCCTTGCCCGCCGAAGGGGACACGCCGTCCGCCACAGGCGTATGGGCCAGCCGTCCGTCCGGCGTTGCGCCGGTCTGGGCCCCCAGAGGCACATTGGCGGATACGGGATACAGTCCCGCCTGGAACTGGCCGCCTCTGGGATTCCGGTAATTCAGAAGGGGTCTGGTGTAGGTGTAGGCCACATCTCTGGCAAACAGGTCCACTTCTTCATTGTCATTGCCGAATTTGGGAACCGCCTCGATCATGGCCAGCAGCTCCTCATATTTTTTCTTCTCCTCAGCCGAAGGCTTTGTATTCATCACGATTTCAATCATGTCCGCAATCTGACTCTCGTCCACGGTCATGCCGCTTTTCTCCATCTCAGGGAGATTCGCCTTGCGAATCTCCCTCACAATCTCCGTGACGATTTCCCCGGCGCTGACTGCATCAAATCCCTGCCCATAATTCATGGCAAGCGCCCGTTTATACTCTGCAAGCGTCACCTTTTTCTCATCGAACACCAGCTTTTTGACGGCGTAAAGAGAATCCGCCATGTTGGCAATGCCGAAGCCCTGAGGACCGGTGAAATTATAGACGGCGCCGCCCTCCTGCACTGACTTTCCTCTCCGGATGCAATCCTCCACCATACAGGACAGGAAGGGCAGGGGACAACGGGTGGCATGGGCCACGTCGATGGCATTGTCCGCATTCACCAGCAGAGAGAGATTGTAATTCATCTGCTTTTTATAAGCATCATAGAATTCGTCAAAGGTGGTCATCTCCTCCACCCTGCCGGTCTCCAGGCTGATCTTCTCTCCCTTGTCCCAACCGTTGGAGAACACCAGCTCCAGAGGACGACACATATTATAGAATGCCGCATCATGCCAGCCTTCCGTCTTCCCGGCCTTCTGGGGCTCCACACAGCCGATGATATTGTACTCTCTGGCATCCTCCAGGGTCAGTCCCCGGCTTAAAAGCGAGGGAATGATGACCTCGTCGTTATAGTAGGCCGGAAGCCCGATTCCCGTCCTGGTCAGATCCGCCGCCTTCAACAGCAATGCATGGGGTGATTTGTTCCACACCCGGATAGAGAGAGAAGGCTGAGGCAGAAAGACATGCTTCGAGGCCGTGATACACATAAAGGACAGATCGTTGGTCACGTCACAGCCGTCCTTGTCCTGGCCTCCAACGATGAGATTCTGGAACAGGCTGTACCCCGCAAAGCCTTCCGCGCTGGCGGCGTCCCTGCACTTGTTCAGATCGTTTAACTTCACCCAGATACAGTCGATCAGCTCCTGGGCAAACTCTCTGGTCAGTTTCCCGGCATCCAGATCCTTTTTATAATAAGGATACATATATTGGTCAAAGCGTCCCGGGGAGATGGAGTGCCCGCTGGACTCCAGCTGTAGCAGCTGCTGGACGAACCAGAAGCTCTGGCACGCCTCGTAGAAGGAGGATGCACCATATTCCGGCACCCGGCGGCAGTTGGCCGCTATCTGAAGGAGCTCCCGCCTCCTATCTGCCTCCGAACAGGCCGCCGCTTCCCGCTCCGCCAGCTCCCCATAGCGATTGGCATACCGAATCACGGCCTCGCAGCTGAGAATGGCTGCTTTCAGGAACTGACTCTTCGTACAGTAATCCGCGTCGCCGGGATTACAGCTGTCCAGCTCCGCCTGCATCTCGTCGATGATGCCTCTGTAGCCCACCGCCAGCACCTTATCATACTGCACCGTCACATGCCCCACGCCATTGTAAAAATAATTGCCCGGGGTAAATATGTTATGCTCTATGGCCTTCTTCGTCTCTTCCGTCATCAGGGAGGTAGCCAGATCGCTGGTGGTCTTCCCTTCCCAGTAAGCATCCGCCTCCCGCAGCTCCTGCTTCGTCTGCTCCGCTATGTAAAAGGGGTCCGCCTTACGGGTCTCCACCGTATCAAACTCGGCTTCCAGCCATTCATAGGAAAATTCCGGGTAGGTCTGGCAGCCTCTGGGGGCGATGGTGGTGCTGCCCACAACCAGCTCTCCTTCTCTAATGATAATAGGAATCTGGTCCAATATATGCGCAAACGCCAACGCCCGCCGCATGATGATGGGCTTGTCCTCCGTCTCTTTGTAGGATTCCGTAATCAGCCTGGCTCTGGCGGACTCAATCTCCGGCATTTTGGCGTACAGATGTGCCACAAGTCTGGGGATTCGGTCCGCTTTCGGAATTTCCTCTGTAAAATATTTTGCCATGGGTACTCCTTTCCGGTTGTGTCCGTTCTTCTTTTTCCTGTAGGTTATATGTAAACAATAGAATCCACGCTTCGCGAAGCTTCTATTGTCATGAACAATAGAATCCACCCTCTGCGAGAATTCTATTGTCATGAATAATATGACGTCATGCACTTTCAAATATCAGTATATTCTTATATCATCAGAATGTCAATAAATCTTACATCTATTTTATAAGTTTTTCTGTTGTTTTATTTTGATTGTTGTGGTTTTTGCCGTCAAAAAATACGGCTCGGAATTCAACGCTCCTCCAAGCCGTATCACAATCCACGCATATCTTTCATAACCTCAAAGCAGTAGAATCCATGCTTCACGAGTTTTCCCTGCCGACTACCGGCCTTTCACGAATTTATCTCCCAAATCTCCTGAGATTTTACGATTCCACGGAGAATAATACCCGGACATTTTCCCGGTCCTTCTCCTTATCCGCCTCGGACAATGCATCGTAGGGAACCAGCAGAGAGTGCTGCCGCCTGGTCGGATCCTTTGCTTTCCCGTTCTCCGGCAGTCCAAAGCGCCAGTTGTTCAGATAATGATATCTGCACCAGCGAATATGCTCCAGCTCCGCCAGCTTCTCCAGCTCCTCCCCGGAAAGCTTCTCCAGGCTGCATGGAAGCCCCCGGGCCTCCAAAAGTTTCAATCGCATCTCATGATAATCTGCCGCACTTACATTGGAGTAACGCGTGAAGGCGTCCAGCTTCTCCCACTCTGCCTCCCTGTTCTCCGCCGTCTCCTCCACCCCCTGGTACAAGTGGGCGTAACGCAGATTGATACGCTTTGCCCTCTCATACAATGTATCCGCAAACAAAACCTGCAAGTCCATGGTCTGTGCCTGCCATGGGAAAAAGCGGAGCCGTTCCCGCCAGGCCATAAAGGCCAATGCCGGTTCTTCCGAAGAAAACACGTCTATCTCCCGGCGCAGAGTGACAGACAGCAGGGATTGCAGAAACCCGCTCTGCCCTTCCTGCCAAAGCACCAGCACCAGATCCGCCCTCTCAATCAGCTCAATACTGTCATACCAGGGTTCTCTGTGGGGAAACACCGGATCAGATATCTCCTCCAGGCTGGTATGGGTGGCCAGAAAGGCGTCGCAGTCCCCGAAAATATGATATTCCAGCCGCTGATTCGGTCCGAACAGATTGTTCTGCAGACCCCTGCTCAGCAACTCCTCCCCCAGCTTCCCGAATCCCAGAAAGACAATGGTCAATGAGCCGGAGGATTTCTCCCAGAGGGAATACACATCCCGCCGCAGCCAAAACAGACGAGCCCCGATTTCCTCCGGACAAAAAAGCTTCAAATTCGGCTGGGAAGCACTCTGGGCAGGCAGAGATTCACATTTGAGATAAACCTGGCGACGGCAAAGCTGTTGGCTATGGGCCTCATAGAATGCAAAGTTTTCCGCCTCGCCGTTCAGCAGAATATAACGCTCCGCCTTGACGAGAGCATTCTCCCCGCGAATCCCATGTCTGCCCAGCCGGGAAAGAACCGCTTCCCGCTCTTTGGGCGGACCATATACAGCCACACTGCCGCCCCGCAGGTATCTCCAACGGGAGACCACCCACTTCTGCAGGAAATTCACGGCCAGTATCACGCCGCCGGCTGTGGCAAGCGGTGCGGTCCAGCGGGCAAGCTCTATCGCAAGATTAGGCGGCGTATCCCCATAGTTCATCATATACATGGTGATACTTTGAAACAACGCGTCCAGAAAGGGCTCACCTTCCAGTACCGCAAAGCCATAAAGCCCGAAAAACAGCGGAAAAATCACTAGTATTTTCAAAAAGCGGGAAAAACGGCTCATTTTATTTCCCTCCATTCCTGTCTATTCACACGATACCTTTGTCCCGATTATCTCCCGGAAGCGTTCCAGGTCCCCCTGAGTGGTAATCTTGAAATTCCCCTCGTCCCCCGGAATCATGGCAATGTCCATCCCTGCCATAACCGCAGGCTCCGTGGAACCATTGATCCGTAAGACAGCATCCGGCAGCAGACGCCTGTTGGCCTCGAGATATTTCCCCAGAAGAAATACCTCCGGCGCCTGCCCGGCAAAGACGGTCCCCCTGTCCAGAAGGGAAGTAATGGTTTTCCCGTTTTCACTGCGGTAAACCGTATCCTTCATGGGCAATACCGGAATCGCCCCTTCCTGCGCCTCTCCGGCCCGAAAACATTCCGTAATCATCTCCGCGGACACCAAAGGTCTGGCCGCATCATGAATCAATACATAATCCGTGTCTGCCGCATATTCCCTGATATCTTCCAGGCCATGTAATATGGAAAGCTGCCTGTTTTCTCCCGGCAGAGAAAATCCCCTGAACTTTTCCTTCCCTGGAAGCGCCTTCATCCAACTCACAATTTCTGCCTGCCATACCGGTTCCGCCACAATCTGAACAGCCTCTATTTCCTCATGTCCCAGCAAAGTCTCCATGCAATAGGAAAGAATCGGTTTCCCGCCCACCTCCAGATATTGCTTCGGAATGTCTGTGCCCAGCCGGACTCCCGTGCCTCCGGACAAAATCAATGCTATCTTCATCATTCTTTTTCCTCTCCGGCGATTCCGTCACATAGTCGCTTTGCAGCTTACTTCCTTCCCATCCACTGCCGCTTCTATCTCTCCCGCAAAATATCGTCCTATCCTTGCAATAAACGTCAGCGTATCCTCTTTCATAACTTCCGGAAAAGCGGTCAGCACAGGCGCCGTCTCAAAACTCAATGCATCCTCAAAGCCGATGCGTCGCAGCCCTTTTATAAAGCCCGGCCAGTCCGTGGAAGTCTGGTTCTCCCGGGTCTTCGTAAAGGTAAAGGGGATCTGATGCAGATCAAAGGCGCCGTCGTTGTCATGAATATGTAAAACCTTCAGCCGATGCCCCAGCACCCCGAGAAACGCTTCCATATCAATCCCCACCAGGTTCGCGTGACCGGTGTCAAAGCAGAATCCCAGCACCTCCTCATGGTATTTTTCATTCATTCTGTCGATGCGCTCCGCCGCTTTTCCCGCATTACAGCAGGGCCCTTCCACAATATGGCTGCCAATGCCGTCATAAAGGTTCTCAATGCATATGGTAATTCCCATCTCCTTCGCCATGGGGGCCAGAAACTCCAGAAACTTTTGCGTCTGTTCCCATTCCGCTTCCTCCGTTCCAAGGAACCGCGCCAGCTTAAAGCCATGAATCACAATATACCGACATCCGAAAAAGGCACAGATTTCCATGCTTTTGGGAGCCACCACATTTCGCAGATAGTCGTTCAGCTCCCGGCTTCCATTCGGAACATAATTGGGATAGGGCATATGCATCTGGTGAATTCTGATTCCATTTGCCAGAGCCGCCTGTCTGTGAGGTGTAAAAAACTGCTCAAGCTCCTGCCTTGTCTGATCAAAAAAAGAATTCACTTCCGACTGATACAGAGAAGTATTCGTCAGATACTGATTCAGACTGAAATCCACACAGGAAAAACCTGTGCGTTTCAGCAGGGCAAACCCTTTCTCCGGCTGTCTGTCATCCACAACATTTTTAGTCTGTACTCCAATCTCCAACATCCCATTCTCCTGTCCGGCCGCCCTGAAAGCGGCTTATTCTTTTCCCTGTGCAATTCCGTTTCAAAACTCTCCTGCAGCCTGCCGCACCGCCATGCATGAAAGTAAGTGGTCCCGATTACGTATTTTCACGCTCCAGACGGTCAAAATAGAAGGATGGCATG
Source organism: uncultured Acetatifactor sp. (assembly GCA_948896875.1). Classification (GTDB taxonomy): domain Bacteria; phylum Bacillota; class Clostridia; order Lachnospirales; family Lachnospiraceae; genus Acetatifactor. Next base: position 6,299 of record CAQUWW010000062.1, on the reverse strand, counting down.
TATTCATCATTAAAAAATTCTATCCTGTTGCCGACTCCCATATCCCGAAGCTGTTTCTCTATTTCACGGTAATAAATATTGCAGATAAAAATGACACACTCTTCCGGCAGCTCCTTCAGGCTTTCCGGAGGCCGCACTTCCAGCCCGCAGAACTCAGTCCCCCAGAGCGTCCTGTTGTTATCGCAGGTAAACAGCGGCGGGTATTTTTCCCCATAACATTTCATATAATTGCGGCACATATTTCCCGCTCCAAAGAGAACAATGGACCGGTTCTTTTTCAGAAGATTTTCTATTCCAATCTGCCATCTGAAATAATCCGCCACCGATTTGGCCAGCCGCATCAGTCCGGGACGCAGAATCGGGGAAAAAGCGCCTGCCGTATCCGAGAAATTCAGGATAAGCTGCCCGTCAAAGCCGATTTCCCGCAAGCCTCGAATACATCCCAGCCAGTCTGTCTGGAACCTTCCCCCCGCCGTACAGGTAAACGGAAGCATTGCGCCTTCCCTGTGTCCGTCACAGTCTCGCAAAATCACTGCCTTGATTCGGTCCCCCAGAACCAGTGCAAACTCCCGCATATCCTGTCCGCACAGGCTGCAGGCTCCTATGTCCATACAGAAGCCGAAACGTTCCTCTCCGGCCTCTTCGTTCAGTCTGTCCACCCAGGCCGCCGCAACCCTTTCATCCGCGCAAACGCCCCGCACCAGATGCCCGTTTACGTCCCGGCACTGATTTTCAAGGAGAATCATCACATGATTTTCCCTCGCCAGCCCTGCGAAACGAAGATAATATTCCCTGTCAGAATAAAAAGGCCGCACAACCATATATTGGCAGCCCAATTTCCCACAGAACCGAATGCTCTCTTCCACCAGGTTCACCAACAGTTCCTTCAGATCCCCGCGCTTTGAGTTTCTGCCCAGGTGAGGAGCATATGCAATCGGCACCTTTAGCTTCTCTTTCCGGCATTTCTCCAGCACCGGTTCCCATCTGTTGTATAATTCTGTGGGATGCTCTGAAACCGCAGGCCTGCCCTTCCTTTTTTCCCGCTTTCCTTCTTTTCCAAAGTTCTCCAGCTCGCCTGGAGAACAGCACATTGTCATGTCCAGCAGTATATTCTCAAATCCCGCTCCCGCAATATCCGATATCCCCTGTCCCGGGCGGTCCATATCCACAATCCCCAATGGGGTACAAATGATGTTCACGCTTTTTTCCTCCGTATATCTTCCCACTCCTTATGCATCTGTTTCCTCCTTGCTCTTCAAGTTCGTTCAGACAGTTCAATGAAGTGCTACAATTTTATGGGGAACAAAGCTTTTTTTCGGAACTTCCCTTCCCTCCATCAATTCTGTCAAAAACTCCACCGCCCTGATACCGATCAGGGTTTCATCCTGCACCGCATAAGCAAGCCGAAACCCAAAGTCTCCGGCCTCCTCCGGACCGTCAAAAAAGACTACTTCTTTTTCCTTTTCCATTCCCATTCTACACAGGATTTTGTAAACCAGAATTCCCAGCATCTGGTCTACCGCAAAAAACCCGGTTATTTCCGGATGCGCCCGGATAAGCTTTTCTATCTGCTCTATATCCGCCTTTTCCTTTTTTCCGGCATCTTTCAGTTCGGCCCCCATACTGCCCAGATTCTTAAGCCAGATATCCTCATTGGTCATCAGGCCATGCTCTAACATGGCATCCAGATAGCCGGAAAACCTTGCCGCCACAGATGAAGTCTGCATGAAAGGATGGGAAAGAAAACAAATTCCGGTATGCCCCTTCTCAATCAACAGTTCCATCAAATCTCTGGCCGCCTGATAATTGTCCGTACTCACACAGGGAATCGGAAGTCCCGTCAGCTCCCTGTCCACCAATACAATAGGGAAATGCTCCAGCGACAGCCTGAGCACATTTGCATTGTAGTTTTCCCCCTGCACACACATGAGAATAATCCCCTCCACGCCCAGCGCGGTCAGATCATCAACAGCCTTAATCTCTTCCTCCATACTTCCATAGGTACATTTCAAAACCAGATGGAATCCCTGTTTCCAGCATTCCCGTTCTATGCTGCTCACCAGACCGCACCCGTAGGAAGCGCCGAAGCTGTCCAGGATAACACCTATCAAACGCTTGCTTTGATTCCTGTAGTTTCCGGTCTGGTTATCCTCATTCTTGTCGGGTTCTTCCTTACCATTTTCATCTGAAGTATTTCCATCCCTCTCATATCTGTCCGGATCGTCTGCCTGCATACCGGCATCGCCCTGTTCCAGCACATAGGATCCTTTTCCCGGCATTCTCGCGATCAGACTCCGCTCCGCCAGCATTTCCAGGGCTTTCTTACTTGTAATTCTGCTTACATTATACTGTTCTGCCAGTTCCTTCTCAGAAGGGACTCTACTTCCGGGCGGAAAATATCCGTTCTCTATTCCCAGCAGTAAATCATTATATATTTTCCGATACAAAGGTCCCTTCTCCATGTATGCACCTCTTTTTAAATGATGTCTGGCAGCTCAAGTTCCTTACAATAGTTCAAGTATAACAGTTTAACAGATAATTTGCAACCGGCGGCGGCTTTCCCCTTACAAAAAGAAACAGCCTGCGGCCATCTGCTTTCGCAGACAACCACAGGCCAATATACGCCTGTCCTTACTCTCTTCCAAAAATCTTGACACTGCCGCTTCCCGTGTTGGCCTTAATCTTGCAGGCGCCGTTTCCATAGGTGTAATTGCCGTTTTTCACCTTCTGGCCCTCCTCCTCATTCCACGCAATGCGGACTCCGCCGGAACCGGTGCGCACGGTGGTGTCCATTCCCTGGATTCCCTCCAGCTCCAGCTTAATGCTGCCGCTTCCTGTGGACATGTTGATTCTCTCCGCATTTCCGCCGGCTTTCATCTTGATGTTGCCGCTTCCGCTGGCCAGATGATATTCTCCAACAGATGCTTCCCCTTTGATATTGCCGCTTCCGGTGCCACACCGCAGCTCTCTGCCCTTTACCCCTTCCGCCTTGACATTGCCGCTTCCGGCTTCCAATGCTCCCGAGATAAACTCTGTGTGAGCCGCCGCTATATTTCCGCTTCCGGTATGTGCCTTCAACCGGTCGGCCACAATATCATTGAGTCCCACATTTCCGCTTCCGCTTGTAGCCTCCAGCGCTTCCAGCTCCACTCCGGACACGCTCACATTTCCGCTTCCCACTTTTGCCGTCAGTTTCGGCATACCCTTCGGAATTCTCACAGTCAGTGTAATACTCTGTCCGCTGTTCCACACATTGCCGATGGTGCCATAAGAAATAATCGTCCGCCCGAAAAGCGTCACCTTCACCATCTTCTCATCACTGTCGCCCTCTTCCCGGATGCTCTTTTTGCGCTTCACGCCGGCATAAAAGGTACCGTCTTCTTCATACTGGTAATACTCATAGTTCTGCTGGCTGTTCACTCCTTTGGCTTCATAGTCCACATGAATCTGGTCATTCTCAGACTCTGTCACATAGACATCCGCCACCTTTCCTTCCAGCACCACAGCCTTATAATACCCGGAGTAGGAGAAGGCTCTCTTCATCTCTGTCTCTTCAAATTTCTCCGTATCCTCCTGTGTCCCGGTCACTTCCTGGCCCTCAACTGCGGCGGGTTCCAATGCCCTCTGTGCAAATCCCTCCGGCAGCTCATCCTCTGACAGCTCACGAATCATCTCCTCGATATTTCCCAGCTCTTCTATGATCTCTTCCTCGGATTTCCCTTCATTCTCGCCTTCGGCAAAATGCTGCCTGTAGTCCTCCATGATCTCTTCCTGCAGCTCCTTTCCAAAGCTTTCAAGCCTTTCCTGCAGCTTTTTCATATATTCCTGCTTGTTCATAGCCTCTCCTTTCCATTTCCATTCTATCCTGTGCGCCCTGCGCTTCGCATATCGCACATTTCCTTCCTCTGTACAGGTACCCTATCCCAGAAGCAGCTGATTTACCGCATTGATAAAGGTTTCCCATTCCTGCTTCACCGATGTCTGGTACTGCTTTCCCTTTTCCGTCAGCTTGTAGTATTTCCTGGCCGGCCCGGATTCCGATTCCACCAGATAAGTGGTCACATAGTCATCCGCCTTCAGCTTCCGAAGAATTGGGTACAGGGTGCCGCTGGCAATGGACATTTCGCCGGATATTTTCTCCGTCAGCTCATATCCATACTTGTCACCCCACACCAGCTGTGACAGCACACAGAGCTCCAGTGCGCCTTTTTTAAATTGTGTATTCATGTAGGTCCTCCTTCCTTTCTATCAGTACTATCTTTTGACCAGTTTATCTTATCACATGCTATTATATATTGCAATATACTATTTCAAAAAAGTTACACATTTTTCTAGGACTCTTACGTAGTACATATTGAGGCTTACGCTTCATGACTGGTTCCATGAAAGAATTTTACATGCCTTATTAGCAAAAATGTGGCAGATAGAAACTGATTTGTTGTCGGTCCTGCGCCGGGGGCGAGGATTGAGGGATAGGAAAGGAAATTATGATGAGGGTAAAGAATCTATTTGGGGCGGATATTCGTTTTCAGGCAAAATATGGATTTTATTTTCTATATGGAGTTTTGACGGTTGTCTATATCGCCGTTCTCCTGGCGCTTCCCAGGAGCTTACGGGAAAAGGCTGCCGCTGTCTTCATTTTCTCCGACCCGGCGGCAATGGGGCGAAAACACATTGCTTTATCTGCTTCCGGCACTTATAGTATCCGCTCTGTGGATTTGGGGATTGTTGAGACGGTACCTGTATAAAATATAAACAACTTATCTTTTCTTTATCCAAAAACAGGCAATGAGAACCATAGTGGTATGGTTATTTTTTCGAAAAGTGGCACTTTTCATCATGCCACTTTTATTCTATTCTTTATGCAGGTCGGCCGGCCTGTTTTTGTCACCAGTAAAATATATTTGCACAAATTCGCAGCCTAAACGGACAAAACCAGATTGCATAACGCTGACTGGTTCAATCGCATGATTACATCAGGCAGTATTCAGCGATATGCAGTATAAACAGTCATGAGATGTTTCATGGCAGAAGCATAACAGGAGGATCCAAAATGAAGGAAAACCAGAACAGGTATGAGTTAAATAAGCAGTTGGCCCAGATGCTGAAAGGCGGCGTCATCATGGATGTCACAACGCCGGAACAGGCCGAAATCGCCCAGAAAGCCGGCGCCTGTGCCGTCATGGCCCTGGAGAGAATCCCGGCCGACATCCGCGCGGCAGGCGGAGTCTCCCGAATGAGTGACCCCAAAATGATCAAAGGCATCCAGCAGGCGGTCTCCATCCCCGTTATGGCCAAATGTCGCATCGGCCATTTTGTGGAGGCCCAGATACTGGAAGCCATTGAGATCGACTATATTGACGAAAGCGAAGTCTTATCTCCTGCCGACGACAAATACCACATTGACAAGACCCGTTTCAAGGTTCCTTTTGTCTGTGGGGCCAGAGATCTGGGCGAAGCTCTGCGACGCATCGCAGAAGGCGCCTCTATGATCCGCACCAAGGGAGAGCCGGGCACCGGCGACGTGGTTCAGGCTGTCCGTCATATGCGGGCCATGAATGCGGAAATCAGGAGAATACAAAATCTCCGGGAGGATGAACTTTTTGAAGCGGCAAAACAGCTTGAGGTTCCTTTCGACCTGCTTCGCCAGGTTCACGAAACCGGGAGACTGCCCGTGGTCAACTTTGCCGCAGGCGGCGTGGCAACTCCCGCGGACGCCGCCCTGATGATGCAGCTGGGCGCAGAGGGCGTCTTCGTAGGCTCCGGCATCTTCAAATCCGGCAATCCGGAAAAACGTGCCGCCGCCATCGTACAGGCTGTGACCAATTATACCGATGCGAAACTGATTGCGGAATTGTCGGAGGATCTGGGCGAAGCCATGGTTGGCATCAACGAGCAGGAAATCGCTCTGATCATGGAAGAGAGAGGAAAATAGAAATGACCATTGCCATTCTTGCCCTGCAGGGCGCTTTTGCCGAGCATGCCTCCATGCTGGACAGATTAGACACACCCCATTTTGAAATTCGCCACCCCTCTGATCTGAAGCGTCCTTTTGACGGCCTCATTCTGCCCGGCGGCGAGAGTACAGTCATGGGAAAGCTGCTGCGGGAGCTGGGGCTTTATACTCCTCTGAAAGAACTGATTCAGTCCGGCCTGCCGGTTTTGGGCACCTGCGCCGGACTGATTCTCCTGGCAAAGGAAGTGGAAGGCGGGACAGTCCACTTTGGAACCATGGATATCACAGCCAAAAGGAACGCCTACGGCAGACAGCTTGGCAGCTTCCGCACGGAAGGCCATTT
>CAQUWW010000061.1 GCA_948896875.1 uncultured Acetatifactor sp. | reverse complement strand
TGAACTGGCGGGGGAAGAGGAAGATTATGTGGCGTATCTGGCTGCGGAGCGGATGCTGCTTTCAGAAAAGGAGTATGTGGCCTTTGTCGCGGAACATGGGGACATGTACCGCCATACGCTGACACTGGAAAAAAGGCTGGAACAGTTTACCCGGGAATGGGAAATGCAGCCGGATTACCTGAGACTGTATAACAGACGGGAATTCCGGAATAATGGTGAGCAACAGAGATATTACGAAGACAGCGAGCGCCTGACGCAGGCTCTGAAGGACAGCTACCGTGCGGAAGCGTGAAGCCGATGACAGAGCGCTGTGGGCCGGCTGAGTTTTTTTGGAAGAATGACAAGAATTGAGGCAAGAGGGAATGGGTTTCTGGTCTAAAATATGGAAAAAGAAAAAATATCAGGAGAATGCCGCCGACGACTGGGAAAGTATTGTCTATGACAGGGATAAGGTGAATTTCGAGGAAAAAGAAGATAGAAATCGGTACATCATAAACTGTCTGGAGCAGATTCAGGAGGCGGACAGAGAGTTAAGTCTGCTTTCCGGCGAATATTCCCGGGTGACATCCTACCTCACTGACATAGAGGAAATAGAGGCGTTGCCGAAAGAGGAGAGGAAAGTGCTGAATGGCATAGCGGAGAGCTTTGCCAGACTGGAACAGGAACGACAGCGGTATCGAGGGAAGAAGAACCGAATGAGCGATTCGGACTATTATCGGCTGCGAAAACAGGAGGGGGAGCTCCAGGAGGGAATTGCCAAAATCAGAGAATGTGAGGAATATGGAGCCAAAGTGCGGCAGGATCTGAAGCGCCTGGACAGAGAACGTCATGCTTACGAGTTTCGCAGGCAGGAACTGGATGCCGTCATGAATAATATGCGGGGGATGATTGTGATTTTCCTGACGGCCTTTGTCCTCTGTATCATTATGCTGCTGATATTGCAGTTCGGCTTTGAGATGAATGCGAAGGCAGGATATCTGGCGGCGGTGGCGGCGGTCGCTGTGGCAGCCACGGTTGTATGGGTAAAATATACGGACGGAGACAGAGAGATGCGCCGCGTGGAAATCGCTGTAAATAAGCTGATTCTTCTACAGAATAAAGTGAAAATCCGTTATGTCAACAATAAGAATCTGACGGATTATCTCTATATTAAGTACAGCACTGACAGTGCGGCCTCATTGGAGAAGCTGTGGAAACAATATCAGGAGGAAAAAGAAGAGCGGAGAGAGTATGCGGAGGCAGACGCAAAGGCAGAATACTTTCGGAAACAGCTTTTGAACAGAATCTCCAATTACCGGGTTACCAGCCCTGAGAGATGGCTGGGGCATCCGGAAGCTTTGCTGGATAAACGGGAGATGGTGGAGATGCGCCATGAATTGATTCTGCGGAGGCAGGCCCTGCGCAAACAGATGGACTACAACAACACTGTGGGCGAGACCGCGCGGAAAGAAATCATGGACGTGACGGCAAAATATCCGGAGTATGCCGACGAAATCAGAGAAATGACCGAACATTGTAAGGGAGAAAATTCTGACTATTGACTTATTACTTTATGTAATATATGATGATAAAAGTGACAATAAACAGCGCTTATATGGCTAAAACAGGAGAATCAGAACATGAGTACAGACAGATATGTGAGTCCTCTGTCCGAGCGTTACGCCAGCAGGGAAATGCAGTACATTTTTTCCCCGGATATGAAATTCCGTACATGGAGGCAGCTCTGGATAGCATTGGCGGAGACGGAGAAAGAGCTTGGCTTAAGCAGAAACGGGAAACCGGTTATCACGCAGGAACAGATCGACGAGCTGAAAGCACATGCGGAAGATATCAATTATGAGGTGGCCAGAGAGAGAGAACGGCAGGTTCGTCACGATGTGATGAGTCATGTATATGCATACGGAAAGCAGTGCCCCAAGGCTGCCGGCATCATTCATCTGGGTGCAACTTCCTGCTATGTGGGGGACAACACGGATATTATTGTGATGACGGAAGGATTAAAGCTGCTGAAGAAGAAGCTTGTAAACGTAATGGCGCAGCTGGGCAGGTTTGCGGACCGGTACAAAGAACTGCCAACCCTTGCATTTACCCATTTTCAACCGGCGCAGCCCACTACGGTAGGAAAGAGAGCCGCTTTATGGCTGCAGGAATTTTATCTGGATCTGGAAGATCTGGATTATATACTGAACGGAATGAAACTCCTGGGTTCCAAAGGAACCACCGGTACCCAGGCTTCTTTCCTGGAGCTTTTTGACGGGGATCAGGAAATTGTGGACAGAATTGATCCCATGATTGCGGAAAAGATGGGCTTTAAGGAATGTTTCCCTGTGTCCGGGCAGACCTACTCCAGGAAGATGGACACGAAGGTGGCCAATGTGCTGGCGGGGATTGCTGCTTCCGCTCATAAAATGAGCAATGATATCCGGCTGCTTCAGCATTTGAAGGAGCTGGAAGAGCCTTTTGAGAAGAATCAGATCGGGTCTTCGGCCATGGCCTATAAGAGAAATCCCATGAGAAGTGAGAGAATTGCATCTCTGGCCAGATATGTGATGATTGATGCGCTGAATCCTGCCATTACTTCGGCTACCCAATGGTTTGAGAGGACACTGGATGATTCCGCCAACAAGCGTTTGTCCATCCCCGAAGGATTTCTGGCAGTGGACGGAATTCTTGATTTGTGTCTGAATGTTGTGGATGGCCTGGTGGTATATCCAAAGGTGATTGAAAAGCATCTGCAGAGCGAACTTCCTTTTATGGCCACGGAGAATATTATGATGGATGCCGTTAAGAGGGGCGGTAACCGCCAGGAGCTTCATGAGCGTATTCGTGAACTTTCCATGGAAGCCGGCCGGCATGTGAAGGCGGAGGGAAAGGAGAACAATCTTCTGGAGCTGATTGCGGCGGATCCTGCTTTTTCGATGAGTCTGGAAGAGCTTCAGAAGAACATGGACCCCACAAAATATATCGGACGTTCCAGGGAACAGGTGGAGTCCTTCCTTGAGAAGGTAATTCGGCCGGTGCTGGAGGAAAATGCAGATTTGTTGGGAATGAAGGCGGAAATTACAGTGTAAAGAAGATGTTTTTCAGATAAACTGCCAATAGGTGAAAACTGTAGCAGGGAGGTATTTATGGGAGGCTTTTTTGGTGTTGCAGCCAAGGAGGACTGCGTATTTGATTTGTTTTTCGGCACGGATTACCATTCTCATCTGGGAACCAGGCGTGCGGGCATGGTGGTATACGACAGAGAGCGTGGGTTTGATCGGGCAATTCACAATATTGAAAATGCCCCTTTTCGTACCAAATTTGACAAAGAAATAAATGAGATGAAGGGGAGTATCGGAATCGGCTGTATATCCGATTATGAGCCTCAGCCGCTGATGGTTCGCTCTCATCATGGCACCTATGCCATTACCACGGTGGGCAGAATCAACAATGCGGAAAAACTGACCAGCGAACTGTTTTCCGCAGGCCACGGACATTTTCTGGAGATGAGCGGAGGGGATATCAATACCACAGAGCTGGTGGCTTCTCTGCTGGATCAGAAGGAAAACCTGGTGGAAGGAATTCAATATGCCCAGGAGGTGATTGAGGGTTCCATGACCATTTTGGTTATGACGCCCAAAGGGATCTACGCCGCCAGAGACAGATATGGAAGGACGCCTGTCTCCGTGGGAAGAAAGGAGGATGCTTTCTGCGTTTCCTTTGAAAGCTTTGCCTATCTGAATCTGGGATATGTGTATGACAGAGAATTGGGACCAGGTGAGATTGCCGTGGTGACGCCGGAAGGGGTACATACCCTGGTGGCTCCCGGAAAGAAAATGAAAATCTGTACTTTCCTATGGGTATATTACGGATACCCTTCTTCCTCCTATGAAGGTGTGAGTGTGGAGAAAATGCGGTATAATTGCGGCTCTCTTTTGGCGGCGAGAGACGATGTAAAGCCGGATACGGTGGCAGGCGTGCCGGATTCCGGAACGGCTCATGCCATCGGTTACGCGAACCGGTCGGGCGTTCCCTTCTCCAGACCGTTTATTAAGTATACGCCTACCTGGCCGCGCTCCTTTATGCCGGTTATCCAGACACAGCGGAACCTGATTGCCAGGATGAAGCTGATCCCTGTGCAGGATCTGATAGAGGGAAAGAGCCTGTTGCTGATTGACGATTCTATCGTGCGGGGAACACAGCTGAGAGAAACCACGGAGTTTCTTTATCAGAGCGGTGCAAGGGAAGTGCATATTCGACCGGCCTGCCCGCCGTTGCTCTATGGATGTAAATATTTGAACTTTTCCCGTTCTACTTCCGAGATGGATCTGATTGCAAGAAGAGTGATCCGGGAGATAGAGCAGGAAAATAGAAAGATTGACTTAAAGTATTATGCGGATCCGGATACCGGAGAATATGCGGAAATGGTGAGCAGGATCGGGAAACAGCTGAACTTTACAACTTTGCGGTATCACAGACTGGATGATATGATTGCGTCTGTGGGGATTGACAGGAGCAAGCTTTGTACTTATTGCTGGGATGGAGCGGAGGACGATAAAGAAGAGACTGAGCGGTAGGAGCATGACTTTGCATTGTCTGCGCGAAGCGGTTCAGGTAGGTAAGGGGTGTTGGATGTGTTAAGGATATGTTATGTGGTGGCGGTTTCATTTCCCTGTGTGGTTTATTACATTTTTAAGGCACATTTTATTGAACGGCATGGGACACATTTTTCGGAGGAACGCAGATATAGAATGGCCAGGAGATGCATTTCCATCATGATGCACAACGGGCATATTACAACGGAAAGTACAGGCCAGGAGCTTTTGCCGAAGGAGGGCGGTTATATCATGTACTCCAATCATCAGGGCAAATATGATACACTGGGAATCATGTATTCTCATCCCAGGCCCTGTACCGTGGTGATCGACGCTTATCGCTCGAAGCTGCCTATTACGGACACATTTATTGACCTGGTCCAGGGCTGCAGACTGGATAAACGGGATATGAAGAAGCAGCTGAAGGCGATTCTGGAGATAGCGGAGGAAGTGAAGAGGGGAAGACGTTATATCATATTTCCGGAAGGCGGCTATGACAATAACAGAAATGAACTGCAGGAATTCATGGCCGGGTCCTTTAAGTGCGCGGTCAAAGCGAAAGCACCTGTGGTGCCGGTGGCCATCATTGATTCCTACAAGCCTTTTGGAATCAATTCCCTGCGCAGGGTCAAAACCCAGGTACATTTCCTGGAACCGATTTATTATGAGGAATATGCGGGAATGCGGACGATAGAAATCGCAAATCTGGTAAAGTCCAGAATTCAAGCAGCCATCGATGCCCAGACGAAAGCAAAGAAACTGGCGGACGCAGGATGAATTACGCTGATAAAAACAATAGAATCCACGCTCTGCGAGGATTCTATTGTCATGAATAATAGAATCCACATTCTGCGAGGATTCTGCTGTCAGGAATGAAAGGAAAAACGCCCCGTTGCAGCCATATGGATGCAGCGGGGTTACTCTTGTGACATGTTTTGTAACAGCAGCATAGAACTGTTACCATATTTTTGTCAGATGGAGATGGCAGGTTTTATAAGGATTTTCCAGTCAGCATTTTATATGCCTGCAGGTACTTTTCAATGGTTTTCTGCACCACATCCTCCGGCAGAACCCAGGTGTGCTCCGGATTTGCCTTTAACCAGTCCCGGGCAAACTGCTTGTCGAAGGAAGGCTGTCCATGGCCCGGCTCATAGCCGTCCGCAGGCCAGAAGCGGGAGCTGTCCGGAGTCAGCATTTCGTCTGCCAGAACAATGTTTCCTTCTTCGTCAAGACCAAACTCAAATTTCGTATCTGCGATAATAATTCCGCGTGTCAGCGCATATCCGGCACATTTTTTATAGAGCGCCAGACTGTAATCACGCAGCTTTTCCGCATATTCCTGCCCTTTTCCGGGGAAACGTTTCTCCAGATAGTCTACGCTTTCTTCAAAGGATATATTCTCGTCGTGCTCTCCGATCTCTGCTTTGGTAGAGGGAGTGTAGATTGGCTGGGGCAGCTTGTCTGCCTCTTTTAAGCCTGACTGCAGTCGGATACCACAGACCGTGCCGTCTTTCTGATAGCTTGCCCATCCGCTTCCGGTGATGTAGCCCCGGACAATGCATTCTACAGGAAGGATATTCAGCTTCCGGCATAGCATGCTCTTCCCCTCAAATTCCTTTGTCCGGAAAAAGGCGGGCATATCCTTCACATCTACAGACAGCATATGGTTGGGCAGAATATCCTTTGTCATGTCGAACCAGAAGCGTGACATCTGGGTCAGCACAGTGCCCTTTTTCTCCACCTGATTTCCTAAAATGACATCGAAACAGCTGATTCTGTCAGTTGCCACCATAATCAGACTGTCACCATTGTCGTAAATTTCACGTACCTTGCCCTCTTTGATGGGCTTAAATTCCTGAGTGCTCATTTGCAGTCTCCTTTTTCTGGATTTCCGTTTGTGTATGCGCCAGCTTGCTTGCAGAAGATAACGCCGTATCTCCATTATACCGGATAAATTATAATAAGCAAGTGAATTATGAGAAAATGTGTGCATCAACGCAACAGTTCGGAATCTGGCTGAACTGTTGCGCCGAGCCTCCGCAGAAATTCTATTATATCGTCAAAATCCAGAATCCCGGAGGAAGGACAGCCCAGCCTATAACTCAGAACGATGCCGTTTACGATATTTTCAGGCATGGGACGCCATTCCAGCCTTACGGAAAGTCCATTCATGGAAAAAACGCAGGCGCCCGGCCACAGCCTGTAGAGGGACAGGATTCCTTCACAGAACAACACTGCCTGATGTATATGGGAGGAAAGCAGTTCCTGCATATTTTTCAGACAATCGATTGCTGTGTCGATAAATTCCTTTTTCGAGAGTATGTTATTATTTCCGGACAACATGCCCGACAGTATGTCAATGCGGTCTTTTTCAGCCTGGATAACCACAGCGCCATTGAGAAGCGAGGTTTCCTTCGGAAAATTTATGGCCTGGAAACTACCGTACAGAGACAGCTGAAAGCTCAATTCTTTTTCCATAATATCTCATAAAATGTGCCGGGGAATAGGGTTACATGTTCATAATAACATGTTGACAGCGAAAAATGCCATTCAGGCACGAATTGTATTTCCAGATGCACGAATTGTATGAGCTCTGTACCATTTCATTAGTTTCCGGGCTTCAACACTTTCAGTGGTCCGATACTTTCAGCGGCAGGGATACCTCCGTGGCAAAGACGCCGTTTTCAGACTGCCGGTTCAGAAAACCGTGATATTTTGCTACGATATTGTCGATTCGCATCAGCCCGAAACCATGGCTGCCCTCCTTACTGGAACGGAAGAGATTTCCTGTCCTTCTGGCGCGGCCTTTCATGGAATTGGTGACGGAAATGTAGAGTTGCTTTTTCAGAATATCAATATAGATGCGGATAAAACGTTCTGATTCCGGAAGCGGCATGCAGGCTTCCATGGCATTGTCCAGCAGATTGCCGATCAGTACGGATAAGTCCACACCGGAGATGGAGATATCTCCGGGAACTATGGCTGTGGCATCCACATGGATTTTCCTTTCGCGCATCATGGAAAGCTTGCTGTTCAGAATGGCATCCACCATAATATTTCCTGTCTTAAGCACTGTGTCCACTGATGCCAGATCTGCTTCCAGCTGATCCAGATATTTTTCTGCTTCGTTATACTGAGAAAGTGCCATGTGGGCTTTCAGAGTCTGGATATGATTGTGGTAATCATGTCTCCAGCCCCGCATTTCGCGGTACATAATTCCCACTTCATCATAGTGTCTATTCACCAGATCGTTTTGAAAGCGGGTCAGTCTGCGATTGATGAGCCAGGGAGTCAGAAAACGCCATAACAGCAGATTGAGAAGGAGTATGGCCGCCACAGCGGCAACCAGGTACAGAACCATAGTATTTCCTCATTTCTTACGCGCATCAGATATTAAGGAACTGTTTTCTAACAGTTCCTAACGCAGGTAATATTTAATAAAAGCCCGATTGACTTCCTTTGCGGAGCCGCGGCTGAGAGGCAGTCTGGTCTGATTATCCAGAAGCAATTCCGCCTTTTCAAGGGCTGTCACATGCTGCAGATTCACTATATAGGAACGGTGGCAGGGAACAAAAGCGTGTATGGCGCCCAGCTGTTTCTTAAGCTCTGTAATCCCTATATAGATGGAATAGCCATAATCTTTCGTGTGCAGGATACAGGTGTGTCCCTGCGCTTCGAAAAACCAGATCTCCGGTACCGGCAGGGAAATCATGCCGCTGTCTGTCCTGAACATCAACTTTTGAGCAGGCGGCTGCTTTTGGACCGCACGATCCAGCACGGAAAACATTTTCTGCTTTTGAATTGGTTTCAGCAGGTAGTGCAGAGCGGACACCTCGTATCCCTGGGCCATATATTTATCATATCCTGTGACAAAAAGGATGGGAATATCCCAATTTTGCTCTCTCAATTTCAGGGCCAGACTCATTCCGTTCATCTCGCCCATCTCTATATCCAGAATCAGCAGATCAAAGGTTTTGTCCTCTTCCCAGACAAATAGAAAGTGTTCGCTGCCTGGGAAGACTTCCGTTTTCACCGGGATATGTCTCGTGTCAGCCCATTCTTCCACATAGCGGGCCAGGAGTATTCGTTGTGCTTCTTCGTCATCACATATGGCAATACGCAAACTTTTGTCCTCCGTTTTGACTGGTTTACCAGACAATTTTACCTCCGGGGCGGGTATTTGGCAAGCTTAAAATAGGAGGCTTTATCCGAAGACCAGCTCATCCGCCTGTGTGGCATTTAAGAGATTTTCCAGAGTGGTATATTTTGCACCGATGAAGAAGCAGGGTTCCTTTTGGCCCAGGCCGATTTTATGCGGCAATTCTATGGGATCCCCGTCAAAATAGCAGACCTTGCATTCCAGCTCTTCGTCATAGACAAAATGTTTTACTTTGGCGTAATGCGTGATTGCGGAATGGGGCCGTCCTCGGTAAATGGCGATGTATTTCACATGAGGCTCTCTGTCATCGCTTACCTTGCATGGATACCAGCAGGGAGTATTTCCGTCTTCCCCCAGAAAAGTTTCTTCAAAGCCTCTTTTTGTGGAGGAAAGAATCAGGGTGTCGAACCTTTCCACACCTGCATTTTCTAGCCGCATTTCCTCCATAAAGGCATCCACATCAATTCCGTACGTTTCCTGAAGATATTCCTCCGAGTCTGCCAGAAATTTGTCTATAGCTTCTTCTATGAGCGTATTTCTTGCAAAACTTTTGGAATCGCTCAGCGAGGAGAATAACTTGATAATCGTGTCAATACGCTCTACCTTTGCATCGTCCAGGTACAGGGCAATCTGCTTTTTTGATGCCTTGCTGTTTTTCAGCAGGTTGTTGAAGTAGCTGGAATTGGTTTGTTTTTTCATATAGATTCTCCAATCTGTTTTGATATTTGCATTATACGATTTGAAAATGTGAATGTCAATAAATATTTAATATTAAAAATAATATTATATTAAATATTTTATCTTTCCGATTCCTTTGGACAGCAGAAAAAAATATTTTGCAGACGAGTCTGGGTTATACGCGCAAATAGCAACTATTTTTTGTGTTAAAATGGAAAGCACTGGAAATATCTGCAAGGGTGTAATATAATAAATTTCTGATCAGAGAATCCATTATAACGATTCAGGTATGGGCAGGAGGAAAAGAACATGCAAAACAGATGTGTATGGGAACATAACGGTAATGATTCTCTGCTTTATTCCGTCGATTATGCTGGGGCTTTTACCAGAGGAGAAAGCCGGGAAATCGCATTGGGCAAGATGCGGAATGAGATTGCTTCCTACCTGGACTGGACCGGTAAAATAACCGCGGAGATGGTGGATACAACGATTGTACAGGAAAAGGAGAGCGAACTGCAGATTGCGGACGCCGATTCGGACGTTATCTTTGACAATGAGAAGGAGCCCCTTTCAAAGGAAGAATATCTGTATCTGAAAGACCTGGCTTTGAAATCAGCCGGAGATTTTCATCAGCTGTATCAGTCGATTCCCGACAAAAATGTCAGCTGTCTGCCGGAGAGAAAGACATTCTACGGAACAAGACCGAGAACGGCCCAGGAAATGTATGATCATACGAAAAATGTAAATGCATACTATTTTGGAGAAGTCGGCATTAACGCCGACAATGAAGGAACCATCCGGGAATGTCGGGAGAGGGGGTTCGCGCTTCTGGAGAAGGACTGGGAATTCCTGAATAACCCGGTGGTGGAAGGTAGCTATGACGAGCTGTGGTCTGTCCGGAAAATGCTGCGCCGCTTTATATGGCATGACAGAATTCATGCCAGGGCCATGTATCGGATGGCTGTAAAAACCTTTGGGGCAGATAGGACAGGCAATCCTTTTTCTTTTATCCTATAAGAGCTTTATGGAGTTTGATGGGAGAAAGAGAAGGCATTTGGAATAATGCAGATGAGACAGCTCGGAAGGGCGGAGGGAGACAGAAATGGAATATATCCGGTACTATGAGTCGCCGTTGGGAAGAATTTTGATGTCCTGCGACGGAAAAGGGCTGAGCGGGTTGTGGTTTGTGGATCAGAAGTACTATGCGTCCACATTGGAGAAAGACCATCAGGAAAAAAATACTGTGGTGTTTGACCGGGCAAGAGAATGGCTGGACATCTATTTTCAGGGACGGGAGCCGGATTTTACGCCGCCTCTTGCGATGAAGACCACGCCGTTTCGGAAAAAGATCTGGGAGATTCTGCTGACCATTCCCTATGGGCATACCATGACTTACGGGGAGATTGCAGGCAGAATTGCGGCGGAAAGGGGACTTTCGCACATGTCTGCTCAGGCGGTGGGCGGAGCAGTGGGACATAATGCCATTTCGTTGATCATTCCCTGCCACAGGGTGGTGGGGACAGACGGGAGTCTCACCGGCTATGCCGGGGGCATTGAACGCAAAAGGAGGCTGCTTACCCTGGAGAGAGTCGATATGTCCTCCTTTTTTGTCCCGAAGAAGGGGACGGCATTGTAGAGAGGCGGCATCAGAAGGAGCTCGTTCGCGGCCTGCGGCAGTCGCAAACAGTAATGGATGCGTAACGGGAGAAACAATAAAGCACAGGGATAAAAAGGAGAAAGCAGATATGGCGGTCGTCATGACAGAGGGATTGATTTACCAGATCCTGTCCGCGGTGGAGGAGATCCCGGAGGGCAGGGTGGCCACGTACGGGCAGATCGCCCGTTTGATCGGCAGAGACAACAATGCGCGGCTTGTGGGAAAAGTGCTGAGCAGGGCGGAATATTACGGGAAATATCCCTGCCACCGGGTGGTGAATCATGCGGGAAGGCTGGCACCCCATTTTTATGAACAGCGGGGGCTGCTGGAAGCAGAGGGCGTGAAGTTCCGGGATGAAACCCATGTGGATATGAAGAAATTTCAGTGGGACGGAACTTAAAACGACGTACATTCCAACGGTTTTTGGGGGAAAACAGAGCAAAGGTCTGAAAAGGCTTTTTGTGCAAAAATACAAGAAAGTAGAGAGGCTAACCTATGGAAAAAGAAAAATTGGAGCAACTGTTAAACGACATGTCACTGCAGGAGAAAATAGATCAGATGCTGCAGCTTCGGGGCAATTTCTACCAGATGGACGTAAACGCAGTACTGACCGGACCTGCGGCGCAGCTGGGCATCGGGGAGAAGGACGTGGACATGGCGGGGTCCATCCTGGGGACCTACGGGGCGGAGGCGCTAAAAAAGATCCAGAAAAATTATATGGAAAAACAGCCTCATCATATTCCAATGCTGTTCATGATGGATGTGATTCATGGCATGAAGACCATATTCCCAATGCCTTTGGCCATGGGAGCGACCTTTGAGCCGAAGCTGGCCGGACGGTGTGCGGAAACGGCGGCAAAGGAGGCCGCCTGCAGTGGCCTGCATGTGACCTTTTCGCCAATGGTGGACCTGGTCAGGGATGCCAGATGGGGGCGTGTGATGGAGTCCACGGGGGAGGACCCTTACCTGAACAGCCGGATGGCACAGGCGCAGGTAAAAGGCTTCCAGGGCGAAGATATGGGAGAAGAGGGCAAAGTATGCGCCTGTATCAAGCATTTTGCCGGGTATGGCGCGGCTGTGGCCGGAAGGGATTACAATGGGGCCGAGCTGACGGAGCGCACCTTCAGGCAGTATTACCTTCCGGCGTACAGAGCTGGTGTGGAAGCGGGCGTGGGTATGGTGATGACCTCCTTTAACACAGTCAATGATATTCCGGCCAGCACCAACAAATGGCTGATGCGGGATATCCTGCGGGAGGAGATGGGCTTTGAAGGGGTGCTGATTTCGGACTATGCGGCAATCTCGGAGACTGTGGCTCACGGGTATTCGGCGGACAAGCGTGCCGCCGCCAGGGGCGCAGTGGAAGCCGGCGTGGACATCGACATGATGAGCAGCTGTTACAGTGAGAATCTGGCTGAACTGGTGCGGGCGGGTGAGATAGACGAAAAACTGATAGACGAATGCGTGTGGCGTATATTGGAATTGAAAAACAAGCTGGGATTATTTGAGAATCCGTATAAGGACGCCGACCCGGAGAAGGAAAATAAGCTGATTTTGTGTGACGAGCATCGGGCATTGGCCAGAGAAGCAGCCGCCAAATCCTGTGTTCTGCTGAAAAATGAAGGTATTCTTCCTCTGGATAGAAAGAAAAGGATTGCCTTTGCAGGGCCCTATACAAATTGTAAAGAGATCATTTCCAGCTGGGCTGTCACGGGAGATGCGAAGGACTGCGTCAGCATGGAAGAGGCGGCCCGAGAAGTATTGGAGGAAGCGCTTACAAGCTACTGTGAAGGATCGACAATGCTGAACAGGGACACAAAGCTGGCCGGATTTGAATCCACAAATAGATCACAAAATGATCAGAAAGACACACAGAATGAGAAGACGGAAGAAAGCCTGCTGGCGGAGGCAGTTCAGGCAGCCCGGGAAGCGGATATTGTGGTTATGCCTCTGGGAGAATCCTTTTTGCAGAGCGGGGAGGCGAAAAGCCGGGCGATGATCGATATTCCGGACGTACAGATGCAGCTTTTCCGCAAGGTGGCGGAGGTGAACCCTAATATCGTGGTAGTACTGTTCACAGGCCGGCCTCTGGATCTGCGCGAAATCAGCGAGAAGGCGAAGGCGGTGCTTGTGGCATGGCTTCCGGGGACGGAAGGCGGTCACGGCGTGATGGATGTGCTGACAGGAAAGGTAAATCCTTCGGGCAGGCTGCCTATGAGCTTTCCCTATTGTGTGGGACAGTGTCCGGTGTACTATAACGAATTTTCCACAGGGCGACCCTGGCACGAGGGAAGCAAAGGTCTGTTCACCTCCAGATATCTGGATGTTCCAAACAAACCGTTATATTCTTTTGGGTACGGCCTGAGTTATACAACCTTTGCCATTTCCCCTGTTGTTCTGGACCGGACGGAAATGGGAGCAGAGGAAGCTGTCACAGCGAAGGTAACCGTGAAAAATACGGGTGCAATGCCGGGAACAGAGGTGATTCAGCTCTATATCCGGGATGTGGCGGCCAGCGTGGTGCGTCCGGTGCGGGAATTGAAAGGCTTTGAGAAGGTGGAGCTGATGCCGGGAGAGGAGAGGGAGGTTTCCTTCCGCATTGACGATGAGATGCTTTCCTTTATCCGGGCAGACGGTACAGTGGGAAGCGAGCCGGGGCTGTTCCGGGTGTGGATCGGGAACTGCAGTGATACGGAAAACGGTGCGGAATTTGTGCGGAAATAAAATCAGTGGAAAGGCTGTCGCATTAAGAGTTTGAGATGCAGTGCGATAGAACAGGAGGAGAGAAGTAAAAAGAAGGCGTTTCTGGTCAGGGTGAAAAGGCTGACATATGTGAATATGAGTATCACAAAAATCCGGTAATTTCTGTAAGGTACAGGGATTACCGGATTTTTTTGTAGGAATTTTTCCTTTTGAGGGCGTTTTATGGGACTTATAATTTACTATAATTTGCTCAGCAAAAAACGTTGACAAATTCGAACAAATGTTTTATTCTAAGAAAAAGGGATAAGAACATCTGTTCTACAAGGAGGAGAGGGAGATGAATAAAATGAAGAGACTGAAAAAGATGAGAAAAAGCGGATTTCCCGTAGTCGTATTATTCTTGACTTTGGTTACTGTATTTTGCAGCGCGGGGACGGCAATGAGCCGGAATGATCTGAGTATGGCGGAGCTGGAGGGATATTATCGCGAACAGGAGAAGGAGCTGGTACAGGAGGCCAGAGATTTTCTGAATGAGAGCGGTTATGTTAACAGCGGCGTAATGTTGACGAGAGTGGTTGACAGTGACGGAAGCAGAGCGTATACGCTTACTGTACATCATGGTAAAATAGATAAGCTTTGCGAAGAGGATAGAAATGAGCTTATGGCCGCGCTGGAGCAAATCAATTTTGCGGACGAGAACAGTGTGTTTGAATGCAGATTTTTGACAAATTAAATTGTTATGAAATGTTGTATGAATTTTCAGCTATGAAATTTTAAGAAATCAATGACAGGAAATACATGACATTTTTTGAAAATAGGGGTATACTTTCTCTATGGACTTTCAATGAACCGGGAAGGAAAACGGATAGGAAGAAAGGAGTCCGAAAGATGTCATTTATTCCAAAGCCACAGGAGATATATAAGCATTTTAAGGGAAATTTGTATCAGATAACAGCGATTGCAGAGCATACTGAGACAGGAGAGGTTCTGGTGGTTTATCAGGCGCTCTACGGGGATTTCAGGACCTATGCGAGACCGCTTGACATGTTTGTGAGCAGAGTAGACAGGGAAAAATATCCGGATGCGGAGCAGGAGTTTCGGTTTGAACTGCAGGGACCGGAAGCGGACCGTCAGAAGAGACAGTGCGGGCAGGAGCAGGAAAGGCCGGCAATGGAGGGAGACGATCTGAATAAAGGCACGCAGGAGTGTGGTAACGTAGAATCTGCAGAAGCGGCAGCTTTGGAGACAGCAGGGCAGAGATGCAGAGAGACTGCGGAGAGTACACCGGAAGAGGATGAGGCAGAGCTGACTTTGGATCCGCTTGTGCTGGAATTCCTGGATGCCGACAGTTATGAACAGCAGCTGAATATTCTGGCAGGATTGCATCATCGGATTACGGATGATATGATCACGACTATGGCCATCGCCTGTGATATTGAGATTGATGACGGTGATATCGAAGAGCGGTATGAATCGCTTAAGTCCTGTCTGCTGACATTGGAACGCTATGAGTGCAACAGACTGAGAGGATAGCGCCGGCCGGATTTTCCAAAGGAACCTTTTCTTTTGAATGCTGACAGCCCCACGGGAATTCAATATACCATGATTATAGTTCAATCATGGTAAGATGGCCATTCGGCCGTTTCCGGCCTCGAATATGGTCATATTATACCATGATTACAGGTCAATCATGGTAAGATGGCCATTCGGCCGTTTCCGGTCTCGAATAGGGTCATATTATACCTTAAAATGACTTGGAAAGTACGTGAGAAGTACATGCAGGGAAAAGGAGCGGCATATGGCATATAAATTAGAGAAAAAAATGGTAATCGGCGTTTCCTCCAGGGCGCTGTTTGATCTGACAGTAGAAAACGAAATTTTTGAACACCAGGGCCTGGAAGCATACTGCAGGTATCAGGTAGAACATGAGCAGGATATATTAAAGCCGGGACCCGGATTCGGACTGATCAAATCCCTGCTTAAGCTGAACGAATACAGTCCAAATAAGGATCTGGTGGAAGTGATTGTTATGTCCCGCAACAGTCCGGATACCTCTCTGAGAGTGTTTAATGCCATTGCACATTATGGGCTGAGTATTACCCGGTCGGTACTAGTAAGCGGGGCTTCTCTGGCGCCTTATTTGACAGCGTTTCATACGGACTTATTTTTGTCTGCCTGCGAGGATGACGTACAGAGCGCCATAGACAGCGGAATCGCGGCCGGGATTATCTGCACGGAGCACAGAGGATATGGCGCATCGGCTCAGGTAATACCCATACAGCCGGGGATTCTGGAGGACGGAGAGGCGATACCAGACTCAGAATGCCGTATTCGCATTGCTTTTGACGGGGATGCGGTACTTTTTACAGATGAATCTGAGCTCATATTCCGGGAAAAAGGTTTGAACGCTTTTGAAGAAAACGAGAAAATGCATGCCAGAGAACCTTTGGAGAAAGGGCCGTTTGCTCAATTCTTAAAA
>CAQUWW010000060.1 GCA_948896875.1 uncultured Acetatifactor sp. | reverse complement strand
TCCATCTCAGACTGCCTTTCCCACCGTCTTCCTGCAGGAGACATAGATGGGTTTCGATTCCCGCTTTTCCAACAGCTTATTCACACTCACCAGCTTGACACAGAGAACAAAGAGGTCCGCCGCCATCTCCAGCTCCTCCTGAGAAGGGAAGGTGGGGGCGATACGAATGTTGCTGTCTTTGGGGTCCTTTCCGTAAGGATACGTGGCCCCTGCCCCTGTCAGAGTCACCCCGGCTTCCTTACACTTGGCCACAATCGCCTTTGCACAGCCCTCCATGGCCTCAAAGGAAATAAAGTATCCGCCGTTTGGCTTCGTCCATTCGCCGATGCCCGTACCGGAAAGTTCTCTGTCAAGTATTGCCAGAACTGCCTCAAATTTAGACCGCATCTGCACGGCATGTTTCTTCATATGCCTTGCAACACCGTCGATATCCTTGAAGTAGCGTACATGACGCAGCTGGTTGATCTTGTCATATCCGATGGTCATAATGGAGAGGCTTTTTCTGATCTCATCCAGATTGGCCTTCGAAGAGGCCACGGCCCCAAGGCCTGCCCCAGCAAAGATAATCTTGGAAGTAGAGCAGAATTCATATACCAGATCAGGATTTCCAGCCTCTTCACACAATCCCAGGATCTCCAGCAGCTCATCCTGCCTGTCTTCATAAAGGTGATGCATCGCATAGGCATTGTCCCAATAAATGCGGAAATCCTTTGCCGCAGGCTTCAAAGCCGCAAGCCGCTTCACGGTATCCTCAGAATAGGTATATCCCTGAGGATTAGAGTATTTGGGCACACACCACATGCCCTTGATGCTCTCGTCTGCGCTGACCAGCTTCTCCACCATATCCATATCCGGTCCCTGGGGAGTCATGGGTATGTTAATCATCTCGATTCCGAAATGCTGTGTAATTGCAAAATGTCTGTCGTAACCAGGTACGGGACACAGGAATTTCACCTTATCCAGCTTGCACCAGGGCGTACATCCCCCCACGCCATGTGTCATGGAACGCGAAACCGTATCGTACATAATGGCCAGACTACCGTTACCACACACAATCACATTCTCTGCGGGGACCCCGATAATATCACCCATCAATTTTTTAGCTTCCGGAATTCCGTCTACAATACCGTAATTACGGACATCCACACCGGCCTCTGTCTTCATACAGCTTTCTGAATTCAAGGTATCCATAAAATCCATTGCCATATCCAGCTGTGATACCGATGGCTTTCCTCTGGACATATCCAGTTTCAGCCCCTTCGCCTTCTCTTCTTCGAATGCTTTCTCCAACTGCCATTTTAAGGACATCAATTCTTCTTTGCCAAGCTCCTGATACGTTTTCATCTCTTCCTCCGTCAGCCATGTCGCTACATTTTGATTACATGTATTATCGTATACAATCATGCACTTGCATTATCATACTATAATTCCCTATTCTGCACAATAGAAAAAATAACAAAATTAAACGGGAAATCACCGGGCTATTAAGTGAAAATGCATAGACAAAAGGGCACGCAAAAGGCGGGAAACCGCCTTTATACGATTTCCCGCCCTTCGTTTCACTGGCTTTCTGCCATACTTATTTTGCATAATCAATTACACGGCTTTCACGGATGACATTTACCTTAATCTGTCCCGGATATTCCAGTTCAGCTTCAATCTGCTTGGAAATATCAC
This sequence comes from uncultured Acetatifactor sp., assembly GCA_948896875.1. Taxonomy (GTDB): domain Bacteria; phylum Bacillota; class Clostridia; order Lachnospirales; family Lachnospiraceae; genus Acetatifactor. The sequence continues at coordinate 14,717 of CAQUWW010000060.1, read as the reverse complement.
GCGCCAACAGAACCATATCGGTATCTGAAATCTGCTCCGGCACTACCATTACACGGACTTCACGTCCCGCCTGAATAGCAAAAGATTTGTCTACACCCTTGAAATTGTTTGTTATTTCTTCTAATTTTGTCAGTCTGCTGGTATAAGTCTCCAGCGTCTCTCTTCTTGCTCCCGGTCTTGCAGCGGATATTGTATCAGCAGCTTGTACAATACATGCAATCAGGGAGGTCGGTTCCACATCGCCATGGTGTGATTCCACGGCATTGATCACCGTAGCATTCTCCTTGTACCTTCTGCAGAGCTCTACGCCCAGCTGAATATGCGAACCCTCCATTTCATGGTCTACAGACTTACCGATGTCATGGAGCAAACCTGCACGTTTTGCAATTCTGATATCCAGTCCCAGCTCCGCGGCCAGCAGCCCTGACAGCTGCGCCACCTCGATCGAATGCTTCAAAGCATTCTGTCCATAGCTGGTTCTGAACTTCATCTTACCCAGTAATCTGATAAGTTCGGGGTGAATGCCATGTACACCGACTTCCAGTGTGGCGGCTTCGCCTTCCTCCTTTATCATGACTTCCACTTCTTTCTGCGCCTTCTCCACCATTTCTTCGATTCTGGCAGGATGGATACGTCCATCCACAATCAGCTTTTCCAGCGCAATTCTCGCCACCTCACGCCGAATAGGGTCAAAGCCTGACAGGATAACTGCCTCCGGCGTGTCGTCAATAATCAGATCCACACCGGTCATGGTCTCAAGAGTGCGAATATTACGTCCCTCTCGTCCGATGATTCTTCCCTTCATCTCATCGTTTGGAAGCTGTACAACGGAAATCGTGGTCTCAGAAACATGGTCTGCTGCACATCTCTGGATCGCTGACACCACATAATCCCTTGCCTTTTTGTCTGCTTCTTCCTTGGCCCGACTCTCCATTTCCTTGATAATCACGGCCGTTTCATGCTTTACTTCATCTTCAACAATTTTCAATAAGTAGTCTTTTGCCTGTTCAGAGGTTAGTCCGGAAATCCGCTCGAGTTCCTGCAGGCGCTGCTCATTCAGTTTTGAAATCTCGATCTTGACTTTGTTCAGGGATTCTTCCTTTGCCGCAAGATTCGCTTCACGCCTTTCAATCGCTTCGGTCTTCTTATCAATATTCTCTTCTTTCTGCTGAATCCTTCGTTCAGAACGTTGTACTTCCGCTCTGCGTTCCTTAATCTCCTTGTCCAATTCATTTTTGGCACGAATGGACTCTTCCTTTACTTCCAGGAGAGATTCACGTTTTTTGGATTCTGCCGTCTTAAGAGCTTCATCAATAATTTCCCTGGCCTTATCCTGCGCACCGCCGATGGTTGCTTCCGCCGACTTTTTCTGGTAACTGTTCACTACATATGCGGTCACAACTGCCGTCACTACCACAGAAATGGCTACAGCAATTATTATCTCAAGCATTAACAGGGCACCTCCTTATTCCATTTTCATTGTACACTAACTGCCGGGCCTCTAACGCCCCGCAGCTTATATAGAATGTATGTACATATTCCCAAAAAGGATAAAATCCCTTCTGAAAATTGAAAACATTCTAACAAGCAATTCGCAACAAATTCAATTTTAACCTCAAATTTATCTGCTGTCAAGCAAAACTCTTCCTATCCTGCAAAAAATCTTCTGAAAAAGCTGTCATTTATTGTGCTATTTGTACAAAATCTAAAAACAGTTCCCAGTCTCTTAGTAGCCCTCATTCCTGCCAGTCAAAACAGCTTCCCAGTACGGCTCTGCGTACCGAATCGCCGGAAAATCCCTTTCTCATCAAAAAGCCATACATCTTCTGCCTTTCCTTCCGGTCCGCCGTCTGCGGATCGAAGCCTTTCTTCTCCAACAATGTCTGAATCATCTTCCCCTCGTCCTGGTCTCCTCCTTCTTCCTCCCACGCTGCCCAGGCCTTTTCCAGGGTATCTCTGTGAATCCCTCTTCTCAGAAGGTCCTGCTCTATCCTTCTGTGGCTTCTGCTGTCAGCATGGCTTCGGATAAAGCCTACGGCATATCTCAGGTCGTCCGTATAATGATACCCTGCCACATACTCCAGCGCTTCTTCTATAATCTTCTCCGGGTATCCTCCCGCCTTCAGCTTGTCCTCCAGCTGCCGTACCGTATATTCTCTGCTTTTCAGCAGATTCATTGCGCGGAGCTTCGCCCGCTTTGGCAGGATCTCCTTCATGATACTGTCGAAGCATTCCTGCTCTATTTCTTCTCCCTCGCGGATGTGGAAGGAACGCAATTCGCCTTTGTATAATACAAAGGCGAATTCTTCTTCCAACCATACCCTGACCCTGGATCTGGATATTTCCTCTATCTGTGTAACTCTCATCTGGCTCTCTTTCCGGTGGATTCGTCCTCAGAGGCTTTCCTGCTCTCTATCCTACTAACCTAACCTGCCCTCCGGCTCATTCCTCCGGATCCGCTGCCGCCTTCGTCTCTGTCCTGGACCCTGCTTTGGAGCCCTTGCCGCCGGACTTGACCAGCGGTACCGGTCTGGTCTCCGCCTTTTCCCCCGCCTCCTCACCGGAAGCGCCGAAGCCGTAATGCTCGCGTACCTTTCCATCTATCACGCCGCAGACATCCGGATGCTCCCTCAGATACTGCTTCGCATTCTCACGTCCCTGCCCGATCTTATTTCCTTCATAAGCATACCAGGCACCGGACTTGACAATGATATCCAGTTCTGCCGCCAGATCCAGAAGATCTCCCTCTCTGGAGATTCCTTTTCCGAACATAATATCGAATTCCGCTTCCTTAAAGGGCGGCGCTATCTTATTCTTCACTACCTTCACCCTGGTGCGGTTGCCGATTACTTCGCCTCCCTGCTTCAGAGCTTCGATTCTACGCACATCCAGCCGAACCGAAGAGTAGAACTTCAGGGCACGGCCTCCGGTAGTGGTCTCCGGACTTCCGAACATCACGCCTACTTTCTCACGGAGCTGATTGATAAATACTACCGCGCAGTTGGACTTGCTGATGACGGCCGTAAGCTTTCTCAGCGCCTGGGACATCAATCTTGCCTGCAGTCCCACATGGCTGTCGCCCATCTCTCCTTCGATCTCTGCTTTGGGAACCAGTGCCGCCACAGAGTCTACCACCACGATATCAATGGCTCCCGAACGTACCATGGTCTCGGTAATCTCCAGGGCCTGCTCGCCGTTATCCGGCTGAGAAATGTAAAGATTGTCTATGTCCACGCCAATGTTCCTGGCGTACACGGGATCCAGCGCATGCTCCGCGTCAATAAATCCTGCTATACCGCCCATTTTCTGCACCTCAGCCACCATATGCAGCGTGACGGTAGTCTTACCACTGGATTCCGGTCCGTAGATCTCCACAATTCTTCCTCTCGGAATCCCGCCCACTCCCAGCGCTATGTCCAGGCTTAAGGCACCCGTTGGAATCGTCTCCACATTCATCCGGGCAGTGGGATCTCCCAGCTTCATGACCGCCCCTTTTCCAAACTGCTTCTCAATGTGGCTGATGGCCGCGTCCAATGCTTTGAGTTTTTCATCTTTTTCCATATTATAATCTCCTTCTCATCAGGGAACAGGCGTTCTTCTTTCTATTTAAGATAAAACATCTGTTCGTATTTGTCAACCGCTTTTTCATTTTGAGCTGTCTTTCCGACTGTCTCACAGCCTATAACATCTCTATATTAGCATACTTTGAGTGTCATAAAACGCCCTCAAAAGCTTCTCACCCCCTGTCCATTTATTCTTTCTTTGAAATCCATGGCAGACATGCCGAATTGCCGAGAAATCTAATCTCTCAGCTGTATCTACATAAGAAGCCATACAGACACAAGAAGCTGTACAGACATAAGAAATAGAAAACACAATTACTATATCATATTTCATGGGCTGTGACAAGAGCAATTTTGCCTTCGCGGCAGGGGTGCCTGAACTGTTACATCGTTGCACTTGACAAGCAATGCCCATTTTCGCTAGAATGTCATCATATTAAAATGTCATCCTATAAAAAGCTTAGGAGCGGAACATGAAGAATCTGACTGGAAAATATAAAAAATATATCTTATCCCTTTTATGGCTCGTCGTAGGAATTTACGGTGCGTTATGTGCATATCTGTTCTATATGCAGTCCGTTCAGCCGTTGGATTACAATAACCGATACTTTCAATCCGATCTGCCCTACCATATCAGCATGATTATCGACGACGGCTGGTATTACAGCTTCACCGCTTACGTTTACCAGATTCTCTACCGGCTGGGCGGAAACGGTACCACGCTGATTGCCGGCTTTCTGGCCGTTGTCCAGGTGTTGTCTGTCCTTCTGACGGAACGGCTGCTGCGCCTTCTCTTAAGGCATGAGAAAGCGGATGCGCTGACTTTATCCGCCGCATTGGGGCTGAATCTGGTCATGGCTTTTTTCTGGCCCTATGCCGGACAGTACCCTTATGTGAGCTATCAGGCAGGCAATATCTGGCACAATTCCACTTATCAGTGTATGAAACCGGCCGCCATCGCCGCCGTCATCTGTTATCTGAGTATTGAGAAAAATTACCGGCAGAAAATCACGCTCCGGCAATGGCTGCTCCTGTCCGGTCTGCTGGTTCTCTGCACCGGTATCAAACCCAGCTTTCTGACAGTGTTTGCCCCTGTGCTGGCTATAAAGCTCCTGACGGACCTGTGCGGAAAAGTCTCTTTCCGTCAGGTGTTCCTGCTGGGAAGTACCGTCCTGCCCTCTCTCCTGGTGATTCTGTGGCAGAATGCCGTATTGTTCGGCACAGAGACCGGACATGGCATCACATTTTCCCCCTGGTATACTTTTTCCCTTCATGCCAACCGGACCAAGCTGGCCGTGCTGTGCTCCGTCGCTTTTCCTCTGGTGGTACTGCTTTTCTCCCTGAAAGAGCTTCTGCGGGATAAACGGTATTTCTTTATGTGGGGTATGACAGGAATCGGGTTCCTGGAGGCCCTATGTCTGGTGGAAACGGGCAGCCGTTCCCGGGACGGCAATTTCCTCTGGGGATATTGCATTGCCATATTCCTGATCTTTGTGTTCAGCTTCGGGAAATGGCTGCTTTTCCTGAAAAAAGAAAAGCATATCCTGCTTTACAGAGCATGCTTTGTGGTTGCCGGCTGTGTGCTGGCTTATCAGATTTTCTGCGGGATCTGCTTTTTCATCAGGCTCCTGCAGGGGGAGACTTACTTTATGGGAGGGTAAAGAATTATAATAGTTCCTGGAACTATTATAATTCCTGGACACTCTTTATCCCCGGAACCGATTCAGGCAGGCATACAGCTCCTGAATCCTGGGCTTCGCAAGGCCGCATGGCACATAAGAGCTGCTGAAGGGCTTCCAGCCCTGCTTTTCCCATGCGTTCCAGATGGTTTCCACTGTCTGGCGCACTGTCCTTCTTCCGTCCATGACCTCCTCCAGACCATATCGCAGCAGATGGGCCAGGGCGTTCACCTGCTCCGTATCCAGCAGCTGCTCCAGATAGCGCACATTGACCTCTTCTTTATCCATGGAGAAGGATTCCAGCCCATAGGATTTTGTCTTCATGTGCTCGTGGCGGCTGTCCCTCTGTCCGTCTCTGGCATCCCCACGGCCTCTGCCGCCGTATCCTTTTCCATCCCCGTCGCTGTAGTTCCTGCCTCCCGCACCGTTCGGCCCATCGTCGTTACCGCAGGCAATATTTCCACCATATCCGATATTCCTGGTCTCCAGCTCCCTGCCGTCCCAACCGCGGCCTCTGCCCTTCTGTGCCTTCCGAAAGGCCGGTAACACCCGGTCAAATGCCGGAACCGCAAAGCCTGGCGCTTTTACTCGGGGCGCCGTATGGCCATCGCACATCCCCTTCACCCGCTCCGTGATATCCACGGGCCGATAACAGTCCATCATCAGGATATGGTCTGCAATATAGAAAAAGGCCCCGGAGCTTCCGGCCACAAGAATCGTGGAGATTCCAGCTTTTTCATACAGTTCACCCGCACGCTCCAGGAAGGGCGTAATGGGCTCCTTTTCCCGGCTGATAACCTGCTGCATGAACTCGTCCCGCACCATGAAATTGGTGGCGGAGGTGTCCTCGTCAATCAGGAAAAGCCGGGTGCCCGCCTCGATTCCCTCCACCACGGCCGCCGCCTGAGAGGTGGAACCGCTGGCATCCTCGGTGGTAAATTTCGTGGTATCCTTTTTATTAGGAAGATCATTGATAAACAGGGAGATATCCACATTCCGGATAGATCTGCCGTCCTCCGCCCGCAGCTTCAGCGCCGTGTCGTCGGTAAGGACGAACTCCCGGCCATCTCCCGCTATATGATCGTACACACCCATCTGAATGGCTTCCAGCAAAGTAGACTTTCCATGATAACCGCCTCCCACAATCAGGGTGATACCCTCGGGGATAGCCATCCCGGTAATCTCTCCCCTGTGAGGCAGCTTGAAAGTCCTCTCCATGGAGGCCGGGGAAGTAAAGGGAACGCTGTCCGCCATCGGCAGATCCGACACACCGCTTTTCCTGGGCAGCACGGAACCGTTGGCCACGAAAGCCACCAGCTTCTCTTCCTTCAATATGCGGCGGACTTCCCGCTGGTCCTCTGCCAGATGTATCACGCTCTCCACCTTTTTCCCATCCAGCCTTGCATAGAACAGGCTGCTCTCCACACAGCGGGGCAGAAAGTCAAACAGGATCTTGTCCAGTTCTCCTGCGTTGATGGTGCGCCCGAAGGCCGGGAAACCCACATGGAAGCGCACAGTCAGGCCGCTGTCCGTAATCTCACAGGCGCTTCGCTCCAGAACCGCCTGTCCGCAGCGGCTGATGGACAGCAGGCCGCTCTTCCCCGAGCCCTTTGCCTTGAAATTATACTGTTCAAACTGCTTTCCCACCTGCCTGACCAGAAAGTCCTGCAGTGCAATCCGCCCACAGTCCTCCTTATAATAGGCGGCGGGAAATTTCGCCAGAGCATGTGGTATCTCCACATGCAGGCTGGACGGAGACGCGAAGGGGTCTCCCTGCACATGGTCAATGACCAATGTATACCGGTCAAATTTCCACGCTCCCGCCAGGGATTTGTAGGCCGGATAGCCTTTGTGGTCTATGGAGCGCAGCAATGTTCTCAGTTCGTTTTGTGTTTTCATATATCTCTTCCTACCCTTTTTGTTTATATTTTTACTTCTTTCTCATCCTGATTCTATAATAGAATCAAAAAGCTGATTCTATTATCAAAATTCTATTATACAATCTTCCATGCGTCAATGAGGAATCTTGTATTATTTAGTTGATTTAACCCCCAGAACATCATACAGTGGCTTTAGTTGATCCCTTACAGAATTTACTATCTTATCGATATCCAGCCTGGCAATCATGTCATTGCTTTTTACGCCTTTGAAATACACTTTATTTGCCCGCCTGTACAAGTTTTGCAACTTATCATAACCATTCTTGCCAATCATTTTCGTATTCTTTCCAAGTCGCAGGAATTCCATAATTCCTTCCACATCATATAAAAACCAATCCTCAATCGAATGTCTCGCTCTGACATGAATTATCTGGGACGCACCATTTTTACGAAGTTCCTGTTCAACCTCACTCCAATTAACCGGTGGTTTAGATGAAAATTCAAATACATCCGTATCACTGCATAATATCACGGTATATTTGCATTCTTCTCCGTATTTAGGCTTGATTTCTTTTGTAAATTTTCTTAATACATTACTCTTGAAACCACCAATCCCTTTTACATTTCGGTATTCAATGTGGGTATCAAACCTATTTGCCGAATGAAGTCTTCGAGCATTAGCTACAACCCGCTTGTAAAATTCAACTTCCGTATCACCCTCCACAAAAAGAATCAGACATTTATTCATCCGCATCACACTCCAGATAGTCTTTTATATTACTTTCCATATCTGAAAGCATTGAGAATAAATAGTCGCCCATACTCATATTGAACTCCGCCGCATCATTCTGCAGCTGTTTTCGACCGGATTTCTTAAAACAAAAAAACTGAGCTACACCCGGAAACACATTCATACCAACATGTATCCAGGCAGGATCCAGGTAACTGATAATGTATGGGGAATGACTTGTTATAATAACCTTACAATCGGTTAGCAACTGACCGACTATCTGTATATAAGCATGAAAAAGACCTGGATGTACTGAATTTTCCGGTTCTTCTATAGCAATCAAAGATATATTACTATCACTTGATACAACTATTTTTGCTAATATCATAAACACACGTTTTACACCGTCTGACATCATTTCAAAATCAATAGGGTTCATCAGATTTTTATCTTTAACATATAAAACATGTATCGAATTGGCAATAACAAATGGTAGATCATCAGGTAATTCCCCTTCAAAAGCACCGATTTTATGTTGCTTCACAATGATATCCTCTATATCAGGGAACAACTGGATAAAGGCATTTTTTAAAAGTTCAAATTTCTCCTGGCGCTTTATACTCAAATTATAGATAACTCTCGGCAGGCTTTCCGCATTTATCATTTCGTCCTCATAGCCCTTCCGAATAATAGGATTAGGTCTGTAAAAACTCTTTACATCCAAATTATTCTCCATATACATCTTCACACTATTCAGCCTTTTAATAATATCGGCATAGAAAATTTCATCATAAGCTTTCAGTTTATTGACCACTAACTCAGAAGATTCTACCTTTATTTTAGAGGAACAACGGCCTGTTTCAGAACTCTTAAAAAAAGCTGTGTCCCCATTTCTGCTAATTAATTGTGTGTATTTTTGTCCTTTTGCATCAGGTTTTATTTTCAAATATTCCTGCATAATTTGTGGTTCAACATCCTTGCTATTTCTCCACAAAAATTCATATCCATATAAAACTCTATAGTCTACTCCTTCATATTCCGTCAGAACTTCCATTTCATATCTATAATTCCGGCACTGCATGTGAATGTTAATTGGAATTAAATTAACATTCGACATCATCTCTATTTTCTTTTCATTTCCGGCCTTTATAAAAGTCAGCCCAAAATCAATTCCGGCAAGCACATTAGATTTACCAAAATTATTTAATGCTACAAGGGCGGTAATCTTATCAAACGTAATTTTTACATTCGATAAATTTTTGAACCCATCAATTAACACAGCCTGTATTTTCATGACATCATATTCCTTTCTCTGCTTTCTATCTACAGAATAGCATTGTTAAAGATAATATGCAATAATTTTTCCCGTATTGTTTTACTTCATTCTATTAATATTCATATTTTATTCTTTTGTGCAAAAATATTTTTCGTTTTTATTTCAAAAGGCCGAGCCATTTCTAAATGACTCGACCTTTACACATATCAATATCCTCTTTCCACTTACCCTGCGACGCCTCTCTCCACAATGGAATACCCCAGCTTCACTTCCTGCACGGCCGTCTCCCCCTGTCCCAGCAGCTCCATCAGCATCTGCACCGCGATTTCTCCGCATTTTTCATAGGAATAATGTACGGTGATCAGGGGCGGCGCCGTCACCCGGGCCATATCGGAATCTCCGTGTCCGGCCACCAGGATCCGCACCGGGACCTGGATTCCATGCTCCCGCAGATATTGCACGGAGCCCACAGCCATGGTGTCTGTTGCGCAGATCAGTCCGTCCAGCTCCCCACATTTTCGAAGGAGCTCCGCCGTCTTCTCATATCCGGAAGCCACGCTGAATGCCGCCACCACATGGTTCTTCGCCAATTCCTCATACCCCATATCCCGCACCGCATCCCGGAAACCGTCGTAGCGTTGGGCTCCCACAGCCTTGTCCTGGGAGATGGCCCCCATATATCCCAGTCTGCATCTTCCCTTTTCCAGGAACAGTCGGGTCAGGTCATAGGTGGCATGATAGTCGTCGTGGAAGACACAGGAATAGCCCGGCAGCCGCTGGCCTGCAATCACCACAGGCACGGACAGCCTCTTCAAAAGCTGCCTGTGCTCTCTGGTAAAGACTGTGCCCACAAGTATCACGCCGTCCACCATTTTATCATTAAAGGTCTCCAGATATTCCAGCTCTTTCTTCGGATTGTTCTGGCTCACCGCAAGAAGCATCTGGTAGCCGTTCTCATCCAACGCGGAAAGCATTCCCTCCACCATTCTGCCCACGGATGCGGACGCCACTTTCGGCACGATGACACCCACCATTCTGGTCTTCTTCGTTCTCAGCATCTGCGCCTGTACCGACGGACGATATCCTGTCTCCTCCACCACTTCCCGGATGGCCTGCTTTTTTTCCTCGGACAGATATCCATTATTAAAATAACGGGAAACAGCCGCTCTGGATACGCCCGCCCGCTTTGCAATTTCCGCTATGTTCATCTCTCCCGGCCCCTCTCATTCCTTTTCCATAACAATTCATACAGATTCCGAATCGTTATTTCCTTTTCAGATAATAAAACCCGTAAGCCGGAATGTCAACCCCGCTGGCCTTTCTTTCCACTCCGGAAAGCAATTCCACATAGTCCCCGTCGGTCTCATTGATCCAGGCGGTTTTGTCCTGTTCGCTGAAGTTGAACAGGCCTATGATTTTCTCCCCCTGGAACTGTCTCGCAATACAGAGTACGGAATTGTCCCAGGTATCGATGGTCCAGGTATCCGCGCCGGCCACGAACACCTTCTCCCGCTTCCGAATCTGCTCCAGCCGTCCCAGCTGTTCGAACAGCTTCCCTTCCACAGTATCCGGGTCGGAAGCATTTCCAGCCAGCTTCCAGTTCATTGCCCCTCTGTGAATATATCTGGAATCCGCCGCCTTCAGCGGGTTCTCCTTATAGCTGTAATCATTCACCTGCCCGATCTCATCCCCGCTGTAGAGCACCGGAATCCCGGACTGCATGAACATATAGGCATGAAGCATCACGTCCAACCGGATGGCCCTCTCCATGGCGGCGGCATCCTGTTCAAATCCCGCTTTCTCGATTCCGCACATGGACGCGGTGGTCCCGCAGAAACGGGCGTCTCCCGTCACCGGATCCGCATTGTAAAGCTCTCCCCGGCTGTTGCTTCCCCCGGCATATCCCTGAAAATAGTCGTTGAGATACTGCTTGTGAGAGCGTTCCCCGATTCCCTCCGTCATCAGAGTTCCATAGTCAAGTCCCCAGCCAATATCGTCGTGACAGCGCAGGTAATTCAGGAACACATAATCCTTGGGCAGTGAATTTACGATATCAAGCTGTTTTTTCAGCAGTTTTACATCTCTTGTGGCCACGGTATGCCAGGTTGTGGCCATAGTTGTCACGTTATAAAGCATATGGCATTCCGGCTTTTCCACCGTTCCGAAATAGGGAACCACCTTCTCCGGCTCCATCACCACTTCTCCCAGCAGAAGGATGCCGGGACAGACAATCTCCGTAATCATGCGCATCATGCGCACAATGGTGTGTACCTGCGGCAGATTCCTGCAGCTGGTATTCAGCTCCTTCCAGATGTAGGGAACCGCGTCAATGCGGATGATATCGATTCCCCTGTTAGCCAGATACAGAAAATTGTACATCATTTCGTTAAAGACCCGGGGATTTTTGTAATTCAAGTCCCACTGATAGGGATAAAAGGTGGTCATGACAAAATGTCCCGCATCCTCCAGCCAGGTAAAATTGCCCGGCGCGGTGGTGGGAAACACCTGAGGCACCGTCTTCTCATACAGGGATGGGATATAAGAATTGTCAAAGAAGAAATAGCGGCTCATATACTCTCCGTCTCCCCCGCGGGCTTTCCTGGCCCACTCATGGTCCTCGGAGGTGTGGTTCATGACAAAATCCATGCAGACATTGATTCCCTTTTTATGGCAGGCCGCCGTCAGGCTCTCCAAATCCTCCATGGTTCCCAGATTTTCCTGAACCTTACGGAAATCCGACACCGCATATCCGCCGTCGGAGCGTCCTTCCGGTGTCTCCAGAAAAGGCATCAGATGCACATAATTCACATTGCAGCTCTCAATGTAGTCCAGTCTGGACTGTACACCTTTCATATTCCCGGCAAAATTGTCGATATAAAGCATCATTCCCAGCATGTCGTTCTGCCGATACCATCCCCTGTCCGCTTCCCTTTTCTCATCCAGCCTCTTCAGCGCCGCATTTCGCTCCAGGTAAAAACGACGCAGATTCTCCAGCAGCTCGGCGAACATGGAATCATTGTGGTAAAGCTCCATATAGAGCCACCGAAGCTCGTCATGATGCCCCTGTAAACGTTCCTGAAACCGTTTGTCTTCCTTTTTCATTCTCTTCCCTCTCCTCTTTTCCTTCTCAAAATATTACTTCTGTCTGTCACATAGACTCCGGATACCATCCATTTTCTCTGCCTTTTCCGTAAATCAATCTCCGGAATCCATCTGCGCCAAACCTCTCTTACAATTATATATGAAATCGATACCGTCGTTATTATCTCTTCTCTCCCACAGGGGCATTGCCCGGCCTTTCTCCGGCCGCGTCCTTCTTTTTCCTCGTCAAAAGGCAGCTTCTTTCTGCAGTATTCCGCAAAAAAAGCTGCCTGTCCCCTGTACTTCCCGACCTTTCCTCAACCTGCCCTTTCTCCCACGAGAAACGGGCCGATCTTTTCAAGCATTTCGGAATCATCGGAATCACACACAAGTTTTTGAGGCCTTGCCAGATCAAGTGCAAAAACGCCCAGAATGGATTTTGGATCCACAATCCGTCTGCCCGAACCCAATTCAAAATTGGCCTCCACCGAATTTACGACATTTACAAAACTCCTCACCTGGTCCACATCATCAAACTTAACGAATACCTGCTGCATACATATCACCTTTTTTCACCTTTCTCAATTCTTCTCCGAATTGCGATATCATTGTAGCTTGTGTTTGTATTGCCTGTGTTGTACAGTTGCATTACCCTATCTGAGGCAAAATCATATACCAGGTCTCAAGTTTTGTAAATTGTCATTTTTCATAATTTTTTAAAATGGTTTTTGTACAAAATGGTGAAATCGTTTTCACATTTTATTCATGTTGTTCAAACAACACATTTCTCTGAAAGCCCACATAGGTCACTATGAAATATATGGCATATACCACCAGAAAAAGCAGAAAGGAAATCCCGAAATATCCCACCGCAGCCGTGTGTGTTCCCGTGTGAAAATTGAACTTCCAGCCCACATATATTGCGATGGTTCCGCTGATCAGCGCCGCCGACAAAATGGGACACAGGGAAAATATCGCAAGCTGTTTTAAGATCACAGCCGATATCTCCCGCCGGCTCAGGCCCAGCTGGTGCAGCACCTGATAGCGAAAACGGTATTTTGCGGAGTCTGAGAGCTGCTGCACGGAAAGCACCGTCAGCGCCACACAGACGAACACCAGCCCGATATACACAAAAGAAAATATGATGGAGGACAGCGTGAATTTCACCTCGGGAATGACATTGTCTCTGACGATATTTTTACATACATATACCACGATGTTATCCGTGCCGCAGGCCATGGCCTCACTCTGTCTGTGCCCCATGAGATCCATATCCTCCCCGGCATCCGGATCCTTTTCTGCTTCCGGATAGCCACCGGCATTCCCGAAGCTCTCTTCCCCTCCAAGCTCATCCAATTCCCGCTGCAGATTTACCGGCGCCGGCCCCACCAGGTTCACCGCCAGCATTTTATAAAGGGGCGTCATCTTCCGCGCCGCTTTATCCGAGACAATCAGCAGATAATCCGCGCCGTTATGTCCGTCCTGAGAAATGGGTTCCGTGTATATGCCGCCGGGAGCCAGAACCCCTTCCGGCCCCTCCACACGGATTTCCCCGGTGAAATCTCCCGTCTCCTTCCACACTCTCTCCTTGATATGAAGCAGATATTCCTTTTCTCCCATTTCCACGGCGGAAAGTCCCATCATCTCCCGGAGACGATTGTAATCGGACAACGCCAGGTAGGTATCATAGTGGTAATAGGCCCAGGTCTCCTCTCCCCTCATGGCCTCCGGATTCGGCGACCCGTCTTCGTTGCGGTAATCATCTCCAAATGTCTTCAAATGGGTGTACAGCCAGGTATTCACCGTGTTGGTCCCGTTCTGATATATGGGATAGGCATGCAGCTCCCTGATCTGGCTCTCCCGGTTGATCACCTCCAGTTCCGCCTGAAAGTCGTCTCCCGGATCCTCGCTGAAAACCATCACATCAAAGGGCCATTTCTGTATAAGTATCTGATTCTGATAGTCATTGAACATCATGGCGATGGAACAGCCCAGAAGCGCCAGCACGAACAGGGAGGTCAATGTCCCAAGGGTAAAGCGCAGCGTCCTGATTTTGGCCGCAAACTGCCGCATCAGGAACAGATTCTGCCCCCTGAAAATACCTTTGCCCTTCTTCCGGATGTAGCAGACCACCCACGCGGCCACTCCGGTATAGCACAGATAAATCGTCAGCACCAGCCCGATGAGAAAGCCGATGATCGTTGCGAAATCCCAGGATTTATAGAAAAATAAAACCAGTGCGAACACCAGCAGAAAAAGGCCTGACAGGGGAAGCAGAAGACGCTTTGCCTCTTCATGGGACTCCCTGATCTCCTCATTCTGCCTCTGGCTGTTCATCAGCCCTTGAATGTTCATCCTCCGGAATCTGCGCCGGCACCGCAGAAGCGCCAGCAGATAGCATCCTCCATAGCAGGCGGCCGTGGTAATCAGGCACGCCCTGCTCCATTCCAGCCGCACCTGATATTCCATCTGTATCATACTGTAGAGCGCCGCCAGAAGAATCTGCTG
>CAQUWW010000059.1:14725-16789 GCA_948896875.1 uncultured Acetatifactor sp. | reverse complement strand
GTGATCATCACCGTTATTATCCTTCTCTGCGGGCGATGGAGTTCTACAGGGAGGTTCCCACAGAGCTTACCATTGTTCCGGGAGAGGAGGTACATATGATTGTATGCACCGGAGAAATATGTGATGTGCATATAGTGAACTTTGGCGGCGAATACAGTGTGAATGCGCTGGTGGAAGGCCCGGCAATCGCAGAAAAGGGGAAGGAAGAAGGATTCAGAAGTATTGGGTCGGACTGTCCCCCGGTTATGACCCAGAAGGACTACTATGAGCTTATGCAGGAGAGGGCTTCAAAGCTGGTGCTGCCTGCGGGCGTAGATCCTCTGTGCACGGCGTCAGTGAGCTGGGTATTCGAGCAGATTCGCAGGGGAAATGGCCTGGGAATTCTGGCGCATCCGTTTTGGTTTAATGATGTGCAGAATATACCGGACAGGGAGTTGGACTATATCATTGAAAATCACATGATGGACGCTGTGGAGATTCTTGGCGGAGATCACTATTATGCGGAACGCTATCGTGAACAGAACCGGCTGCAGGCTGTCCGCTACAGTGACGACCGTGCCCGCGGCCTTCGCTATCCGATTGTGGGCAGCTCCGACAGTCACTCCTGCCTGAGTACGAACCCGGACGCTTTTATGAGCTCTACAATAGTCTTTGCCCGGGAAAATGAAAGAGAGGAAATTATTTCTGCTGTGAAAAATTTTTATTCCGTGGCTATTGATAATCTTTGCCCGGAAAATTATCATATTATCGGAGAACTGCGTCTTGCCAGGTACTGCAACTTTCTGCTAAAGTACTATTTTCCGCTGCATGATGAACTCTGCTTTGAAGAAGGAAGGCTTATGCAGCAGTATGCGGTGGGAACAGAGGAAGAGAAGCAGGAAGCTCTGGAGGAGCTTAAGCTGATTCATGGGCGGGTGGCGAGAATGCGGGAGAAATATTTTGATTTCGGAGACTGAGAGGAGGAGACGGCAGAATGGAAATGCAAAAGCCGGTGAACAGGCTGGAGGATGCACTTTATACCAAATATCCTCTGCGATTCGGGCAGGATGGTAAATTCAGGATCCTGATGGTATCAGATATCCATGGGGGAGTGGGATATGCGGAAAAGGAGACGGTGAATTCCATGCAGGAGCTGGTGGACAGGAACCATCCGGATCTGGTGATTCTGGGGGGTGACACCGCCGGCCCCGGGAGAATTCATGTGGAAAATGAAGCGCAGCTTCATTTTGTGCTGGACGGTATCACCTCCCCAATGGAAAAGGCAGGGATTCCCTGGGCCCATGTCTATGGCAATCATGACAATAACTTTGGACTGCCAAATGAACGGCAGCAGGCAGTGTACGAGGCTTATCCTCATTGCATTTCCAAAGCGGGTCCCGAGGAGATTTCGGGAGTGGGCAACTATGTGCTTCCGGTGTGGGATGCTTCGGGAAAGGAGATATTGTGGAATCTGTTCTGCCTGGATTCTCACAGGGGAATGACGGAATTCGCGGGACAATGCGGTTTCCCGGAGGACACGGAATTTCTGGATCCCGAAGGAGGCCGGGCGCAGTATAGTCCCGGGATGGTGTATTTTGATCAGATTATGTGGTACTGGGAGACATCGAAGGCGCTGGAGCAGTGTATGGGGGGGCGGATTCCGGCTCTGATGTTCCTGCATATTCCGCTGCGGGAGCATAAGCTGGTACTGAAGAACCGGGAGGCCTGCGGCTTTACAGGGAATCAGCTGGGGGAGGAGGAATGCCCGCCCTTAAATAATGGTCTGTTCAGCGCCTGCCTGCAGAGAGGGGACGTGAAAGGGATTTTCTGCGGGCATGTACATCTGAATGATTTCTGCGGCAAATACTGCGGAATTATGCTGGGACATGACGGATATATGAGCTATCACGCCTGCCATGAGAAGAGGACCAGAGGAGGGCGGGTGTTCGAGATAACCGCCGGGGAATCGGAATTTGTCACTTATATGTCTTATGTGTGAGACATCGGCGCCTTGTAAAAAATGCACAAAGTGAGGAAGAAAAGGATGGAATGGAAGAAGGAGCTGGAATAAAAGGGCGGCGCGCA
>CAQUWW010000059.1:11517-14715 GCA_948896875.1 uncultured Acetatifactor sp. | reverse complement strand
ATCAGGGAGGCTCAGGGAAGAAACCTGTTTACAATACAGGTTCTATGCTGGCGGATGACAGCCAGGGGTTTAGCCGGGAGGATTCCCCAATGCTGTTGGTGGGGGATACCAGCGAAGAAGAGTACAGAGCTTATGTGGAAGGACTTGCAGAATCCGGATTTCATACAGTATTTGAACGCAACAATGAAGCTTTCTGCTGCTGCCAGCTGGAGCGGGAGAGGATGCCTGTCTATGTCTATTTTACACGCAGAACCCGGGAAGTCCGTGTGATTGAGGACCGGGCCAGTGTGTCACTGAAGGATTTCTGCTTTGCCGGAACCGTAGAGACTCCTGCGGAAATCTATCAATACGGGCTTTATTATGACCCGAATAACAGTAACACGCCTGTCGCCACCAACTGTGGTATGCTGTATATCATCCGGCTTGAGGACAACAGCCTTGTGATGATAGACGGCGGTCACAGGCTGCAGTGTTCCAGGAAGGCCGTGGAGGGAATGTATGCCTTTCTGCGTCGGATTACAGGGACAAAGGAAGGAGAAAAAATCCGCATTGCGGCATGGTTTTTCACCCATGCTCATGACGATCATATGGCAGCCTGTGTGCGTCTGGTGCGTACCTGGCCGGAAGTATTTGTGATAGAAAGGGTTATGTTCAATTTCCTGCCCTATACTCTGCGGGCAAGTGACGGGGATATGCTGATACTGCGGGAGACGCTTCGGGAGTATTGTCCGGAGGTAAAATGTCTGAAGCTGCATACGGGTCAGGTGATATCCCTGGGAAATGTGAGCTTTGATGTCATGCATACCCATGAGGATATGGTCTGGCCGGAGTGTGAAGAAGTGTTCCCTGTCCGGGATTTTAACTGCAGCTCTGTCATTCTGAAGATGACCACCGGAACGGGAACCGTGATGTGGCTGGGGGATACCGGTACGGAGACGGAGACGCTGGCGGCCCGGAACATTCCGCCGGCTCTGTGGAAGTCGGATGTGGTGCAGATTGCCCACCACAGCTTTAACTATCTTACCATTCTGTACAGGCTCATCGATGCGGACTACCTTATGGTGCCGAACAGCAATTATGGCGCTCATGCCGGCAGCAACCGTCATAAACTGATGGATGCCGAAAGGCTGCTTCCCTCTCCGGAAAATGTATGGTATGAGGAAAAAACCACAGGCTTTCGATTTGAAGAGGGAAGATACCGTGTCATTCTGGAGGAAGAGCTGGTGGGCGGAGAATATGATGGCACAGACCTCTGCGCCGGACCTTCTATCTGAGAAGGTCCGATGTAGACTGGTGGATTTCAAGGGAAGGGGCGATGAGCTTCCGACAGCAGGAATGATCGTTGGTCTCCAGCTTCCGCAGCAGGATATTGCCGGCTTCCCTGCCTATGGTGTATTCGGATTGATTGATATAAGTGAAATAATTTATATTCCGGGGACCTGTCTGCGGGTTGTCGAAAGAGAGAAGGGAAATGTCGTTGGGAACGCTGAGCGACATGGACTCCAGCAGACGGTACAGGTAAATGCAGCAGGAACTGTCCGAAGCGATAAAGGCGGTAATCTTGTCCTCAAAAATCAGCTTACGGAAGAATTCCTGGTAAAAGGAAATACTTTTGTTCAGCTTCATATGCTGTACGACCCGGAAGAACGAGCCGGAAAGGGTGGACTGACGGAATTCCTTCCGAATCCCCTCGATTCTGAGACGGATGGACCCGGTCTCCTGGTCCAGAGGCGTGATGAAGGCGACACGTTCATGCCCCAGCTGGCGCAGATATTTCATGCAGAGCGTGCCTGCGGCTTCGTGATCATTTACGACGTAATTGCTGTTTTCCAGCAGAGGGATTTCCCGGTCCACCAGGACGAGAGGATACTGGCGGCGATGTATGTCTGTCAGCGTATCGCTGAGATAGGCCTGTTCCAGCGGAAAAAGCACGATTCCGGAAATGTTCCCGTTCAGACAGTAACGGAGCAGACGCTCCTCCGCGGTGATGGTTTTACTCTGAAAAATGTGCAGAATGTAATGCTCGGAGGAGAAAACAGACTGAATGCCATTAGTCATGGACAGTGCAAAAGAAGCCTTGATATCAGGAAAAATACAGGCGACCTCCTTCAGCTGATAGTCATCCGGGCCGGATTTGGAAGCGATTTTGTCGGAGGTTGTCTTCTGAATAAAGGTACCCTGTCCCGGCGTGCTCACCAGAATTCCTTCTGCCTTTAGTTCATTTAAAGCTTTGGTAATGGTAAAACGGCTGACATGAAAGGAATCAATCAACTGAGCCTCCGTAGGCAGTTTATCGCCCACATGCAGCAGATTGTTTTCGATTTGGCTCAAAATTTCGTTCTTGATCTGCAGATATAAAGGGGTAGAGGACTTTGCCATTGAAAATTACTCTTTCTCTTTCACGCCTGCAGATAACAAATCTGACAGGCGTACAATCTATAACGATGTTTCTTCTGAGGTACGGAGTTATTGTACCTCTTTTGAAACGGAAAGTCAATTGAGGGAAGACAACTTGAATAAACTGACAGAAAAAAAGGATATCAGAGCTATGTTTTTATTGCTTACCATGACTTATATGGCAAGTTATATGACACGTGTCAATTTCGGCGCCGTCATTTCGGAGATTGTGGTGCAGACAGGAATGGCAAAGAGTATGCTTTTCTCTGTGGTCACGGGAAGCGCTGTCACCTATGGGGTGGGACAGCTGATCAGCGGATATGTGGGAGATCGTATGCCGCCGAAGAAGCTGGTGCTTTCGGGGCTGCTGGTAGCTTCCGCCATGAATGTCCTGATGATTTTTGCCACAGGGCGGATACAGATGACGGTGATCTGGTGTGTCAATGGTCTGGCCCAGGCTTTTATGTGGCCGCCTATGGCGAAACTGATGGCGGACATGTTTTCTGACAATGATTACAAGAAGGCCTCCACCATGGTGAACTGGGGCGCATCCTTTGGAACGATTGCCATCTACCTTCTGGCGCCGGTCATGATTCTGCTGTCCGGCTGGAGATCCCTTTTTGCGGTTACGGCGGCGGCCGGTGGGGTTATGGCGGTCTTCTGGCAGAGGCGCTGTCCGGAGACGGATGGGAAATTGCAGGTGGATGCGGCGGCGCAGGGGAGCGGAAAAGCACAAATGGAAACCGTGGCGCGGGGGAGTGGAAAGGCACAGCATACAGGTCTGTGGACAGTGGCGCCCCT
>CAQUWW010000059.1:0-11507 GCA_948896875.1 uncultured Acetatifactor sp. | reverse complement strand
TGGTAGCGCTTATCATGCTGGGAATTGTGCTTCAGGGGGCTCTCCGGGACGGCGTGACCACCTGGATGCCCTCCTATATTTCCGAGACCTATCACCTGGGCAGCGAAATCTCCATTCTCACGGGAGTGGCTCTGCCGATATTCAGCATTGTAAGCATGCATCTGGCCCGCAAACTGTACGAGAAAATGCCGGATAATCCCATTCGGTGTGCGGCGTACATATTTGGTGTTGGAGCTCTTTCAGCATTGATTCTAACCTTTGTGTCAGGCGGCAGTGCGGCAGGTTCCGTGCTGTGCTCCGCGCTGTTGACAGGAAGCATGTACGGAGCCAATCTGATGCTTGTGACAATGGTGCCTCCCTTTTTCCGCAGATACGGTACCATATCCACAGTATCCGGTCTGCTGAATTCCTGCACCTATGTGGGAAGCGCTCTGTCCACCTATGGCTTTGCGCTTCTGTCAGACCGGGCAGGCTGGGGGAGAACAGTGCAGGTATGGTTTGTGATTGCGTTTCTGGGCACTGTGGTGTGTATCTGCTGTTCCCGGATCTGGAGGAGGAAAATGTAATCCGCCGGTAAGGGTTCAGATAAAGATTGCTGATTCCAAAATGAGGAGGAAAAATGGTAGAGAAAATACTGGAGCTGCCGATGAATTACAGTACATTTGACAACAGCCACAGCCCCTTTGGCTCTTCCTGGGGGATACTGGGGGACCCGGAGTTCCCGGGCATCCGGATGCTTGCGCTTCATTATAACAGGGCCACGAGGGCAGTGTGGAATCCGTTTATCCGGATGCCGGGAAAGGTGCGGCATTTTGAAGGGAGATTTGAGGGGATCCGGGCGGAGACGGAAAGTGCGGAAGGGGAACTGTGTTTTTATGATACAGATGCCTTCCTTTTTTTCTGCAGGAGTGAGAAAGCGGTGGAATTTTTCTGCGAGCCCGATGTTGCGACCACCGAATACTGGACGGCCAAAAAGGAGAGGGATATCCTTATTTTCCAGGGATATTCCAGGAATGGAGACGGCAGAGATCCGGACAGGCAAGTACCCTTTCTAAACGGAATGAGAATTTTGAAAGGGACCCTGCAGCAGGAGGAGGGACATTGTCTTGTGGAGCCGGACAGGCAGGGAGAGATTGCTGTGGCTGTGACGGCCATGGCGCTGGAGATTTCGGAGGAAACGCTTCTGGAACGGCTGAAGAGTGCACCAGGGAATGGGGAACAGGCACGGGAACGGCTGGCAAAGTGGGTGCGGGACTGCACGGGAGAAAAGCTGAAAGCTCCCGGAGACAGTCGGGGCCGGCAGATTTTCCTGCGTGCGGTGAGCAGTCTGCTGTTCAACCTGACGATTGCGCCCGGATATCTGGGCGGGCATGTATCTGCTTTTCCCAACAGAGGAGGGTATCCCACACATTTTCTCTGGGACAGTGCCTTTCAGAATCTGGCTTATGAGCAGATGAATCCGGCGATTGCGAAGGATTCCATTTTGCAGCTGACGGAGAACATCCGCCCCGACGGGAAGATTCCCCAGTTCGTGTGCTCCACCTGGGTCAGGCCCATGGACAGTCAGCCGGCGTTGACAGGATGGATGGCAATGCGCTACTTTGAGGAGGCGGACGGGGCGGACAGGGAATTCATGGAGACAGTATTCCGGGCCCTGGAGAAGAATAATGCCTGGTGGCTGAGCCAGCGTATGACGCGTTTCGGACTGCTTTCCTGTGGAGACGGGCTGGAGACGGGACAGGACGACTCTCCGCGGTTTGACAGGGGAGCCATACTCGCGCTGGATATGAACAGTTATCTGGTGAACCAGATGCGGTGCACCGCCAGGCTGGGGAGAAAATTGGGCGAGGAAGAAAAAGCGCAGAACTGGGATACCAGAGCAGATAAGCTGGCGGCGCTGATGGTACGTTACCTGTATGACCCGGAGCAGAACCTGTTCTTTGACGCGGATGCGGACACGGGAGAGAGGCAGTCTCTGGTGACACCTGTGGCATTCCTGCCGCTGTGGTGCGGTGTGCCCCTGGAGGAAGAGAGGTGTCGGTACATGATTACAGACTGGCTTTTAGATCCGGAGAAATTTTTCGGAGAAATTCCTTTTCCCAGTGTCGCATACGACCAGCCCTGCTATAATCCGCATCAGTGGTGGCGGGGACCTGTGTGGATGCCGGAGGCGTGGCTGATTCTGGAGACTTTGAAAAAATATGGCTTTGACGAAGTCCGGCTTGAGGCCATGAGACGGCTGTATGATGTGATGATAGAAGATGGACAGCTTCATGAACTGTTCGATTCCCGGACCGGGGAAGGCATGGGGAACGCCCAGCAGGGGTGGACCGCGGCAGTATTCCTGCGGATATGGCAGGAGCTGGGGGAAACTGGCACCCTGCCGGATTGTACCAGTGCTGCCGCGGCATCTGAACTCCTTTTTCGGAATTGTGCACCTGTTAAAAACCTGTTATAATTGTATTTACAAATTGGCAGCAAACAGGATGAACTAAACGAAGGAACAGGGAGGAAGCAGGACATGGAGTGGAAAAAGGAATGGACATATGAGGGCGGCATATCTGCCGGAAAACTGTACAACACAGGGGCCATGCTGGCGGATGACAGTCAGGGGGATACGGCGGAGGACAGCCCAATGCTGCTGGTGACGGATACCAACAGGGAGGAGTATGAAGCCTATCTTGAGAAGTTGCGGGAAATGGGATTCGAGAAGATCTTTGAGAATCACAACGGGGCAGTGGACAGCTGCCAGCTGAAAAAGGAAGATGCGCTTCTCTATGTGTATTATACCAATGCGTCAGATGAAGTGCGCATTATAGAAGACAAAGCGTCCTCTTCGCTGAAAGAATTTTCCTATGACTTTGACAGTTCGGAGTCAGCGGAAATCTATCAGTATGGACTTTACTATGACCCTCAGAATCATTATGGAACCACCGCCACCAACTGTGGCATGTTTTATATCATCCGGCTGGCAGACAACGGGCTGGTGATGATTGACGGAGGAGAATATCAGCAGTGCTCCGAGGAAGCCGTTACCGGGATGTACCGCTTCCTGCGCAGAATTACCGGTATGAAAGAAGGAGAGAGAATCCGGATTGCCGCCTGGTACTTTACCCATGCCCACAGTGACCATATGGCGGCCTGTGTGCGGCTGCTTAGAACCTATCCGGATGTGTTTTCAGTAGAGAGGGTGATGTTCAACTTCCTGCCCTATACCATGAAGCCTGGCGACAGGGATATTCTGGTATTGAAGGAGACTTTGCGTGAGTATTGTCCGGACCTTCGGTGCCTGAAGCTCCATAACGGCCAGGTGATTACGCTGGCCAACATCCGCTTTGAGGTGTTGTACGCTCACGAAGATGCGGTTACGTCCAAATGTTCCGGTGTATTTCCCTTTCAGGATTTTAACAGTACTTCCGTTCTGATGAAGATGACAACCGGCTCCGGCACTGTTATGTGGCTTGGAGATACCACCGGGGAGACGGAAGAGCTGGTGCTGAAAACGGTTCCGGCGGATTTGTGGAAGTCGGATGTGGTGCAGATTGCCCACCATTGCTTTAATTTCCTTTCCAGGCTCTACCCTGCCATAGACGCGGATTACGCCATGTTGCCCAACAGCCATTACGGGGGAAATGAGGGGGCCAACCATGACAAGCTGATGGATGTGGTGAACTGCCTGGCCTCTCCGGATTATCTGTGGTATGAGGACCAGACCACAGGCTTCCGCTTCGAGAATGGAAATTTCCGCGTGATTCTGGAAGAACCCCGTGTGGGCGGGGAGCATGACGGGGTGGACCTGTACGGCAGACGCAGCTGAAAGTTCGGGAGGAAAAACAAGAACCCGATATACGAAAGGTAAAATATCAAATACCCGTAAAAGGCAGGAAGATAGAAACGGTTGTCCCCTCTCCCACATTGCTGTCTATCGTTAAGGTATAGCCAGTTCCGTAGAATAATCTGAGCCTTTTGGCAATGTTAAATAAGCCTACATGACTGGTATCAGAGCAGGATTCATCGGAGAGCTTCCGACATATTTCCTTCAGGCTGTTGCTTTCAATCCCGTGACCGTCATCGGCAATGATGATTCGGATGCCATGCTCTGTCTCCTGAATCCGGACTGAAATATGCAGGAGTGAGTGTTCGTTCCGGATACCATGAACGATACAATTTTCAATCAGGGGCTGCAGTAGCAATTTAGGCGTTTTCAATTCGGGGAGCGGTTCGTTAAATTCCCACTGAATCAGAAAGCTCTCCGGAAAGCGTGCGCTGATAATATTTATATAACACAGAGTACTATATATTTCCTCGGAAAGCAGAACCGCCCGCATGGGTTCTCTTAAGGAATAATTTAATATGGTTGAGAGGTTCTCAAGCATATCGCTTGCCGCATTGGGACCTTTTGTCAGGGAAATGACACTCCAATTGATAAAGTGCAGTGTATTGAAAAGAAAGTGGGGATTGATCTGGGATTGCAAAGCAAGCAGTTCCAGAGTCTGCATATGATATTTCCTCTCGGTCAGTTGCGCCTGAACCAGTTTGGTTTCCAGAGGAATCTCTATGCATATCAGCACGATCAAAAATAAAAGGATGATGGACAGCACAAGAACAGGAATTCGATAGTAAACGATCTGTGGGGTAAAAATGTAATAACGCCACTGATTTTTGTCAGATTGCATAAAAGTTGTAATGAAGTTTGTTTTTCCAATTCTGACTTTAGGAGAAGTATGATTCTGTGGAGAGGAAAGGGCTGTCTCTGAGAAATCCAGCTGTGGAGATTGCAGAAGTACTTCGTTCTTTTCATTCAGAATCGCAAACAGCTGCCCGTCCTCCCGGGAGGGGAGAGTGCTTTCTATGGTTTCCAGAAGATAATCGGCCGACAGATTGATTACACTGTACCCTGCGCTTTCCGTCTGCCTGGTATTTTTGATCGGGATGAAATAAGTGACTACCGGGGTGGCCGTTGGTTCAAATTCATAGCGTTTTAACGTACGGGAAATACTGAAAGGCTGCAATTTCCCGGAATATTCCCGGCATAATGTATACCATTCCGTGTCATAATAGGTATCCAGATAAGAATAATATTTTTCCGCAGCAGTTAAAAACCTGCCGTAAGGATTATTATAGTAGATATAAATGGAATGGATATGAGGTTGCATGGATTGGGCAAACATAATGGATTGAAGTACGGATATACTGTTGTTTATTTCATAGTCTTTGGTCTCGCTGCAGAAGATATTTTTGAGCATGATATTTAAATCTATGCTGCTGGTATATCCATAATTAAACTGTTCACAATTGTTTAAGGTCTGCTCCATGTATTCCATCATACTGTTTATTGTGCTGGCATTGTTCTGCACCACCATTTCCCGGATGTAATGATGGACAAGGACACTGGAAAAGATTGCAAATACAAGAAGAGACAGAACGGGAATGAGCAGATAATGTGTAAAGTATCTGCGGAATTCTGCTTTCTTATAAGTTATTTCTGTATTCGGTTGGAAGTTTTCCGTAATATTTTTTGAAGGCTTTCGTAAAATTTTTGGCATTCATATACCCTACCATTTCACTAACATCTTTGACTTTATATCGATAATTATCCAGCAATATCACCGCCCGTTCCATTCGAATCCGGAGCAGTTCATCTGAAAAATGAGTCCCCGTTTTCTGGTAGTAATATTGGCTCAGATAACTTGGATTCAGATTGACATAATCAGCCGTGCTTTCCAGAGTGGCATCCTTATAGTTCTGCGCAATATAATGCTGTACGGCGGCTATGGTTTTGTCTGAAATGGACCTTTTTTGAGAGGAAATTACTTCTTCCGGTTCAGGTGGTTCCTGCTCTTCATCCATCTCCAGCTTCAGACGCTGAAAAACCTCCACAAGCTCTTTGTATTTTGCCGGCTTCACCAGATAGTTGCGCACTCCATATTTCAGGGCCTGCTGTGCATAATCAAACTTTTTATAGGCACTGAGGAAAACAATTTTACAGGAGAGCTTTTCCTGATAGACGGTTTGCGCCAGGATAAGCCCATCCATGTTTGGCATGATAATGTCACAGAAAATAACGTCGATGGGATGACGGCGCACGTAATCTAAAGCCAGTTTCCCGTCGGAAAACTGATTCACCACTTCAAATCCAATCTGATTCCATGGGAAAAAATTGCACAGTGCATTTCTGGAAGAAACTTCATCGTCTACTAAAATGATTTTATACATAATAATCTCTCCTTAGATTTATTATAACAAAAAGTATCTAAAATGAAATATCAGTACAAATAAAAGATACTCTTTTCAAAAGTATTGGTTATTTTTTCTATAAAATTCCTCAAAAACAACAATAATAGTAACAAAATATATAATATAAGTATCTGTTGCATTTGGAAGGATGATGTTATCCTTAAGCTACCAAAAACAAAGGAGGATATGATACATGAAAAAAAGACAGAGCATGAAAGTAATTTCGGTTTTACTGGCATTGTCGATGTTCATGGTGACCGGCTGCGGCGATCAGAGCGGCGAGAGTTCTCAGGGCTCCTCACAGCAAATTGAGAACAGTCAGGGGGAAACGAATGTCGATGACAGCAGTCAGCAGACCGTTGACGCCGATGAAGGCGGCAATGGAGAAGAGATTACTCTGAGAGTAAGCTGGTGGGGACCGGAGGGCAGGCATGAAGCTACTTTGGCGGCGATGGATTATTACATGGAGCAGCATCCGGGTATTAAATTGGTAGGAGAATATGGTGACTGGAATGGTCATTATGACAAGATTGTAACACAGCTTGCCAGCGGTACGGCACCGGATATTATTCAGGTAAATGACAGATGGTACTACGATTTTACGATTGGCATGGATGCGGTGATAGATATGAATACTTTGACCGATTATGTGGATTTAAGCGCATTTGATCAAAGCTTTTTAGAGAATTACTGCAGCTATGACGGAAAATTACTGGGACTTCCTCTTGGGGTGACAGGCGTATGCTTCCTGTACAATAAAGACTTTTTTGCAGAGCACAATATTCCGGAGGATACTGTCTGGACCTGGGACAATTTACTGGAAATCGGCGAAAGAGTCCATCAGGAAAATCCGGATCATTATCTCTATGTCTGTGAAGCGCCTGAGATGTGGGTTCTGCAGAAGTGCTATGTAAAGCAGCGCATTGGAACACAGATGATTTCTGAGGATTACACCCTGAATATAACACCGGAGCTGTTTGCGGAAGCTTTGGCCTACGGAAAAGAAATGGTGGACAGGGGAGTGACAGAGCCATTTGAAACAGCCTCTCTTTATACGGACGTAAGCAATGAAAACCCGAAATGGATCAATGGAGAGGAAGGACTGCAGCAGAAATATATTACGAACTTTTCCCGCTATCAGTCTCTGGATTTGAATTATGGTGTCTGTACAAGTCCTGTTTTTGACGGCATGCTGGACACAGGTGTTACAGTCAGTACAGGTAATTTATTTGGAATCAACAGTAAATGCGAACATGTAAAAGAGGCGGCAGAGTTCATCAATTGGTTTGTTACTGCGCCGGAAGCCATTCGAATTCTGAAGGAATGCCGCAGCACACAGGCCACGGAGGCCGGAAGGAAATTATTGGCGGACGAGGGCTTAAGTGATCCGTTGGTGACGGAAGCGGTGAATGTGGCATTGGAGAATGCCAGCAATATCGTGGATAACGGTATCAGCCAGACCGCGGAGTTTGAGAAATTATGGCAGGATTATATCGAAAAAGTAATCTATGGCAAGATGACACCGGAGGATGCGGGACAGGGACTATATGATGATATGCTTGCGGTTCTGGAAGATCTGAAGGCGCTTGAGGAGTAATACTGCAGGAACAAAATCTTTCATTGACAGAGGGCTGCGGCGGCAGATATGGAAACTTATATGCGGCAGCCCCGGAAATAGAGGGAAGTATATGTCCAAACATAAGAAATTAAAACGATACCAGCTGTGGGGTCTGGTATTTATTCTGCCCTGGCTGATTGGCTTTCTGGTATTTCAACTGTTTCCGCTGCTGGAATCTTTATACTATTCATTTACGAACTATAATCCTTTAAGAGGCAGCAGGTGGATTGGATTAAGCAATTACATAAAAATGTTTACGAGGGATAAAGATGTAATTCCCTCCATGATCGTCACTTTAAATTATGTCCTGATGTCAGTACCGCTGAAATTGTTGTCGGCGTTGGTGGTGGCAATGCTTCTGAACCATAAAGTCAGAGGAATCAATTTGTTTCGGACGGTATACTATCTGCCCTCTATATTTGGAGGAAGCGTGGCAATTTCCATACTCTGGCGCTTTCTGTTTAAGAGCGACGGTGTGGTAAATCAGATTCTGGGTTTGTTTCATATAAAGGGTCTGAATTGGCTGGGTAGTCCGGATCTGGCGTTGCTGACAGTAAGTCTCGTATCTGTCTGGCAATTTGGCTCCTCTATGGTACTGTTTTTGGCGGGTCTGCAGCAAATTCCTGCTGATATGTATGACTCTGCCAGGGTAGACGGAGCTTCTCCTCACAGAATTTTCTTTCGGATTACCCTGCCCATGCTGTCTCCTATTATTTTTTTTAATCTTCTCATGCAGATGATCAATGCTTTTCAGGAATTTACCCTGCCCTTTGTGATAACGAACGGCGGTCCGGCCAATGCCACTTATGTTTATTCCATGATGATTTATGATAATGCATTCCGGTATCTGAATATGGGATATGCCAGTGCGCAGTCCTGGGTTCTGTTCCTGATTATGGCAGTGGTCACCGTATTTATTTTTAAGTCTTCTTCTGTCTGGGTCTTTTATAAGGATGAGGGGACATGAACAGGCTGCCGGAAAGGGGGATGTCTATGAACAAGAGAAAAAGAAAGACAGGGAAATGGATTCAATATGGGGTGCTGATCACAGGCGGCTTTATTATTCTATATCCGCTGCTATGGATGTTTTTTGCATCTTTTAAGGAGAATCAGGAG
This sequence comes from uncultured Acetatifactor sp., assembly GCA_948896875.1. Classification (GTDB taxonomy): domain Bacteria; phylum Bacillota; class Clostridia; order Lachnospirales; family Lachnospiraceae; genus Acetatifactor. The sequence continues at coordinate 2,536 of CAQUWW010000059.1, read as the reverse complement.
ATTTTATCGGGAACCGGATTTTTACCGCGGCATTTTTCTTTAGAAGGGTATCGTCTGGGATGGAAGGACAACTGGCAGTATGGTTTCAAGGTCTTTATGAAGAATTCGTTTCTGCTTGTCATTCCCACGGTGGTATTCAGCACGATTTCCACCACTCTGGTGGGGTATGGATTTGCCAGGTTCCGGTTCCCCGGACATAAGCTGCTGTTTGCCGTTATGCTGTCCACGCTGATGCTTCCAAATACCGTGTTGATCATACCCAGGTATATGCTGTTTAATCGATTTGGCTGGGTCAATACTTATTTGCCGTTCTGGATTCCCGCTTTATTTGCAACCACACCTTTTCATATTTTCATGGTATATCAGTTCATGCGAGGTCTGCCTGTGGAACTGGATGAGGCGGCAAAAATTGATGGCTGCGGACCGTTTAGAATACTGTTCAGTATTTTAGCCCCTCTTTTAAAGCCGGTGCTGTTTTCCGTGGCCGTATTTCAGTTTATCTGGAATTGGAATGATTTCTTCAATGTGTTTATTATGATATCCGGAGTAGAAAAATATACTTTGTCCCTTGGACTGAGAATGATGATGGATACGGACGCTGCCAGTGCATGGAATCAGATTCTGGCAATGAGTGTGGTGTCTCTGCTGCCATGTACTTTATTCTACTTTACCATGCAGAAATATTTTGTGGAAGGAATTGCTACTACCGGACTGAAAGGATAGGTGTAAAAATGAACCCGTTTTCATTTATCGGACTGGAATTCCATAACAATCGTATGTGGAAGTGGGCGTCTGTGGAAAAGGCGCTGGACTTTATGGAGGAATTCGGAATAAATGCTCTTATTTTCCATCAAAATGATATCGTCGATCAGGTAGTGCTTCCGGAAAAATATTTTACCGAAGAAGAAATGTGGGCGTACTGGCCGATCCGCTATTGCAATATTGGAAGCCACGGAAGATATCTCGCCAGATTGCTGGAAGAATGTGAAAGGAGAAAAATTGACTTTTATCTTGAGGTGAAAGAAATCTGGTATCCGGAAGCAATTCTGGACAAGTTTCCCGATTTGAGGAATGAAGAAGGGCATATTTGTCCTACGGACCCCTTCTGGTTTACTTTTTTTCAGGATAAGATAACAGAGCTTCTGGAAAAGTTCCCGGAAATCAAAGGAATCATTGTCAGCCCTGCCACCCGGGAGAGCAAGATCTCCATGGCAGCCGGCCAATGCCGTTGTGAAAGATGTAAAAGAGTAAGCGAGAAGGAATGGTATGGGGCATATCTGCAGGCGATTCACGGCCCGCTGGCGGAGCGGGGGAAAAAACTTGTGGTAAGAGATTTTGCCTATGAGAAGGATTCCCAGAATGCGGTTGTGGAAGCAGCACAGGAGTGCTCCGAAGAAATAGTTGTGGCCATGAAAAATGTACCTCATGATTTCTGGCCCACGTTTCCAAATAATCCGGCCATAGAGAAGGAAATGGTTCTGGAGAAGTGGATTGAATATGATGTGTGGGGACAGTATTGCGGACTGGGTGTCTTCCCCTGCAGCCTGTTGGAGGACATAAGATATCGGCAGAAATACTGTCTGGAACATGGGAGCAGCGGAATCTGGTACCGGACAGACTGGGAATTGTTGGATGAGGGGAGCTGTTTTAACAGTCTGAATCTATTGAATTTAATCGGGGCTGTCATGTATGCCCGGAATCCTGACTGCAGTCAGCAAGAGATTTACGAGAGATTTCTGAAATATGGAATATATACTGCGTGGAGAGAAGAGTCTTCCATGACCGCCCCTCAATATCCCGCGGGAGAACATGCTTTGGAACAGATGATGTACCTTATGGAAACTTCCAGGGAAATCATTCTGAAAACTTTATATGTGAGAGGGCATGTGTTCAGTTACAGCAGCCGGTATCAGCATAGCTATCAAAGCATTTATAATGTGATGAATGTCTATCACAAGCGCTGGCAGTGGGACAAAGCGTCCAGGCTGGACATTATACCTGAGAAGGACAATCTCGCTATCATTTATAGGGAGAAGAAAGAAGCCCTGGAGATGGCAAGGGCATTGGCCCAGGCTTTCCGCCCTGAGGATTTGGGGGTGGCGGAGTGGATGTGCCAGGATATAAAAGAAATGCTTCATTTGTTCCCGGTTTATGTGGAAGGATTCTATTTATCTGCAAAGGTATATTTTGGATTCGGGTACTGGATGGATTGCGGGGACGGTCTGGAAGCTCTGAAAAAAGATCTGGAAAGCTTAAAGCAGTTCTGTGTCAGGCTCAGAGCAATGCTGGATGGAAGCCACTATCCGTTTTACGTTTACTGGATGATGGATGCAGGAGAATTAGAGTGTCTGGCAGCCGATATTGAGAAAAGGACAGGAGGAGCATTATGAGCCGATTAACCTTTCGCGGATTTGAAATGTGTAATAATCATATGTGGAAATGGGAAACTGTCAGTCGTGCATTGGATTTTATGGAGAAATTCCATATGAATGCCTTGATTTTTCACCAGTTTGATCTGCTGGATCAGGTGATTCTG
>CAQUWW010000058.1:486-16990 GCA_948896875.1 uncultured Acetatifactor sp. | reverse complement strand
ACATATTCGCCAAACGGATTTAACATTTTTATCCTGGAACACAGCCACGCATAGTCATCAGGAATAATAACTGTCCGAACTCCCGCCTCACTTTTAGGATATTCTTTCACTGCATAAGCATTTGTCCGTTCATAATTCTATTCCCTGATCTTATGAATATCTTCAATCGTAAAATCAGGACTGATAACCAATGCTTCCATAATCATTACACTTTCTGAAGCTTTCTTTCTTCCATTTCTTTTAAAAAGGCTCTTCCACCTTCATTATAGAAATTGATTCTTTCTTGTGTTGTCATATTTTTTGTAAGTTCATAGTGATATTCTCTGATCTTATGAATATCTTCAATGGTAAAATTTGAACTGATAATTGGTTTTGCAATCATAATCATTCATCTAAATATTGAATGTGGGAACTGATACAGAATAGCTCTTTTGCAATATGGTATATTTTTTTATATCACATTATAAGTCTGGTACTCAGTTCAATTATAACAATGTTATTTTCGATTTATCATGTCACGGTATCATTATTAATTATTGTATAAGAACTATTGATATATATTGGGGAGTTCTCAATACTTTATCGGCAGCATCTGTATTTGCTGATGATGCTACTGTAAATCAAATTTATAATAAAGTAAATTCCAAGATCAATCCAGTAGCTCCCCCGACTTTACCTCAATAATTTCATAAAAACAAGGCATACCTGACTTTTACATCTGATATGCCTTATCTTTACATTCTCAGCAGCACCCTCTGGCTTACCTCATTAAAAATAAATTCAGCCCATTCTTCTACTGTATCATGCTCGACATAGTCGCTATCACGCCACAATGCTTCAGATAGATATGAATCTTGAACAGCGCGATACGCCTCCAATTCATTCATCTTATATTCACGCATCAACGTATCTCTTACAAAACCCTTGAATTCTTTTATCTCTGATTTCGTCATACTGTTCACCCTCTTTCAATCAGTTTAAGATACCCTTGCTTGTTGATTATTATATCACATGATAATAACGTTATGCAAGAAAAAGCTTTTTCTGTGTGGAACGAATACTGCTGGGGATACTCTTTTCCTTTTTTCTTAAGAAAATCATGGTAATCTACATCCTTCGGCATTTTCTTTCTCATATTGACCTGGTAGGCAATGTTTGCAATATTCCCATCCGCAATTTCACCGTAGCAGATATCATACCTACCGTCCTGATTATGTTCATTTATATCATATGCGTCTAATATGTCCATCGTCAATCGGTTATTTAGGACAAACCGTCCCCAATTGTCGCTATGTCTTACAAGCTGCTTTACTGATAATCCCAAGTCCTTTTTTAACGCAAACTCCATTACCACTATATAAGGTTCTTCACTTTTCCCATACCTATTGTTAAATTTATCAGTAGCTCTTAAAGCCGAAAATGCAGCATGATCATAACTTGGTGTCGTATAAAAGCCCATTCCAAAGTCAAGATACTTCTTGCTGTATTTTAAATCAATACCATTCGTCATAATATTGATTGCGGAACTATAGTTTGTACCATGATAAATTCTCACCTTATCTCCCCCTTCTTCCGTATGATTATAGCATACCATACTGCATCACGCTACATATTTTGGCAAAAAGTGGCAAACCGGACATCAACCTGATATCTCTATCCAGTATGTCACACACTTCAATATAGCCACTCAACCACTAATCATCAATTTCTATTTTCCACCCATCATTGCTTCATATATCTTATCTGGTATTTCACCTCTATACTGTTCTGCCATATCCTGAATAAAATCCTCTTTATATTCCTTATATCTCACAAAAGCAGCTTCAGCAGTATCAAATGTACCAGGTTTAATCTGTTCACCCATGAATGCCATTGCCGCACGGTATTTATCTTTACTCTTATCAAAATGTACACCTAAAGGCAAGTCTCCTCTGTTTTTCTTACCATTCAAGAATAATGTATTGATTGCATGTGGCACTAATGCAACTGCCTCAGAACTATACACCTTATTTCCTTTAAACAGAATATCCTTATTCAAATCCAGAGATATTCCATTTATTTTATGCTGATCATACCACACTTTGAAGTTGCTGTAATTCAGCCATTCCTCACATATGGCACACCCCTTTATATTGTGGCTGTCTCTCATGGAATTCAGCCTTGCCCCTTATGGTTGGGATGTTATTCAATTTCTTTGAATTTCCAACATAATATAATTCGACAGGTACATAATAACCAAATATAATAAAAGTACGGAAAACATACGAATTTGTGAGGTGATACTATGTTAGCAGTAAAAAGCATGGATGTGCGTGAAAATTTTAAAGAATAGTGCAATAAAGTAATAAGAGGCGAAACGCTTGTTGTGTCACGGCCTAAAAATGAAAATGTAGTAATCATATCGGAAAAAGAGTATAACGAAATGGCAAAAGCAAAAAGGAATGAGGAATATCTAAAAAAATTAGACCATAGCTTTGCCCAGCTAGAACAAGGTGAAGTAATCCATAAATCACTTGATGAATGATTTCACCTTTTCCCCAGATGCAATGTTTTTCTCCTTACAGGCGTTCTCTACAGGTTCTCAAACACCACACTGCATTTATTGACTCTGAGGAATAGATTCAACCATTCTGCGCCCCCACCTGCAATCTCCGGTACAGGACAAAATACATGGTAATAAAGCACGCCAGGCCGCCGATGCAGTTGGAAATCGGCTCCGCCCAGAACACGCCGTCCACTCCCATTCCCAGTCTCGGCAAAAGCACTGTCAAAGGCGCCACAATCACCGCCTTCCGCAATAGAGAGAAGAAAATGGCCTGCTTTGAATAACCCAATGCTGTAAAGGCCGACTGTCCCGTAAACTGAAATGCCATGAAAAAGAAACCGAAGAAATACAGATGTAAAGCCTGTGCACCGGCTTCCAGCATCGCCCCATCCTCCGTAAATATGGAGAGCAGGAAATGGGGACAGCAGATTACGAATACCCACGCAAGCACTGTATAGACGATTCCCACTGCCGCCGTAAAGCGGATTCCCTGACAGACCCGTCCAAACTGCTTTGCCCCATAATTATAGCCCAGCACCGGCTGGGCGCCGCTCGTCAGACCGCTCACCGGCAGAGACAGAATTTCCCTCACCGAGTTGATCACCGTCATGATTCCCACATACAAATCGCCGCCGTATCTCTTTAAAGTAGCGTTGCACACCACCTGCACCAGGCAGTTGGTTCCCTGCATGATAAAGCCTGCCATTCCCAGGGCTGTAATCTCTCTGGTCAGCTTCCAGTCCACCTTCAACCATTGTTTTCTGATTCGCAGCAGTACCTTTTTCCCGGTCAGGAACCGGAGTACCCAGACGCAGGAAACCAGCTGGCTCAGAACAGTAGCCAAAGCCGCGCCGCTCACTCCCATATCCATTCCGAAGATAAAAATCGGGTCCAGAATCAGGTTCAGAACCGCTCCAATCATAGTCGTCATCATCCCAACTCTGGGAAATCCCTGAGCATTGATAAAACCATTCAACCCTGTGGACAGCATGGCAAAAGGAGTCCCGATGAGATAAATCTTCAGATAGGCATCCGCATAAGCATAAGAGGCATCACTGGCTCCAAACAGATACAGTATGGGCCTGCGCAGCAGATAGCAGAAACCAAACATGATCAGAGAACACAATAACAAAAGAGAAAAGGTATTCCCCAGAATTTTTTCTCCGCGCTCCTCCTCCCCTGCCCCTCTGGCTATGGAAAACAGGGGTGTTCCGCCGGTGCCGAATAAATTGGTAAAAGCCGCAATCAGGGTTGTCAGAGGAAATGCCAGCCCGATTCCTGTCAGTGCAAGACTGTCCGTCCCCGGCAGATGCCCGATATAAATCCGATCTACCACATTATACAAAAGGTGCACCAGCTGTGCCAGCATCAAAGGAATGGATTGGTAAATAATATTCTGCCACACCTTCCCCTTTGAAAAATCGTTTGTCATATATACTCCATTCTCCCCAGGCTTTGTTGCAAATCTTTCCTTCCCTCAGGAATAATTCTGCATGACATATTGTAATTCCGTTCTGCCTCTGTACGTATTTTTGCCCAGCTGATATGTCACGGAAACGGGGAAATTCCCCCGGCCGGAATACAGCGCCTCCCCGGCTCCGGAACCGTATTTCTCTTCCAGAAAAGCTTCGAAGGCCTCCAGATCCCCAAAAAATACCAGCTGCTTCTCTTCTCCCTCCGGCGTCCGCACCCGGTATCTTGCGCAGGATTTATTGGCACCCATCTTATACCCGGACTTGAAAATCAGATCCTTCTGGGCAAAAAGCGGTTTGGGGTTTCCTACGCCGAAGGGCTCCAGCAGCTCCAGCTCATCCGCAGTCCTTTCATCCGCATAAGCCAATGGCATCGGCACATCAATATGTACTTTGGGAATAAAATCCTCTTCTGTCAATCTACATTTTTCATTTAATTCCCGACGCAGAAGAGGAATATCTTCCTCTGCCATGGACAGGCCTGCCGCCATGGCATGTCCGCCAAACTTGGTGAAATACCGGCTGACCTCCGTCATGGCTTCATACATATGATACCCCTCTATGGAACGGCCGGATCCTTTTACCCCTTCTTCTCCCCTGGTCAGGATGAAGACAGGATGATTGTAATGCTCTCTGATCCGTCCCGCAATAATGCCCGCAAGGCTTTCATGTACCTGCGGAAGGAAGATCAGCATCACCTTATCCCGTTCCATCTGCTGCTCCCTGATATAGCATTCCGCCTGTTCCACTCCCTGCAGAGTCAGATTCTTCCTGCTGTCATTCAGCTCCTTTAATTCTCTAGCCGCGCTCATGGCCTCCACTTTGGAACGGCTTTGCAACAGCTCCAACGCTCTCTGTGCCGTATCCAGTCTCCCGGTGGCATTGAGACAGGGCCCGATGATAAAGCCCAGATGATAGGCGCTCAGCCGTTCCCTCACAATACCATTGACTTCCATCAACGCCGCAAGGCCCTGATTCTGCGTATGTTTCAGCCGCTTCAGCCCCTCTTTCACCAAAATGCGGTTCTCATCCTTAAGCTCCATCACATCACAGACAGTGGACAGGGCCGCAAATTCCAGCAGTTCTTCCAAGACACCCAACAGAGCCTTATTACAGGTTCGCTCCGCCAATGCGGCGGCCAGCTTATAGGCCACCGCACCTCCGCAGATCCCGGGAAAAGGGTAATTACAGCACTCCTGCTTCGGATTAATGACAGCAAGCGCAGGCGGAAGCTGCTCCAGACGCCGCTCTCCCTCCCATACAAAAGGAACCTCATGATGATCCGTTACAATCACTTTCATTCCTTTAGTAGCTGCAAGCGCAATCTGCGGCGCCGCGGCAATGCCGTTATCGCAGGTCACAATCATGCCGACGCCGTCCTTCCAGGCCTCCTCAATCAGATGTTCATTCAGTCCGTATCCGTCATGGATGCGGTGGGGAATGGCAGTGTCCACCTTTGCCCCCAGCGTCTGCAACGTTTGCGTCAGAATATAAGAAGAGCAGATTCCATCCACGTCATAATCGCCGATGACGCGGATAAAAATGCCCTCCTTTATAGCGGCGCAGATCTGCTCCACCGCTTTCTCCATATCTTTTAACAGCCACGGAGAATAGCAATCCTCCAGTGTCCCATACAGAAATTTCTCTACCTCCGCTTCCTCCGTCAAATCCCGGTTCCGCAATACTCTCGCAATGACGGGACTGATGTGGAATTTTGCGGCCCATGCGTTGAAATCTGCTTTTTTGGCCGCCACATACCATTTTTCCATTTGCAGCTTATCCTTTGCTCTTTTCCTCCAGTGTACCATCTTTTGGATAATCCTGCAATCCCAACCAGCTTCCGTTCTAATGGTTCGGATACTCTTCATAAGGTCCGCAGACATTGCTCAATTCCCTGGTAACCGGATCCAGAAACAAATCATAGTATCGGCCGGACTTTGTCCGTACGATATAATCATCGTCGGCCTCATATTGAATAGTCCCTATCTCCTCTCCCTCAGCCAGAAATAAATGCGAAAAATACCATTCCACCAACTGTTCGTCCGTCCTGTTCTCCCTATCTTCCGGTACCTTCCACTGAGTCACAGGCGAATACCACACCGTCCTCTCCGTAACCAGGTCCATGCCCTCGATGCAGTCCTCAAAGCCGGCGCCGGTCCCATACCGGCGGCTGTAATAAACCCGGGATGCACGTATGTCTTCTTCTGTCTGTCCAAATGAAAAATCCCCGAAGGTTGTCACACAGAAGCAGGCGGTATCAATCTTTGTTCCGCTCCATTCATATAATTCGGTCAGAGCCTTCTTCGCCCACCAGACAAACCGCTCTGCCAGCGCGCCGCCATAAATAGTTCCATAATCCCACTCATCCACCGCGGGCAGGGCATAGGCTGTCTCCACATAAGTCAGATCCAATGTGGGAAATACCGCGTCCGGCGCCGGATTCTTCTCCACATATCGAACCAGGTGCAGACAATCTGACTCATCAAAACGATAGTATTTTACAGATTGTATTCCGTTTCCGTCCTCTGTGGCACTCTCCAGCAGTTTTTCCTCTTCCATCACCCGGACATTTGGAATCATATAGGCAGGCTCAAACACGCCGCTCTCCGGCTCCCACAAATAGCAATAATAAGGAATATTTCTACTGTCATTTCCACCCTGCAGGCAGAAGTCCTGGTATCCGTCAAAATTCAAATCCGCCACCACTATGCCTCCGTCGGAGACAGGAGAGACAATCCTGCCGTTCTTTTCTGTCTGCATCTGTCCACCTGCATAAGCGTCAGATTCCTCCACCCTATAAAGGCATTTTGCATAGAGCGGCTCCTCCTCCGAAGAAGGCTGCCATAGCTGCCCGTCACTTTGAAATGCAGTCATAGTTTCGGTATACAGGCACCGCACAGTTTCCAATGAAATGGTCTGGAGAGTTTCTTCCTTTTTATCATGCACCCAGTTCAGAGTAATCTCCTTGATCCGGTATTCTCCTTCGGAAATAGCCTCTCCCCCGATTTTCAGGGTGTATTCCTTCCCGTCATTCAGATCAATCGATACAAGGCTGACAGTTTCCACATTTTCCGTCTGTGCTGTCAAGCCTTCTGAAAAGTCTCTGCCTGCTCCGTCAGGTTCCGGATGCCGGTCATCCGGCCCATTTGTCGCAGACACTGCATCCCCTTCCGGCATGGTATCCTCTTCCGGCTCTCCACCGCTCACCTTCCCTGTAAAAGTCATCGCCGAACCCACAATCACCAAGATAATCGTGAGCACCAATGTACTCACATATCTCTGCGGCTGTTCGATCACCAGCATCAGCCGCTCCTTCAGCTGTTTTTTTCTGCCGGACATTGCAGTAGACAGCTGGAAACCGCCGAACAAGATATCTCCCGGCGCACTGAAATCCAGAAGTGTCCTGCCGTAAGGAATCCGCTCCTTCTCGCCCAGGATCTCCAGCGTCTCTTCATCGCAAGCCAGTTCACAATCCTGTCTGGACAGTCCTGCTGCCAGCCAGACCAGAGGATTATACCAGTGGATGCAGACGCAGGTCGCCCGGACCAGCACCCACAGGTGATCCAAATGTCTGTAGTGGGTATTCTCATGATATAGAATATACTTTAACCTGCTTCGCTCTTTTATGGCCTGTGGCGGCAGGTAAATCGCCGTATGCCGTAATCCAAACATACAGGGAGTGGAAACGGCAGACGTCACATACACAGGCAAAGTGCTCTCCATTCCTGTCCTGAACCTTTTCCGGGAACCATACACGCTCCGCCGATAACGGATATTCACTGTCAAAAGAACACCTGCGCTCACCACCGCCCCGGACAGCCATATCACCAAAAGCAATGTCCGCCCTCTGCCACGAAGCCCTTCCGCTCCACCGGCTTTCCCTATCTCATGCTGTCCCAGCTTCTGTGCTGCTTCCACCGGCTTACTGTATCCGGCCTTCATTCCCTGTACATTCTGCTGCATATTCTGCCCGGCTGTCACCCCCTGGTTCTCCAGGCCGTCCTCTTCCAGTTCCAATAACACGGCTCCCGCGACATCCCTTTTCTGCCCTGCAGGTTCCACCGTCTCCGGCCGGTTTTCCTTCTGAGCAGCAGACAGGGATTGCTGCCCCGGAAATTCAACCGCTTCTTCACTACTCCAAAATGCTGAAAGCTTCTCAGCCACCTTCTCCAAATTTACCAAATTCAATACACTGAGGGGACTTTCCGAAATGGATACAGGAACCAGCAGTCTCACCGCTACCACCAGCCATAATGCATATCTCACCCGCATGGAAAACCGGTTCCGGAACAGGTGACGAATACCCAATACAAATAAAATCAATATACACGATGATATGATCCACTCACTCATAACGTTCTTCCTCTGCTCTATCCAAAATCTGCCGAAGCTCTGCCAGTTCCTCCGGGCTCAGCCGCTTTCTCTCCACAAAACTGCTTACCAGCATGCTTATACTTCCGTGATAAACTCTCTGCAAAAAGCTTTCCGTCTCTTTCTTTACGGCATCTTCCCGCTCAATCAATGCGGAATATTCTTTCATCTGTCCGTTGTCCCGACAGGAAAGTAATCCCTTCTCCGTCATCCTTTTCAACATGGTCAGAGTGGTACTTCTACTCCATCCAATCCGCCCCCCCATGTCTGCCACAATCTGACTCCCCACCTTCGGAGAAGCTTCCCACAGACTCTCCATAATATTCCATTCTGCTTCACTTAATGTCTTCATTTCGTCTCACTCCTCCGGCTTGTTTCTCATTGTCTACATTGTAAACACATCATATCACACTCTGTCTACTTTGTAAACCCTCAATCATAAATTCCTCGTCTCACCAGTCTGCTATTGTCAAGCTTGCATCCATGCGGGCCTGCGCATAAAAAAGTGCCTTCGGCACCTTACTGATTCCATGTCCGTCTGGCGACGGACTTTCCTATAAGAAAAAAAGAGATCACACCTGAGTGCAATCCCTCATTTTGACTATCTGTTGTTTTTCACCGCCATCTAATATGTAAGCACATTATGATACAGGCGGTAATACTCTCCGCCCAGGTCCTGTACCTGGATCTGAATCGCAAAATTCTCCACTCCCAGATCCTTCAGTGCGCCTTCCACATATCCCTTCCAGTAATTCCCGGTACTGTAAGCCTGCTCTACCGAGCTCCAGAGGGACTTTGGAATGACATTGGAGAACTGCTGATCTCCCTTTCCGACTTCCTTCAACAGCTTCCAGCAGTCCTCGTAATACTCCTGCATCGTATCCCGCACCTGATCTTCTGTAATTCCTGCCTTCTCCAGGCTTTCCCGCCTCCGCTCGTCCGTGGTCTTTCCCTCATTATCTACCGGCGTACTGATCTTGCTCTGCCATGCCACAGGCTGTATGGGATTCGGATTGATCAGCTCCGACAGGCTCAAGCCTGAAAGGTCTGTGCCACTCTCTTCCTCTTCCCCTGCATCCGCTTCCTCGGCACCGTTGCCTTCGGCACTATTGATTTCATCACTGTTCCCATTTGTCCCTTCCGCATCCGGCGCCGGATTCCCGGCATTTCCTGTGCCGTCTCCCTCTCCTGTACAGGCCGGCAGATATACGGACAACCCTGTCCGCATATGGGTGGGGGCGAACTCTCTGTCCGTCTTATTGTAGTAGTCATAAGTGGGCGTCTCCGTATCATCCCAGGTGACATCCACATTGCGATAAGCGCCGTCCATCCTGACAATATTCCACGCATGCTCCTCTCCCGCATAACCGGTGCAGTAATAGCAGGGAATCCCCAACTGCTGCATCAGATGCTGGAACGCTCTGGCGTATCCGGCACAGACACTCCTTCCGTTTACCAGGGCGCTGTATGCGCTCTGATTCATGGGCGCACTTACTTCATAAACCACAGACTGCATCAGAGCGTCATGAATGTATTTTTCTTTTTCACTATCGGAACCCAGTGCTCTGGCGCCGGCCAAAATCTCCTCCGCCGCTCCGTCAAAGCGTTGCTTCGCCTCTTCCAGATTCTCTGCGGTTTCATTATATTTCAGGGTAATCTCCACACAGCCGCCATTGGGAAGATATTTACAGGAGTACGCGGTCTCCAGCCAGAAAAGCTCCGGATGATCGTTATAGACCGCTTCAAACACACTCTTAAGCTGCTCCACACTGGCGGATACCACCGGCGCAAACACAGTATTGCGCTGCAAGGCATTGGCATAAATCTGACTGTACAGCTGCTGCATATCCCTTTCCAGCATGGCATAATAGGGATAAAGCTCTCCGTCGAAGGTAAGTCCGCTGCCTGTATCTCCCGGAGCCACAGTATCCGCCAGCTGATCCGCTTCCTCCTGCGCGATCTGCTCCGCTTCCTCCTGCACCGGCTCATATCCCGTTCTCCCGCTCACAGCCGCAGGCGGATCCGCCGGACGGCTTACAGGCGGCTCATAACCGGAATCCGTCAATTCTCCCAGCCAATCTTCATTCACACCTGGCTGAATCTCTTCGGAACCACCTTCCCCCGGCAAAAAGCCGATCTCCACTCCTCCGCTTCCGGCCGGCGGCGCCGAATTCATCGTTTCCACTTTTTCCGCCAGCATCGCCGTCAGTGAAGGATTCAAGGCACAGATCAGAATCCCAAGGCATCCCGCCATGATTACAAACACTATGGAAAAAAAGAATATTTTCAGTATCTTCTTCAAATTTTCACGCATTCCGCCATTTGCTGGCCTGTTCTTTTTCTTCGTTCCGGATGGCCTCCCGGGCCGTTTCCTGTCAGGAATAAGGTCATTATACCATGTGCACAGCAACGCACATGGTACTGATGGCCATTCGGCCGTTTCCTGCCATGAATATGGACATATTATACCATATATTTTCTCACTGCCGCAAGCTCAGGTTCCGACACGGCAGATACAAAAATCCTGCCTCACTCCGCACAGGCTTTCAACGCCTCCACACTTTCATACACAAGAATCACATAATTCTCATCTTCATAAACCTGCTCTCCCATCCGCAGCGCCTTCGCATTCCTGTAGGTTTCCTCTTCCTCGGAGGTCAGCAGCAAGAATACCGGCCCCTGATGATAGTCCGCCTCATAATATTTCACTGGGGAAGACCATTTGAAATATTCCAGACTTTCCGGGTCCAGAATATTTCCAACCTCCACTTTGCCATTGGTCAGCTCTGTCACGATATTGGCATTCCAGTAAGAGGCAAACCCGAAATCATAGTCATTTTCTTCCAGATAAGCCGCGGCGGCACGTTTGTCTGCATTTTTATCCACCGTCAGGAAAGAGAGCGTGACTTTGGCAGTGCTCATACACAGGCAGAGGCCCAGCAGCGCTCCCGCCAGAATCTTATCCAGCGTCGGCTCGTCTCCCTCCAGATAGATGCAAAGCACCGGAAGCGCAAAGATCAGAATGGAAATATAATACCTTGGCACCATGGTACTCGTGGTAAAAATAAAAACAAAGACATTGACTGCCAGGGCAACCGCCAGAAACAGAACTACAAAGAAGCGCTGTCCGTGACTCTTTCTGTATGCTCTGACCATACAATAGCCAAAAATGCCGATGAGAACAAAGGAAATCAGACTGATCAATCCCCGCAGGGACAAAAACCCCTTATCCGGAATATAACCAAAAAGCATCAGCAGACTTCCCAGCGCATTCTGCACTCTCTCCCACAGGATTCCCTGATATACTGCGATAAAATTTGTGGCGCCATACGTCTGAAATACAAATCTATGGCTCACCCAAAGCACATTTACCCCATATCCGGCCACGGCAGCCAGCGCCCCCACAAGGCTGTAATACAGATATCCCGCCTGATCACTTTTCCAGATGCGTTTCCAATAGGCTCTGGGATTCTGGCTGATTCCCAACTGCTTTCGGAACATCTGAAATTCATCCGAACCCATCAGATACAGGAAAGAGGCAAAAAACAGCGGACACTGCATTGCCAGCAGATAGCGCACGCCGGACAGTCCGAACACAAAGGCCAGAGCCACATAGAACACCCGCAACTCCCATCTCCTGGCCGGACCAATACCCTCCCTTTTCACCAGGCGGAGAAACATGCCAAAAAAGAGAAACAAAAGAATCACATGAACCATATAGGTATTTCCCATCTGCATATGGGTCATCATCGTCTCGGAAAACGGCAGAAGGAGAATGGTGCCGGTCAAAGCTATCCTGCTTTTTTTCACCTTCAACGGGTTCATCATATAAAAGTAGGAAACCAGCATCAGAAGATAAGCCGCCACATTCGTGAGCAGCCGGATCAAATGCCAGTTGTCAAAGAGATGGAACAAAGGTACCATCACCAACTGCGTGTACAGCACACGGAACTCCGTGGAATAATACCATTCAGGCGTACCAAAAAGATGCCCCTCCTGCGCCAGCAATCGGGAAAAAATCATTTCCGCCGCCATATCGGAATCCAGCCAATGATCCTGCCGGAAAATATTCAGACATACCAGGCCGAGAAAAGTCAGCCCCAGAAGTACAAAAGGTCCGGATTTTGCTATTTTTGCCTTCATCAGTTCTCATTTTCCTTCAAATCGTTTTTCTCTGAAACTGGATTCATTATAGCAAAAAACCCGGCAGGTGTAAAGCCTGCCGGATTCTCTCTATCTATTATCGCTTCTCCATCTCCACATATTCCTGCTGCCGCATAACACTCTTGTATGCGGGACGGATAATTTTGTCCATATTAATCAGTTCCTCAATTCTGTGAGCGCTCCATCCCACAATCCTGGCAATGGCAAATATGGGAGTAAACATTTCCAGCGGGATCTCCAGCATACTGTACACAAATCCACTGTAAAAGTCCACATTCGCGCTGACACCCTTATAAATGCGGGCTTTCTCCGCAATCACTTCCGGCGCCATACGTTCTATCATAGAATACAGGGCAAAATCCTTCTCTCTCCCCTTCGCCGCAGCCAATCTGTGCACAAATCCTTTAAACACCTGGGCCCTGGGATCGGAAAGAGAGTATACCGCATGCCCCATACCGTAAATCAGTCCCTTGCGGTCGAAAGCCTCCCTGTTCAGGATTTTCTTCAGATAATCTCTGACAGCGTCCTCGTCCTCCCAGTCGGACACATGCTTCTCTATATCATGCATCATCTCCACAACCTTGATGTTCGCACCGCCATGCTTTGGTCCCTTCAGCGAAGACAGCGCCGCCGCAATCACGGAATAGGTATCTGAGCCGGAGGATGTCACAACACGAGTCGTAAAAGTGGAATTGTTACCGCCGCCGTGCTCCATATGCAGTACCAACGCTATATCCAGCACATCTGCTTCCAGCTGGGTATAATTCTTATCAGGCCTGAGCATCATCAGCAGATTTTCCGCCGTAGACAACTTTTTGGAGGGTCGATGTATGTACATGCTCTCGTCATTCTGATAATGATTGTACGAATGATATCCATAGACCGCCAGCATAGGAAACACACTGATCAGATTGAGACACTGCCGCAGCACATTCTCCACCGAAGTATCACTGCAATTCCTGTCATAAGAAGCCAGAGTCAGCACACTTCTGGTCAAAGAATTCATGATATCATTGCTGGACGCTTTCATGATGACATCCCTTGTAAAATTGGTGGGCAGCGTCCTGTTGGCCGCCAGAATATCCCGAAACTGTTTCAGCTGCTTCTCATTGGGCAGACTGCCAAACAGTAGAAGATAGGCTGTCTCCTCGAATCCGAAATGTTTCCCCCGAAATCCTTTCACCAACTCGATACAGTCATACCCCCGATACCATAACTTACCTTCGCAGGGCGTCTTCACTCCGTCCACTATTTTGAAAGCGTCAATCCGGGATATGTTCGTAAGGCCCGTCACCACGCCGTTTCCATTCTTGTCACGCAAGCCCCGCTGGACTTCGTACTGGTCGAACATCTCCGGCTCCAGATGATCGGCTTCCCTGCATAACTGTGCATAATCATTCAAGTACAATTCATTTTTCTTCAATAAAACTCCTCCTTTAACCGCTTCTGACCCTCTTGCAGAAGCACTCTCTTCATCTAAACGGCAATCATCTCCTCTATCTTATCGTTTTTTTATACTCTGTGTCAATAAAAAATGTATAAATTTAATGATTATAAAAGATGTATCGGCAATGGTTCTCCGATTCTCACTGCTTTCTGCGCCCCGGCTGCTTTCTGTTCTGCCTTCTTTCCGGAAGCCGACTTCCTGTTCTTTTCCGGTTTCTTTTCTACTTTCTTTCCTGCTTCCTTTCGAACCTTTCCCGCTTTCTTCTCCTGAGGTTTCACTTTCGGCTTTGGCTTTTCCTTGGGCTTATCTGCCTTCTTTGCGCCCTGTCCTTCCTGCTGCCTCCTGACGACAGCTTCTCCTTTTTCTTCCGACTCCGCTTTCACATTCTCCGGCTTCTCCGATTTTACCCTTCCTGTCGTCTGATCTGCCCTTTCCGCCTCAGCCTCAGACGCCGTTTTCACTTTCTCATTCTCCTGCGCCGCGCTTACTGTCCTGGCGGCTCTCCTGATACTGCCTGCTCCTACTGACATATTTTTCTACCTCCTTTGCCAGCTCCAGATACTCCTTGGCGCTTCTGGCCGATTTCTTATAGGCCATAACCGGCCTGGAATTGTCCTGGGCCCATTCAATCTCGCTGTCCACCCGGATAATGGTGTCAAATACCCGTACCTCTTCAAACTCCCGAAGTACCGATAACGTCTGTCTGCCATAATTTTTTCTGGCATCCATCTTCGTGATGGCCACTCCCAGAAGGATAAGATCCGGAGCCTGTCTCTTTACATCCTCCAGAAATTCAAACATATTCGCAACACCAAAAAGCCCCCAGGGACTTGCCTCCACCGGGAGAATTACGAAATCGGAAGCACAGAGAATGTTGGTCACCCAGCCACCCAGCGTCGGCGGCGCATCCATCAGAATGTAATCGTATCCACCGCTTTCTTTCAGTCTCTCCAGGAGCCCCGCCAGAATGTACTCTCTGCGCTGTCTGCCGAAAAGCTCATACTCGATACCGCTCATCAGAGTGGACGAGGGAATCAGGTCCAGCCTCTCATAGGGGGTAGCCGCCACATATTCTGTCAGGTCCTCCCCTTTTTTCAACGCGGTGTACAGATTTCTCTCTCCGGATGCGAAATCCAGCACTTTGTCTTCCGGAAAAAAGGACAATGTGAGGTTCATCTGCATGTCGCCGTCCACCAGAAGCACTTTTTTTCCCAATATGGACAGCGAATATCCCACATTTGCACAGGTTGTGGTCTTGCCGCTTCCGCCCTTGTTATTGGCGAAGGCTATGGTTGTCGTCGCTTTCGTTTCCCTCTTCCCCTTTGCTTCCATTGCTCTCTTCGCATTTGCCGCCCCTGCGCTCTTTGTCTTTACCTTCACTCCACTATTCGCTTTTGTCTCCGCTGTCCTCTCCGCATTCGCCTCTGTCTCCCTCTTCGCCATACAGACACTCAATTCCTTTCTCTGCAAAAAAATCCAGCCACTTCTGCTCCGGCCTGACATCCGTCACCACGATATCGATATCGGCCGGCTCACAGATTCGTGAGAAGGCCACATTTCCGAATTTCGAGTGATCCACCGCCAGAATGCGCTGTCTGGCCGACCGGAGCATGGCCTGCTTCAACTGAGAAAGCATCTCATGGGCATCCGTGGCCCCCTTCTCCATGTCCAGTCCCTTACAGGATAAAATCACCTTGTCCGCATTGAAGGAGCGAATCATGTCCACGGCTCTGGCCCCTGTCAGGGTCAGATAATTTTCCCGGAGGGTTCCGCCCGTACAGATGACCTCCCATCCGCTTACATCCGAAAGCTCGATCAGCACTTCGATGGAGCTTGTGACCACCGTCAGCTTCTTCCTGTTCTTCAGGGCCTTTACCACCGCCACCGCCGTGGTGCTGGGGTCCACGATGATATGCTCTCCCTCCTGCACCAGGCCGCTCACCAGAGCCGCAATCTCCTGTTTCGCTCTGCTGTTTCTCTTCTTCCGCACGTTGAAGGGCATGTCCAGACCGGAATTCTCATTCAGCACCGCACCGCCATAGCTTTTGATGGCAAGCCCCTGCCTGTCCAGCTTGTCCAGGTCACGGCGAATCGTTTCCTCCGAAACGTCAAAAAGAGCGCTCAGCTCACTGACCACCACTTTCCGTTCGTTCTGCAGTTTTTCCAGAATCAGGTTCCTTCGTTCTACCGCCAGCATCTGTCCACGCCCTTCCTTATTCATTTCCCTCATTTTTCCCTTTACAAGAAAATGTTACCACAGTTCCTTTATATAAACTACTCTAAATTGGATAATCCGTCATAAAGTTGCACAAGGGCATATAAACATTGTAATCCCTGTGGTTACAAAATGGACCGGCAAATCTGCGGGTCCGGATGGGCGATCACCGTGGAATCCAGATACATGCCGCTCTGGGCCACGCTCTCTTTTGCTCTGGCAATGGCCGCCTCCACTGCGGACACCTCCCCGCACAGGAATACATAGGATTTGCCGCACATTCCCTTTGC
>CAQUWW010000058.1:0-476 GCA_948896875.1 uncultured Acetatifactor sp. | reverse complement strand
CGTCCGCCGTCTTCGCCGCCACGTCGGCCGCCACAATGATGGCAGAGGCATCGAAGGTCTCCAGAATTCCCAGGGAGCTGATATGCTCCACATGGGTGGTTCCGTATATGGCAGGGAAAATGCCCTCATGTGGATTGCCCAGCACAAAGCTGTCGATCAGCTGCTCCCCGTACTGGACTTTGGCCGCCTCCACTGCGGCATCTACCGCGCTTAAATCCCCCCTGATCAAAGCTATGTACTTTCCGGGACATACTGTCTGCGCTTCCACCAGCTCCACAGACGCGGTCTTCACCATGGCGTCCGCCGCCGTCACACCGGCGGAGACTGTCTTAAATTCTATCATTCCCAATGCTTTGCTCATGTATATGATATCTCCTATTTATAGTTCCGTACATGCCCGAGCAGTACCAATTCCCTGCACAGAATTTCCGGCCAAAGATACGTCCGTAAATTCTATGGGCACTACTCGGACATGT
>CAQUWW010000057.1 GCA_948896875.1 uncultured Acetatifactor sp. | reverse complement strand
ATACCAGAACCACCATCACGTTTTGCTGTCAGTTTGCCGATGAAATGGGTTTTCCGTTAGTATAGAAAGCTCTTTGAAAAGAACAGCATATATGTCAGGACAGCGCTGGTCGCATACAATGCGTATTTTTCTGACGGAACAGATTTTTCTAAAAAGGAATATCTCCAAAGAATAGTCTACGATGCATTGAAAGAACTTGCGTCTCCCGGAAGCCGATAGATTATTCCATAGATTATTTTACTGGTGGGGCGCTCTGGAACGCCTTGATTTTCCCGGGCAAACCGCCCCTGAAATGACGGACTTAAGACTCTGTCATTTCAAGGTTCGAATCCTTGTAGCCCTGCGCAGCAGGGGTTGCCCTGCGCAGCAGGGGTTGCCCTGCTTGAAAGACCCCGGTGGAGAGATTCATCGGGGATGATTTTTGCCGAAAAATGGAGCTTGAGGAGCTTTTGCATTTTAAGGCGACTGGAAGTATAGATTATGCCGTTATCGAAATCAGGAAGATCGGAAGACATAATCATCCCCATCCATCTCGTCAGTTTTTACAAAGCCTATAGACAGATATAATCTCTGAGCTTTGATATTGTCTGATTCCGTAGACAGCTTAATTGGCATATCCGGGACTGCTGTTTTCAGGATCTTCACTGCCAGCTTTGCGGCGGCTCTGCCATAGCCCATTCCCTGTGAATCTCTGTCCAGATAGAAGCTCCAGTTCAGGGCTTCTTCCCCTCCTGTCAGCCATTTCCGCAGAATTATGTAGCCGATCCGCTTTCCTCGGGAATCACGGATGATACAAGGCAGGCTGTCGTTTGGATTCAGCCAGGCCCTTCCGATGGAAAAGCCTGCGGGATTGACATAATCCTCCTGCTCCGGATACAGGCGGCATTCTACCGTAGCATACCACAGATCATCGTCATCATGTATGGGCTGTATGCTGACCGTTTCGGAGCACCAGATTTCTGTAGGTAAAGATTTCAGCATTTCGGCAAGATTGATGTTCATAATCATTTCTCCTCGCCTGCCTATCAGGACAGGCCTCCCCTTTTTATATTTCTGATATTATAACAGATACAAAATAGCGGATGCAATAAAATCAGTGTAAATATTTGTAAAGTGCGCGCCTATAGGATAGCAGAGCAGCTTGCAATTGCTTCTGGCCTATGCTATGCTTATGAAAAAGAAAAGCAGGGGTCCGGCACATGTAATGAAGAAAAGGGAGAAGCGGTGAGAAAGCAAAAAATGGAAAAAGGAAGCAGAGAGAAACTTCTGATGCTGTTATATTTGGGGATTTATCTGACAGTAGCGCTGACAATTGCGCTGAACCAGCCGTTAAACGATACCTTTCCTTCCCTGTGCAATCCGCCGGACGAGCACTCGCGATATAAGGTGCCATTGTATATCTGTAATCACGGAACGCTTCCCACAGGCTTTGAAGAGGAGCTTTTCAGCGGAGAATGCAGATGGACCTATGGTT
This sequence comes from uncultured Acetatifactor sp., assembly GCA_948896875.1. GTDB lineage: Bacteria > Bacillota > Clostridia > Lachnospirales > Lachnospiraceae > Acetatifactor. Next base: position 15,618 of record CAQUWW010000057.1, on the reverse strand, counting down.
TTTACACGTTGCTTCCCTACATGGTGCAGGGATATGCCATGCGCTTTGTAAAGCTTTTTACAGATTCTCAGCTTGCCCTTTTGTATACGGCCAGACTGGTCAATGTGGCAATTGGATTCGGCATGGCCTGGCTGGTCTGGTTGTTGGGAAAGAAGCTGTTTCAGGATGAGAGGGTGCGGTGGCTGTTCTGCTTTCTGGTGACTTTTCTGCCGCAGAGTCTGTTCCTGCACACGTATGTGAATCCGGATTCCATGTGCCTGCTGTCCACGGCGCTGATGCTTTATGGACTGGTATGTGGTTACGGGGATGGATTTTCTGTCAGAGCCTGTGGGTTTCTGGCGGCGGGCGTGATTCTCTGTGCTTTGTCCTATTACAATGCTTATGGCTTCATTTTGGGCAGTATGGTCCTGTTTGCCGCTTATTTCCTGAAAAGGCGGGATGGCAGATGGAAATATGACTGGAGGGGCCTTCTGAAAAAGGGGCTCCCCATCTGTGGCGTGGTTCTTCTATGTATCAGCTGGTCTTTTATCCGGAATTATATTTTGTATGACGGAGATATTGTTGGTCTTACGACAAAGGAAAATTTCATCAAATCCTTCGGCATTGCCAGGGAGACTTATCACAGCCAGGGAAAGCCTTTGTCGGAGATGCTGTTTCAGACGGATTTTTTTGAAAAACTGAGTGACAGTTTTATCGCGTGTTATGGCTCCACTAGTCTGTATACACGGAGAAGTATCTACAGATTTTACCGAATCCTTTTTGGGGTGGGGATTTTGAGCATGGTATTTTGCAGAAGCAGGAATCAGAAGAAAACGGAAGACCGGAAATGGCTTCGAGTGCTTTTTCACGGGGTGATGGTATTCTGCATGCTCATGCCATTGATTCTGCTGATCAGATATGCGTATATGGTGGATTATCAGGCCCAGGGGAGGTACATCCTGCCGGGGGTGATTCCGTTTATGTACTATGTGAGCCGGGGACTGGAAAAATTTCCCCTGTGGAGAAAATGTCCGGAAAAAGGAAAGAACTGGCTGTGTACGGCGGTGCTGGCAGGTATTGTGCTGGCTCTGGTGATTACGGTTTATGGAAGCGCTCTGCCTTATTATCTGCAGGCTCAGGTTATATAGCCGATAGACATGGAAGAATTGGATTTTTGAAAAAAGGAAAATATGTTGTGCCCTTGAAATATACTGTACAAAAAAGTCGGTTTATGATAAAATTTTGAGAGAACAAAGAGATGCTTTATATCGTCTTTGAAGAAAGAGAGCAAAACGAGGACAGAAGTATGGAAGAAATAAACAGATTTGATTCTACGGAAAATACCTATGGACAGGCGGACGAGCTGAAGGCGGCCAGGAAGCATTTTTCGCTGCTTGGCGGAATGTTTGTGGTAGGTATGATTGTGATTTATGCCGTGCAGCTGATTCCTGCTATTTTGATTCAGGTGCTGAAGCCGGAATGGCTGGAGAATGCGGATGTGGCATTGCTGATCTCCATGGCGCCCATGTATCTTGTGGGAATGCCGATATTGATTCTGCTGGTAAGAATTGTACCTGCTGACAGACCGGTACCTGGGAAGATAACCGGGAAGGCTTTTCTGGTATCTGCGATTATGTGCTTTTCCATTTTATATGCATCTAATTTTGTGGGAAATATCATAACAATTATCATCGGGGCCTTGAAGGGAAGCCCGGTGGATAATGTAATTCTGGATATCACGTCTTCTACCAGCATGTGGCTGGTGGCGTTTCTGACTGTGATATGTGCGCCTATTATGGAGGAATATATATTCCGGAAGCTGATCGTGGACAGAACAGTCCGTTACGGGGAAGGCATTGCCATAGTGTTGTCCGGCCTCATGTTCGGCCTGTTTCATGGAAATCTGAATCAGTTCGTCTATGCATTTACGCTGGGTGTGTTTTTAGCGTTTTTGTATGTGAAGACCGGAAATCTGAAAATTACCATTGCCCTTCATATGATGGTTAATTTTATGGGAGGCGTGGTCAGCAAATGGCTGATGGAAATGGTGGATATGGAAGAGTATATGCGGGTAATATCCAATGGGCTGGAGCCGGATGCGCTGATGGAATATGTGATGGCGCATTTGGGGGGATGGCTGCTGTATCTGCTCTATCTGGTCTTTGTTCTGGGAATGGTGATAGCCGGTGGTATTTTACTCATTGTCAATCTGGTGAAACGGAAGTTCGCTCTCAACAAAGGGGCTGTTGTGATTCCCAGGGGGAAGAGATTCCGCACGGTGATTCTGAATGTGGGTATGATCATCTACTGCATTTTCTGGATTGTAATGATTCTCATTCAGCTATTTGTCTGAAAGGCGGCAGAGAGGAAATTTCATGTATACATTTGAGAGCAGAATCAGGTACAGTGAGACGGACAGTGAAGGGAAGCTTACCATGGCTTCCCTTATCAACTATTTTCAGGATTGCTCCACATTTCAATCAGAGGATCTGGGACTGGGGCTGAATTATTTGAAAGAGCGGCATATGGTGTGGGTGCTTTCTTCGTGGCAGATTGTGGCAAAGCGATATCCGGCGCTGTGTGAAAAAGTAACCATAGCCACGCTGCCCTATGATATGAAGGGATTTCTGGGCAGCAGGAATTTTGCAATGCTGGATGAAAAGGGAGAATATGTGGCCAAAGCGAATTCTCTCTGGAGCCTGTTGGATACGGAAACCGGTAAGCCAACAGCCATACCGATGGAGATGAGGGAAGGGTACCGACTGGAAGAAAAGCTTGAGATGGAGTATGCACCCCGGAAGATTGCGCTTCCTGCAGACCTTGCGGTAAGGGAGGCAGTTGTGGTCAGGAAGCATCATCTGGACACCAATTACCATGTAAATAACCAGCAGTTTATCAATATTGCCATGGACTATCTGCCGGAAAACCGCGGAGTGAGGCAGATCAGGGCAGAGTATAAGAAACAGGCCTTTCTTGACGATGTGCTGATTCCCTGTGTGGCGCAGGAGGAGAACCGCTTTGTCATCGCCCTGAGGGATGAGGCCGGAAAACCTTATGTGGTGGTAGAATTTTCATAAAGGCTGTGTGCCAGGGAGTGTGGATATGATTTATTTGGGGCAAAAACAGGAATTGGTGGTGGTGCGGAAAACGGAATTCGGTGTCTATCTGGCAGCTTCCGCCGAGGAGAAGAAGGAAGTGGTTCTCCTGCCGGCAAAGCAGGTGCCGGAAGGCTGTGACACGGGGGATGCTGTGACGGTATTTATTTATCGAGATTCAAAAGACCGGTTGATTGCCACCATACGGGAACCAAAGCTGCAGATGGGGCAGGTGGCCGAGCTGGAAGTGGCTCAAGTGGGGAAAATAGGTGCGTTTCTGGATTGGGGGCTGGAGAAGGATTTACTGCTTCCTTTCAGGCAGCAGAGAGGTAAGGTAGAACAGGGAGATAAGGTGCTGGTATCTCTTTACATCGATAAGAGCAACCGCCTCTGCGCCACCATGAATGTATATGAGAATCTGCGTACGGACAGTCCTTACGGACCGGATGACAGGGTGGTGGGACGTGTCTATGAGATGAGTGATAATTTTGGGGCTTTTGTGGCGGTGGATAATATGTACTCCGCATTGATTCCCTGCAAGGAGCTATATGGGGATGTGGAGCTGGGGAAGGATGTAAATGCGAGGGTGGTCAAGGTGCGGGAGGACGGCAGACTTTCCTTAAGCATTCGGGACAAGGCTTATCTGCAGATGGATAAGGACGCCCGGAAGATACTTTCCATGCTGGAAGAGCGGGAGGGTGTACTGGCCTTTAACGACAAAGCCTCTCCGGAGCTGATCAGAAGGGAGACAGGAATGAGCAAGAATGAGTTCAAACGGGCTGTGGGAAGATTGTATAAGGAGAGAAAGATAGAATTTAAGGGAGACAGTATTTACAGGACCAGTTCATGAGGTTATAACAATGACAGGTATGTGTGCCGAAATAGGTATCAGGGAGGTGTAAAAATGGACATTACAGGCGTATCGATTGCATTGGCAAATGTTTCCAACTTGTCGCAGATAGGAACGGCAGTATTGGAGAAAGCAATGGACACCAATGAGAAGCTGGGTGCCGGGATAGTGGAAATGCTGGACGCGGCAGCCATGGAATTAAGCGTGAATCCAAATATTGGTTCCAATTTTGACATGAGGGTATGAGTAGAGGTCCCGAGGCTGCCTGAGACTAATGTGTCAGGCGGCCTTTTTGTTATTGCCAGGGCTTTTTTTGTTAAAGTTAGTAAAAAGCTATTGCTTTTTTGTTGTATTTTTTGTACATTTGTATATATGAGGCTTATTATAGGTTCAGAAACCGGTAAAGCGAAGTCTTATCATAGCAAAGATCGGTCTGGCAGTCAAAAAGGAGCGGGGATTACATGATATCAAATCAGATTTTGCAGAACACAATTGATGGACTGAAGGGCATTGCAAGAGTTGAATTTTGTGTCTTGGATGTAGATGGCAACGAAGTGGCTTCCACTGTTGATATGAGCAGTGTATCCAGGACGGTGGTGGAATTTGCCGCTTCTCCGGCGGATTCCCAGGAAATACAGGGATATCAGTTTTTCAAGGTTTTTGATGAACAGCAATTAGAGTATGTACTGATCGCCAGCGGAGCCGGTGAGGATGTCTATACGATCGGAAAGCTGGCAGCTTTTCAGCTTCAGAATTTACTGGTGGCTTACAAGGAGAGATTTGACAAGGATAATTTTGTCAAGAATCTGCTTCTGGACAATCTGCTGCTTGTAGATATATACAGCCGTTCCAAGAAGCTGCATATTCAGACGGATGTACCGAGAGCGGTTTTGATCGTGGAGGCATTGGGCGGACGAGACAGCAATATCCTGGAGCTGGCAAGGACGCATTACAGAGGAAGCGGGAAGGACTTTGTCACAGAAGTAGACGAGAACAATGTCATTATCGTAAAGGAGCTTTCGGACGGCGATTCGCTGAAAGAGATGGATAAGGCGGCGAAGGGACTCTGGAATTTCCTGAAAAAAGAGGGGGTAAAGGATATCCGTGTGGCCTATGGTACGGTGGTACAGGAGATTAAAGAAGTCAGCCGTTCCTATAAAGAGGCCAAAATGGCATTGGATGTGGGGAAAATATTTTTTGATGAGAGAGAAATTGTGGCCTACAGCGAGCTGGGCATAGGCCGTTTGATTTATCAGCTGCCGATACCCTTGTGTAAGATGTTTATCCGTGAAATTTTTGGCGGAAGGAGTCCTGAGGATTTTGACGAAGAGATGTTGAGCACCATTGACAAATTCTTCGAAAACAGTCTGAATGTATCCGAGACTTCCCGGCAGCTGTTTATCCACCGGAATACGCTGGTTTACCGCCTTGACAAGTTACAGAAGAGCACAGGGCTGGATCTGCGTGTTTTTGAGGATGCGATCACCTTTAAGATAGCGCTTATGGTTGTAAAGTATATGAGATATATGGAGAGTGCGGATTTCTAAACCGCAGGGAGGTTTATGTATGGAGGAAAGTGATGACCAAAAGAGAACTATCCTGGAAAAAACGGGAACAATTTATAGAGGATAACGGCATTATCTTTCTGGATAATGTGAGTAAGGTCTATTCCAAGGGGGCCCCGGCCCTCAATGGTATTACGCTGGGAATCGGGAGAGGAGAGTTTGTATTTATCGTAGGGGACAGTGGTTCCGGAAAATCTACGCTGATTAAACTTCTGCTGCGGGAGCTTACGGCTACCAGCGGCAGTGTTTATGTAATGGGCAGTGACCTGGCGAAACTGAAGCATAGACAGGTGCCGAAATTTCGCCGTAACCTTGGGGTGGTATTCCAGGATTTCCGGCTGCTGAACGACAGGAATGTCTATGAGAATGTGGCGTTTGCACAGCGCATTATCGAGACTCCAGCCATTGAAATCAGAAGGAACGTGCCGACTATCCTGGCAACGGTGGGGTTGGCAGGGAAATATAAGGCGAAGACCAGGCAGTTGTCCGGCGGCGAGCAACAGAGGGTGGCGCTGGCGAGGGCTCTGGTGAATAACCCTTCTATTCTGCTTGCGGACGAGCCAACCGGTAATCTGGATCCCAAGAATTCCTGGGAAATCATGACATTGCTGGAAGAAATCAATCAGAACGGGACGACAGTGGTGGTGGTTACCCATAACAGAGAAATCGTCAATGCCATGCACAAGCGAGTGGTCACCATGAAGCGAGGCATCATTATCAATGACGAGGAAGGGGGAGAGTATATCGATGAAGATTAGCACTTTGTTTTACACCATAAAACAGGGCTTTGTCAATATTTTCCGCAATAAGTGGTACTCCCTGGCTTCCATAGCAACCATTGCCGCCTGTCTGTTTTTGTTTGGCATATTTTATGCCATTGTGTCAAACTTTCGCAGTATTGTGATGAAGGCGGAGGAAGGGGTATCCGTAACTGTATTTTTCCACAGCGAAAATGATCTGTGCGCACGTTATGGACAGACCCATGGAGAAGATTCTATTCCTACGGATGTACGGATAGAAGAGATCGGCCAGCTGATTGCCAACCGAGCCGAGGTTTCTGAGGTAAAGTTTATTTCGGATGATGAAGCCTGGGAAAAATTTACACAGCAGCAGTTCGGAGAAGATTATCAGGCCTATTCGCTGGGATTTCTGGAGAATCCGCTAGAAGGGGATAACAGCTATGAGGTTTTTCTAAGTGATGTGTCGCTGCAAAGTGCGTTGGTCACATGGCTGGAATCCTTTCCGGAAGTGCGGAAAGTCAATCATTCGGCACTGACTGCGGATACTTTGAGCGGTGCGAATCTGCTGATTGCCTATGTGTCCATGGGAATCATTGTGATTCTGCTGGCCGTCAGCATTTTCCTGATCAGCAATACGGTGGCCATCGGTATCTCTGTCCGCTCGGAGGAAATCAATATTATGAAATATATCGGCGCCACGGACTTTTTCGTAAGGGCTCCCTTTGTGCTGGAGGGGATGCTGATTGGCCTCTTGGGCGCCCTGGTGCCGTTGGGGCTGATTTACAGTATTTATAATTATGCGTTGACTTATATCGAAGAGAGATTTTCCATTCTCAGTAATTTCCTGGCTTTTCTGCCGGTGGAAGAGATTTTTCACATATTGACACCGGTGTCCATTGGTGTAGGTGTGGGAATCGGATTTCTGGGAAGTATTACCACAGTCAGAAAGCATTTGCGGGTGTAGAGTAGCGGCCTATGAAGAAAAAATGGAAATGGTGCCTTGGAGTGTGCTGCCTGACCATAGTGCTTCAGGGGAGAATGACAGAGCAGGGGGCCGCACCAACACAGGTGGAGGCGTCTAACCGTTCCGCTGTCACTTCGGACAGTATCAAGGAAAAAGAAAGCCAGATCTCTAAGAAGAAAGAGGAGAAAAAAGCGCTGCAGGGCGGTCTCAGCAATCTGAAAGAAATAAAGAAGAATCTGGAGAATCAGAAGGACAATCTGGAAAATTATGTAAGACAGCTGGATGGAGAGCTGGAACAGATAGAACAGAATATTGCTGCATTGAAAGCGCAGATCAGTGCAAAGGAGGAGGAAATCCGCCGGACGGAAGAAGAGCTGGAGGCGGCTCTGGAAAAAGAAGAAAATCAGAAAGAATCCATGATTGTGCACATAAGATTAATGTATGAGAACGGAACGCCCAGCATCGTAGATTTACTGCTGCAGTCGAAAAGTATGGGGGATTTTCTGAACAAAGCTGATTATGCGGAACGGGTCGCATCTTATGACCAGACGATGTGGCAGAATTACAAAATGGTCAGAGAGTACGTGGAGCTGTGTAAGGAAGACCTGGAGCTGGAAAAGGAGATTCTGGATGAAACCAAAGCGGGCGTAGAGGTGGAGCAGCAGAACCTGGAGGAATTAATAGAACAGAAGCACCGGGATATCATTGCTTATGAGACCGATATTAACAACAAGGAAAAGGTCATTCGGGAGTACGAGGCTGACATCAAGGCGCAGGAAGAAGAGATCCGGATGCTGGAGGCGGCCGTAGCGGAAGAACGAAAGAAACTGATTGCAAGCAATGGTTCCGTTTTGAAGTATGACGGCGGTATGTTCAAGTTCCCAATGGCTTCTTATACGAGAATGTCCGATGATTATGGAATGAGAACAGATCCGATTCTGGGCATTGAGAAGTTCCATAATGGTGTGGATTTTGCCGCGCCGGCCGGGACGGCTATCTACGCCGCCTATGATGGGAAAGTGGTGGCTGCGGCATACAGCTCCAGCATGGGAAATTATTGCTTTATTGATCATGGGGATGGATTGTATACCATATATATGCATGCGTCGGCATTGTATGTGAAAAAGGATGATATTGTGGCGCGGGGTGATACGATCGCTGCCGTGGGATCTACCGGCCGATCTACCGGAAATCACCTGCATTTCAGTGTACGGCTGAACGGTTCCTATGTGTCTCCATGGAATTACCTCAAGGAGTAGTGATGCTGTGGAACTGAGGAAAGGCACAGAGCAGAGTGAAAGGCATCTGCAGGGTGCGGAAAGGAAGAAAGATGGCTATGGACAAAAATGATTCCTATTTTGATAATATTTCCGGAAATGGCGGAGGTACGGCGTCGGGGCAGACGAACGGCGATGAGCCGAGGCAGACTTACAATCGTCAGGCATATAGTGACCGGACGGACAATGAACGGATATACGGCGAACAGTCGGGATTCGACTATTCAATGCCGCCGCAGCCCATTCCTGTGGCGAAGGGAGAAAGGGGAAGCGGCAAGGGGCTTTTCCTCGGGGGACTGATCACGGGAATCGCAGGTGCATTGATGATATTTGCCATTTGCTATCTGGGCCTTTATATCCAGAAGCTGATGGAGGCTCCAAGGCAGTCCGATGAGCAGTTTCGGTTTCAGGAAGGCTCTGCTATCGACGAGAGTGTGGTTACCAAACTGCAGAATCTGGAGAGCACTGTCAATAAATATTTTTATCTCGGGGAAGTGACGAACGAGGAGTTCCAGAATGGCATTTACAGGGGAATGATATCGGCGCTGGGAGATCCTTATTCCGAGTATTACTCCGCGGAAGAGCTTGCTCTGCTGATGGAACAGACTGAAGGGGTCTACTTTGGCATCGGCGCCTACATTCAGCTGGATACTGTCACGGGACTTCCGAAGATCAGCGGAACCATTGAAGGAGCACCTTCGGAGGAAGTGGATCTGCGGGCCAATGACCTGATTTATGAGGTGGATGGGGTTGCAACCTATGGAATGAATCTGACGGAAGTTGTGGGCATGATTAAGGGTCCTGAAAATACAGATGTAGTTCTGACGATTATCCGGGAGGATGTTTCTGATTATCTGGAAGTCAGCGTGACCAGAAGACAGGTGGAGACGCCTACCGTGGAGTATACCATGTTGGAAGACGGAATGGCTTACATCCAGGTGACCGAGTTTGACGAAGTGTCCATAGATCAGTTTGCGGATGCGCTTGCCACGGCAAAAGGTTCCGGCATGAAGGGACTGATTCTGGACCTGCGGGGCAACCCCGGCGGAAGTCTGAACGCCGTAGTGGAGATGGCCAGGATGATTCTGCCCAAAGGGATGATTGTGTATACGGAGGACAAAAACGGAAAACGGTCCGAATATACCTGTGATGGTTCCAGGAAACTGGACGTACCGCTTGTGGTGCTGGTTGACATGAATTCCGCCAGCGCATCGGAGATCATGGCCGGGGCTATTAAGGATCATGGGCTGGGGACACTTGTGGGCACCACCACGTTCGGCAAGGGCATCGTGCAGCAGATCATCCCCTTCCGTGACGGTTCGGCAGTAAAAGTTACCATCAGTGCTTATTATACGCCGAAGGGCAATAATATTCATGGCATCGGCGTGGAGCCTGATGTGGTATGTGAGTTCGACGGGGAAGCTTATTACGGCAGCGAGGACCACCCGGACAATCAGCTGGAGAAGGCGAAGGAAGTGCTGCGGGAGCTGATGAGGTAGCAAAGCTCTTTTTCATAAGTTGGAAAGCCTGCTTTTATGGCAAATGTCTGCTGACAGCGGACCTTTTTGACACAAAACCACCTATAATAATTCATAGACTGCATGTTTTGTTTTATATAGCGCAGGATAAAATTCGTGTCAGAAAGGTGGAAAGCAGTATGAGAAAAGGTTGGAAAATGCTGGCAGGCGTATTGGGCGGGGCCATGTTGGTCTGCAGCGGTTATGAAGGTGTTCCGGTGAGGGCTGAGGAGGGCGGAGCAGTATCCGCAGAGGAACAATCCGAGAAGCCGGCGATTCAGAAGGCGACAGATCTGAAATGGAATGAGAAGGGGCAGGGAATCTTTACGAATCCCAATGGGACATGTGGAGTAAGAGCTTATGTTTATGGTCCGGATGGGAGGAAAATGACATTTAATCCCGGCGGAACTATCCCCGGGGGAGAAAGTGTGTTTGACCTTTATCACTTAATCAATGAATCGGGAGCTTATACATTTGAAGTGTATCTGGAGAACAACAGCGGTTCAAGCACATCGGAGCGGAGCGCAGCGTTCGAGTACGTGAAACCGGATACAAAGCTTCCGATGCCTGTGGTCAGCGTAACCAAAGAAGGTGTCGTATCGTGTTCTCTGCCGGAAAATGAGGGAGCGGGATATGCTCTGGGGACGGATTATGGATTTAATTATGTGTTGATGTTAAATGGCAGACCAGTTGTACAAGCAGGAAGAAATGAAAGTACATTTAACTTCAGCAAAGCTATGCAGTCAGGCGGGAACTACTCTGTAATGGTCTGCACGATCACCAGAGACTTTACAAAGTATGTGGACAGCGACTGGACAGAGCCGATTCCCGTGAATCCGGAGGCGGAAGCTCCAAAGGAGGAAGCACCCAAACAGGAAGTAGTGGAAGAATCAGGCTGGCAGCCCACGGAGGAAGACATGAAAATGTATTCTGCATACGGCTTGGACGAAATAGTCTTTACTCCGGATGCGGGCAATACCTACGAGGTCACGATAGAAAATTCTATACAGGGGCTGATGTGCTTTGCTTCCTTTGAAGCCGCAAGAGGGGATTATACTATTGCAAGAACTTATAATATCTATCCTTCCGAGAGAGGAAAGGTATCCCAGATGGAAGACAAAGCAAGAATTACAATGACGATTCCGGAGGTACTGTGGGCGGATGGCAGATCATTCAGAATGATTTGTGTAACGGAGAACGGAAGACCTATTGTGCTGGAGGATTTGGATTCTAATGCGGAGACCATCACATTTGAGACAAATGCCTATTATGCGTTTGCATTAACTTACAGGGATGGAGCAAAAGGAAGAGCCAAAACAAGATAAAAATGATAAAAATATGGCAGCAGTTTGGTGTATCACCGAACTGCTGCCTATTTTAATTCTGGTGCTTTATTCTGACGAAACTCCCAAAGCCTGAAAGTTGTGCTCAAACAGCAGGGTGTTGGCTTCAAAAATGGACTTATCCTTTTGGAGTGCAAAGAGGATGATGGCATCTCGTTCATCTCTTGCATAGAGTTCCGGGTTTTTCGATATCTTCAGCAATGCCTGAGTTTCCTCACCGGTAAGATGCAGACCGAACGCAAGGGCAAGCAGAGTATCCCGAGATGGTGATTTCTCCCCCGAAAATATCTGATATACATAAGCGCGGCTCAGAAGAGAACCGCGCACTACGTCTGCTTTGCGGAGATTTTTACAGGATAGAAGGGAATTCAGATATTCAGGCAGACAGCGGCCCGTCAGGTGGTCCCGGTTGCTTTTCAGATAATCTTCGATATTTGTCGCCGCTTTAAGCTCATGTTTTAATTCCTCGGTACTTTTGGTGCTCATATTGTCTCCCTTAAATCTATCTGGTATAATAAATCATGGTATGGATGGCCATTCGGCATTCCCTGCCGGGAATATGGTCATATTATACCATGTGCCCAGCAACGCACATGGTACTGATGGCCATTCGGCCGTTTCCTGCCATGAATATGGACATATTATACCATGTGCCCAGCAACGCACATGGTAGTTATGCCATTCGGCATTCCCTGCCATGAATATGGTCATATTATACCAGATAAACGGAGATATCACAATCCGAAAGATGAACCTTGCGAGGGAAAAGCAATATGGAATATGAAGAGATAAAGCAACTGAAACAGAGTGAAAAGAGTACAGTGCACTTGGTGAGGGAAAAAGGCGGCTCCAGGATATTGGTACGTAAAAAGCTGGCCGGGCAGCATCCGGTTTATTCGGTGCTGCAGAAACATCCCCATCCCTGTCTGCCGAAGCTGTATGAAGTGGTGGCTTCCGAAGACTCTACCACCATCATAGAAGAGTATATAGAGGGACAGACGTCAGGAACCGCGGACTTAACCGGGAAGCAGTTCCGGCAGATAGTGCGGGAATTGTGCTCTGTGCTGGAATTTCTGCACAAAAACGGGATTATTCACCGGGATATCAAGCCTTCTAATATCCTTCTTACGAGGGATGGACATGTGCGTCTCATAGATTTTGACGTCGCCCGTATGCATCGGGAGGAGGCAGAGCAGGATACCAGACTGTTGGGGACCAAGGGCTTTGCCCCGCCGGAACAGTATGGATTTGCCCAGACTGACGAGCGGGCGGATATCTATGCCTTAGGCGTAACGTTGGAACGACTTCTGGGAGAGAAGGCCAGGAAGAAGTATTATGGGCGGGTGATACGGAAATGCACAAATCTGGACCCGGACAGACGCTATCAGTCAGTTCGGCAGGTGAGAAGGGCGTTTTTCTTTGGGGAGTGGAAATTCCTGATGATCTTGTTGCTGATTCTCGTCGGTGGGACAGGGGTGGTTCTGCTGCCTGTTTTGAGGGAGGGGAGACTGACAGAAAATCAGGAAGAAAATGCTGAACTCACCGTCCTTCCGGCACCGGGAAATCCGCACTGGGATGGAGAAACCGGGATAGTAGTGTGGGATAATGTGTTGGAATCAGGCGAGGGAGACGAGGTACAATTTTATTTGAGATTGTATAGAAGGGATACCGCAGTCTCGCCGGATGCCACCGATGATGACTGGTATTTTGATCAAAAGGTAAGGGTGGGCGGCAGTTACAGAAGCCGGGAGACGATAACCTGGAACATAGTGCCAAAACTGCAGGAGAACGGGATTTATTATTTTACAGTAGCGGCTGCGGGGGACGGTGTCCGGTATGAGGACAGTCCCTATGTTGTGTCGGATGCTTTTGAATATACAGGTGAGGATGCCGAGCCGCTACCTGTTCCTACAGGACTTGAGTGGAGACTTTATGAAGAGGAGAATACCAGGAAATATTATGCCGTATGGAGCAATCTGGATGAGTACGAGGACAAGGATTCCTTTAATGTAACCTTTTATGACCAGGACGGCACTTATGTGATGAACAATACCTGGCCCAAAAGTGCGATTATAGAGAAGGGATACGGCGGAATCCCCATTGCGGCTCAATTTTTGCAATCGGTTCCGGGGAGTGCGTATCGCTTTACTGTTCAGGTATATTCTTCTCGGCCTAACGAATATCAGTCAAGTCCTATGCCGGACCCTGTGCCGGAAGAGTACTTCAGTCCTTGGCTTTATTATGGGCCGAAGGAATGAAGGAAGTTTGTATAGGAGTGAAAAGATGTCAGAAGTATATTATAAACCATGTAGGGAATTGGATATCTGTAATGAGCTGATTGAAAAATATTTTAACACAGAGCAATATGAGAAATGTTTTGAAGGACATCTTGCGCTGGCGGAGAAAGGCTATCCTCTGGCAGAGTGTCAGGTGGGATATTTTTACTTTGAGGGACTGGGGTTAAAACGGATTTAGAACAGGCTCTTTATTGGACGAACAGGGCTGCGGAACATGGTGACAGAGATGGGCAGTATAATCTTGCATGGTTCTATGAGGAGGCAATAGGAGTATCCAAAGATATGGAAAAAGCAAAGTATTGGTATAGACAGGCTGCTTTGCAAGGGCATGATATGGCATTGAAAAGGATATTGGAAAAGGCGGATAATGAGGTGGTCCGGCTTGAGACAAATCAGAACCATGTGACAGTTTATCTTAATGATACAATAATCGGGTCAATAGAATTATATACTAATTCATGGCATAAGCAAAACCAATATCTGAAATTTAAGGATTCTATATTTGAAGCTCAAATAAGTGCGGAAGTGTTTCGGAAACTATTTGATATGGTGCAAAGACCTTTGCAGATTATGACAAATTCTGAAAATCTGGCTCTGATAGAGTTTATCACAGCGGGTGGATTTGTATGTAAGAGAAAATGTTATGAGATTGAAGCAGGGTTAGAGGATTATATAGGAAAGGTTCGGATGCCATACCTTTTGCAGACGCATAAAGGAGAAGCAGAGTATGACTTGTGCTGCAGGCTGATATATGAGCGATATGTAGAAACTCACAGAGCCATAAATCCGTTGACAGCAGATTGCGCGACATTTGTATCTGATCTTCCGGATTGTGTATTTTATCAGGAAGAAGATGGTTTCATTTCCAGTTTTGCCTTTGTGGAAGAAAATGAAATCGCATATGTGTATGGCGGGGAAGACGGTAGTTTTATCTCTTTTGCTGAAATGTTGGTTTGCCAGCTTATGAATGAGTATCCGACGATTTGTTTTGAGGCGGATGACTGTGACGGAACAGCAATGCAATTGAAAGCTTTGTTTAAAGGTCAGGGTGAATTAAGCTTTGACACCTATATTAAGGCGGATTATTGAGTTGGGACAGTGGCTATGCCGTATACCCCGGTGAGTGGATCTGTACCGTGAAGGAACTGACTGCATGGCTCCGTACCCGTTTTCAGCGCCAGGCTGTCTCCATCCTGGATGAACTGCAGAAACGCCATTTGATCTCCTATCTTTTCCTTGACCGGGGAAAGGTGGTCAAATATAAGGTTCGTGACTGGAAAATATAATACCGTACTGGACTACAACTGCCCCTGTCAAAAAGATACGGGTTTTTCTTTATGCCCACTGTGGTTGCGACAGAACTGACCAGCGCCGGCCACCGCTCCGAAATGGATATCCTGCTGGACCTGTGGATGTCCGCTGGGGCATCTCCAAAGCCACAACAGGGCGTGTGCTGAAAAAACTCGCTGACATGGACTAGGGATGATCGCTGTGGCAAGGCAGGAATCCGGTGCCCGGAAACTGAAGGGGCATGACATCACGGAACTGGAACGCTTTGACCCGGAAGTGACGCATATGATTGTGTTTGACGTGCTTTCGAGGGAGTCTCCCATAGGAGATAAAGGCGAATGGATGAGGCTGTTTCTGATAGAAGCCGGATATAAAAAGGCATTGGAGAATCAGGGCAGGTCTTTCATCCGGATTCTGAACCATGCAAAAGTGTCACAAGGGAATCTAAGATATGACCGGCTGGACGGAGAACGATAATCTGCAAAAATGCACAATAGTTGAACCGGCTTTCGAGAGGTTATAAGGATTTTGAAAAAACGCTGGAACTGACAGGAGTGCTGTACCGGATCGGCGCAAAGACGCAGGAAGAATTTAAGCGGGATGCGGAAAGGGTATTTGAACAGTATCAGAAATACCGGGAGACTTACCCCAATTCCGTACAGCCGAAGCCCGAAGGTGACTGTGTTGTGTGTCCGGACTGC
>CAQUWW010000056.1:3934-17578 GCA_948896875.1 uncultured Acetatifactor sp. | reverse complement strand
TATCAGTTTGAGGCGGAGACAATGGAACAGTACTCATTCGGGGAGGAGGTCCCGGTGGGAATATACCAGGGATTTGGGATAAGACTGCAGCTGAGCTGATTCTGTCGATGCACAGAAGGTAAGGCAGAGCAGCTTCCGGAACAGATGGAAGGTATGGAGATATTGTCCGGCGCGCAGGAGAAAGACACAGCCGGCGGCACGGAAGAGAGCAGGAAGAGACATGCATGAACTTGGAGTCGTATTTTATGTGGTGAAAGATGTAAAGCAGGTGGCGGAGGAGAACGGGGTGGAGAAGGTGGCCTCCGTCACTCTGCAGATCGGCGAGGTATCGGGAATCCTCCATGACTATCTCATCGACTGTTGGAACTGGGCAAGAAAAAAGGAGCCTGTCATGGAGGAAGCGGAGCTGGTGATCGAACAGATTGACGGCGTCTCCTTCTGCGAGGATTGTAAACAGGAGTATCCCACAGTACAGTACGCGAAGATATGCCCCCACTGCGGCAGCGAACATACCTATCTGCTGCGTGGAAATGAATTTTTGATCAAAGAAATAGGAGTGTATTAATTACAGAGTGGAGAGAGTGTCCGAATTGCCGTAAAAAGGGAATTCGGGCATTTTTATATGCGCAGGCCCGCATAAATTTGAAAAACCATATATGCAAGATTTTCACATGGAAGTATGATGCGGCATACTGTACCCATTTGAATATTTGTCAATACTATTGAAATAGTATTGACAACAGGAAACTATTGTGATAGTATAGAAACATACAAACTATTGCAATAGTATGAAGCCGGGAGGGATCAGGATGAATATAAAACTTTTTGACTCGGAGCTGAAAGTGATGAATGTACTCTGGAGAGAAGGTGACACCACTGCGAAGCGTATATCGGACATTTTAAATGCGGATACAGGCTGGAATATTAACACCACCTATACCGTAATCAAGAAATGCATCGGGAAAGGGGCCATTGAGCGCCGGGAACCGAATTTTCTGTGCCATGCGCTGATTTCCAGGGAGGAGGTCCAGGCGGCGGAGACAGATGAGCTGATTGACAAAATTTATGAGGGATCCGCAGATCTGCTGTTTGCTTCTCTGCTGAACAGGAAAAAGCTTTCCGCAGAGCAGATCGACAGATTGAAGAGGATTGTGGAAGAAGGGAGGTAAAAGGAATATGGATTTGATGGAGAGAAGCCTGTACGGCGGGGTTTTGATATTGGTGATTCTGACAGTCAGGGGACTGTTGCGGAATAAGCTGCCCAGGAGGACTTTCCCGATTTTATGGGGGGTGGCCATGGTACGCCTGCTGCTTCCCGTTTCTTTTTCCTCCGTATTCAGCGTGTATTCCCTTCTGCAAAAGGAGACGGAGGTACTCGGACAGGTTCCTTTTGCTTCGGGAAAACCCCAGGAGATGGTTCCGACAGGGGCTGTGCCTGTCTGGACGGGAATCCGGGAATTTACTTCGGGAAATGGGATATCCGTTATCGGAGGACAGAGAGTGCCGATGTTGTGGGTGGTCTGGTGTGTGGGAGCGGTTCTGTGTGCCCTGTTTTTTGTATCGGTGTATGTTCGCTGTATGAGAAGATTTCGAAAGGCGGTTCCTGTGGACAGCGATTGGATGCGTCAGTGGCTGGGCGGCCGCAGAAGAGGCGGAGTAATTTCTGTGAGAAAGGCACGGGGGATTACCGCTCCATTGACGTACGGGATATTTCGACCGGTAATCTTGTTGCCGGAGAGAATTGTGTGGGAGGAAAAACGGACGCTGGAATATGTTCTGCAGCATGAGTATATCCATATCTGTCATTATGATGCGGCTATAAAGCTGATGATGCTGACAACCCTGTGTATGTATTGGTTCCATCCGCTGGTCTGGCTTATGGCCGTATTGCTGAACAGAGATATAGAACTTGCCTGCGACGAGGGCGTTCTTTGCCGATTTGGAGAACAGGCGAGAGCAGGATATGCCATGGCATTGATTGGCATGGAGGAGAAAAAAGGGGTTCTGATGCCCCTTTACAATGGATTCAGCAAAAGCGCAATAGAAGAGAGAATAAAATCTATCATGAAGTATAAAAAGATGACATATTCCACCATCGGTGCGGCAACGGTGCTTGTCATATGCGTTATTCTGGTATTTGCCACATCCGCTCGGAATGCGGAAGCGGCGGAAGCCGATACGGCACTGTCCGGAAACGAACCGGCAATATCGGAAGATGTGCCGATGGATCCGCCAAAGGAATATATGCAGCAAAGAAGTACTGTGTCCACTGATCCGGAAGCGCCGGATCCTGTAAATACCGGTGAAGCAGATGGCGATAATAAGACAGAAAATGGGATAAAGGAAAACGATAAAGAAATGGATACAACTCATACGGGAACAGCAGAATATACGCTTAATTACACCGCAGAAGGCATGGAAGTGAAGGAACCTGCGTATCTGTACATCGGCGATGGCTTTTATCTGTTGATTCCTGAGGAAGGCTGGGTCCACGCACCGGATGCCTGGATGTGGGAGGCCAATGAAAGTGTACAGTTCTGGGTAAACGACTGCGGAGAAAGCACATGGGAGCAGGCGGAAGCGCGATATATGGAGGACGGATATTCCCGTACGGAAGTGGAGGGAATCCTGCGGAAAGAGGACTCGGACAGGTTATTTTATGTACACATTAGAAAAAGCGGAGATCGAATCATGTGTTTCAACCATACCTATCCTGATGACCCGGAATATATCGAAGGGTTTGAAAGGCTTCTGTCCGCAATAGCCGCGAATTTCGGGATACTATCGGAAGAAGGTACGGGAACACTGCCGGGAAATACAGGGACATTGCCGGAGAATACCCAAGTCTGGCCGAAAGATACCACAGACCGGACGGAGGACGGAAAACTGGCGGAGCAGACGGCACTGGCATTCTGGGACGCATACCTGGCGGGAGACAGGGATGCTTTAAAGCAATATCTGACTGCCGACTATGCCGAAGAGCCGGAAGTCTTTCCCGACGGACAGGATGGGCATGTGGCGCAGGAAGCGGAGATGCTGGCCGTAAAGGGAACGGACATGGAGGAAAAGGCCGTGGGAGACAGCGTGGATATCTGGGTGGAATTCAGGCCATCCACGTCAGCGGATTCTCTGGAATATCTGTGGATATCCATGGTGAAGGAGGCGGAAGGCTGGAAAGTTGAATCTTATGGATTAGAGATGTGAAAAAAGGGGCTGCCCACGCAGCCCCTTCTTGAATGGAATCTTATTTCTTCTGTTCTTTCATAGGATGAACCAGGAACAAACTGATCAGCAGTGCAACGATATACAATACAATGGTGACATACAATACATTCTGATATCCCGTGGGATTCACCACAATGTCATGTATCGTTTCCTTCTCCCCTGTGTGTTCCACAATCCAGTTGGCCATCTGGTTGCCCGTAAGGCCTGCGATGGCCCAGGCGGAGAGGGTCAGGCCATGTATGGCGCTGATATTGCCCATACCGTAATGGTCGGACAGCAACGTGGGCACATTGGAGAAACCGCCGCCGTAGCCTGCATTTACGACGAAGATCAGACCCAGTACCAGGATAATAAGCAGAACATTTCCATCGCCGTTTTTAATTCCGCTTGTCAGCATTACGATACCTGTAAACGCAATGGAGAGGATGAAAATCAGCTTGTAGATGGTATTTCTGTCCTTCATAGTGTCAGCCCATGCGGAGAAACCCAGACGTCCGCCCGCATTGAAGACAGCGGAAACGGTGGAGATCAGTCCGGCGGCGCCGGCAAGACCGATACATTTTACAATCATTTTCTCCTGAGAAATCAGGGCGAGACCGCAGGTGATATTGATGTAGAACATCAGCCAGATCCCTATGTAATTGGTGATGGGCCTGGTCTTGATGACATCCAGCATGCTTTTTCCCTTTTCGGTCTTCTGAGGTTCATGCCAGGAGGAAGGTTTTTTCAGAAGCAGATGTCCCGCGAACATCATGATGAAATAAACCACGGCAAGAATCAGGAACATCTGGTAGATGCCGCCTTCTCCCAGATTGTCCAGCATGGCCTGCATGATAGGACTTGCAATGGCCTTTGCCGCACCGAATCCTGCAACCGCAAGTCCGGTGGCCAGACCTTTTCTGTCCTCGAACCAGAGCATCAGCGTCTTCACCGGAGAGAGATAACCGGTACCCAGGCCGATTCCCATGATGAAACCATAACAGATGTAGATCCCAATCAGTGACACAATACTGCCCGGATGCTGCCCGCCATAATAGATGAAAAATCCGGTGCCGGCCATACCGCAGGCAAAGCAGATCGCCGCAATCAGAGAGGATTTGTGGATGTCCTTTTCCACTACATTGCCCAGGAACGCGGCTGACATACCCAGGAAGAAAATGGCAAAGCTGAAGGCCCATTCCGTCGCGCCTTTGGAGAATCCGATGTAATCGGCGATTTCCTGACTGAAGATGGACCAGCAGTAGACAGTACCTATGCTGCAGTGAAGCAGCAGCGCCGGAATCGCGGCGCGTATCCATTTGTTTTCGCTTTTCATGTTGTACCTCGTTTCTTTTTATGAATTTTGAATAATAGAAAGCTTTTATACTTTCTTTATATTTTTTCACATGTTATTTTACTCGCTAATCTGGAAAAATGCAAGTGGTTCCTTTCTCTGTCCGGATGATTGCGACAGGCATGCGGACAGCGTGGATTGGGAGTTAAAATACGTTGTAATAAAGAAAGGGGTATGTTATGATAGAAAACGAAAGAAAGTGGTACAAAACCACATAAATGGACAGGAAATGCTGCCGTCTCATACCAAAAGATGCAAGCCATACTTGAGCGCACTGAATGCATGGAACGATACCAATCACAACAAAATACAGGAAACAAAAAGGAGAACAGAAAATGATCAACAAACTGATAGCGAAAATTCAGAAGACAAAGGCTCCCATTGTGGTAGGACTGGATCCCATGATGAAATTTGTGCCGGAACAGATCCGCCGGGCAGCTTTTGCGGAGTACGGAGAGACACTGGAGGGAGCGGCGGAGGCCATATGGCAGTATAATAAGGGGATTGTGGATGCCATCTGTGATCTGGTTCCTGCAGTAAAGCCGCAGATTGCCATGTATGAGCAGTTCGGCATTCCAGGGCTGATTGCTTTTCAGAAAACAGTGAATTACTGTAAGGAAAAAGATCTGGTGGTAATCGGTGACATTAAGAGAGGGGATATCGGTTCCACTTCCGAAGCCTATGCGGTGGGACACCTGGGAAGGGTACAGGTGGGAAGCAGCTTATGTACTGCTTTTGATGAAGATTTTGTCACAGTGAACCCTTATCTTGGCTCCGATGGAGTCAGACCTTTTATGAACATATGCAAAGAGGAGCACAAGGGAATTTTCGTGCTTGTGAAAACCTCTAACCCCAGCAGCGGCGAACTGCAGGATCGACTGGTGAGAACAGAGGACAGCAGCGCTTCCGGAGAGGCAGAGGCCAGGCCCGTTTACGAGATTGTGGGCAGTCAGGTGGCGGTCTGGGGAGCGGAATGTATGCCTGAGTCCGGCGATTACAGCTATGTGGGTGCCGTGGTGGGCGCCACTTATCCGGAGCAGGGAAAGATTCTTCGGAAAATCATGCCAAGGACTTTGATTCTGGTCCCGGGGTACGGCGCTCAGGGCGGTAAAGGCGCGGACCTGGTGCATTTCTTTAATGAGGATGGGTTGGGAGCCATTATAAATTCTTCCAGAGGCATCATTGCTGCGTATCAGCAGGAAAAATATGCCCGTTTCGGAGAGGTCGGCTATGCGGAGGCCGCCCGGGAAGCAGTGCTGGAAATGAGGCGGGATATCGCTTCCGCCTTGGAGAACCGGGTATAGAGAGTTCATTTTCCGAACTTCTCCAGAGCGGGAATCAGGAGGAAATAGTGGCATAGGGAAAAAGGGAATGGAAGTGTAAAGCGGCCCGTGGGAAAAGGATTCAAATGGGATGCAGAGGAGGGGAGAAAGGAGATGGTGGAAATACCGGAAAAGATACGGAAATTAACGCAGGACAGAGCGTTTCGTACAGATCACACGGGAATGTCGGATTCGAAAATCCTTTTGTATGACGATATGGTATTAAAAGTGCAGGCCGCAGACAGGATGGGAGAGGCCGCCAATGAATGCCGGATGATGCGGTGGCTGCAGGGAAAGCTGCCTGTTCCAGAAGTGCTTGCCTGCGAAGAGGAAGATGGGAAAAACTGGCTTCTGATGACAAGACTTCCGGGGAAAATGCTTTGCGACGAATCATATATGAAAAATCCGGAACTGCTGGTCTGCATTTTGGCGGAAAGTCTGCAGATGCTGTGGCGTGTGGACATTTCTGACTGTCCGTGTGTCAACGATCTGGACAGAAAACTGCAGATGGCCAGATACAATGTGGAAAATGGTCTGGTGGACATGGATAATGTAGAGCCGGAAACCTTTGGGGAAGGCGGGTTCCAAAGTCCCGAACATTTGCTGGAATGGCTGGAAGAGAACCGGCCAACGGAGGAAATCGTCCTTTCCCATGGGGATTTCTGTCTCCCGAATATTTTTGCAGAAAAGGAAAAGCCCGGCGGATTTATCGATCTGGGCAAGACGGGAACCGCGGACAAATGGATGGATATAGCGCTGGCATTCCGCAGTCTCAGCCACAATTACAGCGGGAGATACGGCGGTAAAGTATATGAAGGGTTTCGGGCGGAGAGACTGTTTGAGCAGTTGGGCATGGAGCCGGACTATGAGAGGCTGAAATATTATATCCTGCTGGATGAATTGTTCTGACACAAATTGAGGCAGACTTTGCCAAAATTTTATTTTTAATTTATTGACAACTTTATCATTATGGAGGAAAATAAAGTAAGTATAAAGGGTTTAGATAAAGTGTATGCGGAGAGTCCGTATACACTATCTTTGTTCATGACAATAGAATCCTCGCAGAGCGCGGATTCTATTGTTGCGCAGGAAACCCTGAGAAAGGATGGAAGAAAAATGACGAAGATAGATGTGTTTTCCGGATTTCTGGGAGCGGGCAAGACCACTCTCATCAAAAAGCTGTTAAAGGAAGCCCTTGACGGCAGCAAGACAGTTTTGATTGAAAATGAATTTGGAGAGATCGGCATTGACGGTGGATTCTTAAAGGAGGCTGGAATTGAGATCAAGGAGATGAATTCCGGCTGTATCTGCTGCTCTCTGGTAGGAGATTTCGGCACTTCCCTGAAAGAAGTCATTGAAACCTATGCGCCGGAGCGTATCCTGATCGAGCCTTCGGGAGTAGGAAAGCTGTCCGACGTGTTGAAGGCGGTAGAAAATGTGGCGGCGGATCTGGATGTGAAGGTGAACAGCGCCGTGGCTGTAGTGGATGCCTCCAAGGCCAAAATGTATATCAAGAATTTCGGAGAATTTTTCATAAACCAGATCGAATATGCGGGTACCATTTTGCTGAGCAGAACGGATAAGGTAAGTGCGGCCAAACTGGAAGAGTGTGTGGCAATGGTTCGGGAGCACAATGCAAAAGCAGTCATCATCACCACACCTCTGGCAGAGCTGGATGGCAGGGCCGTGTTGGAGACCATCGAAGGTGTGGACACACTGGAGGAGATGATGAAAGCGATGCTGGAGCATGTGGAAGAAGAGCATGAGCACCATCATCACGACCATGAGTGCGAGGAGCATCACCATCATCACGAGCATGGGTGCGAGGAACATCATCATGAGCATGAACATGAAGGCTGCCATCATGACCATGAGGATGGCGAGACGCATCATGAGCATGATCATGAAGACCACCACCATGACCATGAAGATGGCGAGGCGCACCATCATGAGCATGATCACGAAGCCCATCACCATCATGAGCACGAGGACGGGGAGCACCACCATCATCATGATCACGATGAACATTGCAGCTGCGGTCACGACCATCACGATCATCATGGACATCATCACGCGGATGAAGTCTTCACCAGCTGGGGCAAGGAATCCCCTGCGAAATTTACCAGAGAGCGGATTGAGAGTATTCTGACTGCATTGGACAGTGGAGAATACGGGGCAATTCTGCGTTCGAAGGGGATGGTGCCCGCTGAAGACGGTACCTGGATTTACTATGATTATGTTCCCGAGGAGCATGATATCAGGACCGGAAAGCCGGAAGTCACCGGGAAGTACTGTGTCATCGGTGCGGAGCTGAAAGAGGATAAACTGGAGGAATTGTTCCGCTGATTGCAAAGGAGCAGAAATGAAGACAGTATATATGATCAATGGATTTCTGGAGAGTGGGAAAACGGAATTTATCAGCTTTACGCTGGGGCAGCAATATTTTCAGGTCCGGGGCAAGACGCTTCTGATTCTCTGTGAAGAGGGGGAAAAGGAGTATGATCCTGACT
Organism: uncultured Acetatifactor sp.; assembly: GCA_948896875.1. Taxonomy (GTDB): domain Bacteria; phylum Bacillota; class Clostridia; order Lachnospirales; family Lachnospiraceae; genus Acetatifactor. The sequence continues at coordinate 9,188 of CAQUWW010000056.1, read as the reverse complement.
TGTTGAAACGCAGCCGTACGGAGGTGGAACTGATTGAGGCGGAAGAGGATTTTAATCCCGCACATCTGACAGAGCTGGAAAAGAAGCATAAACCGGAGCGTATTATTATTGAGTTTAACGGGATGTGGAATTATAAAAATGTGAAGCTTCCCTGGTATTGGAAAATTGAACAGCAGATTACGACTATCGATGGTTCAACCTTCCCAATGTATTATACCAATATGCGCTCTCTGCTGGCGGAGATGATCCGCAAATCTGAAATGATTATTTTTAATCGTTGTGATGATGTCAGAGATCAGCTGAACTCTTACAAGCGGAACATCAAAGCCGTAAACCCTTCCGCAGATGTGATTTTTGAAGACACCAAAGGCGAAATTGATGAGATATTTGAGGAAGATCTTCCTTATGATCTGAATCAGGAGCTGATTGTGCTGGACAACGAAGGGTATGGAATCTGGTATCTGGACTCCATGGACCATCTGGAACGCTATGTGGGGAAGAAGCTGCAGTTCGTGGCCATGGTGTTAAAACCGGAAAATTTTCCAAAAGGATATTTTGTGCCCGGGAGAATGGCCATGACCTGCTGTGCGGACGACATGGCTTTTCTGGGATATGCCTGCGCATTCCCGGGGGCCGATGCATTAAAGCAGAGAGAATGGGTCAAAGTAACTGCCGTGGTGGCAAAGGAATACTGGGAAGATTATAAAGGGGAAGGGCCGATTCTGCACGCTGTCAGCGTGGAGAAAACAAAGGCGCCCAAAGAGGAAATCATCTCGTTTTCATAGGAGTTATCCGGGATGGAAAAAGGGCATTCAAACGACAAGGAAATACAACAGCTGAAAAACCGGCTGCATGATCTGGCAGAGAAATCCTTTCAGCAGGGTTGCTATACCTTTACGGGCTTTCTGGGATTGGGCGAGCAGGACATTTTCTGGCAGGAAGAGGCAAACCTCAAATATGCCGGTTATCAGCTGAGCGGTGGATTGGATACGGCGGACAGAGTAGTGATTCGCTTTGGCAATCCGGAAGAGCTGGGATACGAGGTGGAGTTTCCTCTTGTGTGCATCCATATAGAACCGCTGGCACAGAAATTTGCGGATGTACTTTCCCACAGAGATTTCCTGGGAGCGCTGATGAACCTGGGAATTGAGAGGAGCACCCTGGGTGATATCAAAGTGGGAGAAAAGCAGGCTTATCTTTTCTGCCTGGACAGCATTGCAGAATTTATCTGCGGGAATCTGGAGCAGGTAAAGCATACGAGAGTAAGGTGTAAAGTGACGGAGCATATGGAAGAGATTCCGGAAGAGAAACCGGAGTCGGTCGGGATACAGGTGGCCTCCCTTCGGGTGGATGCGGTTCTGGCAAAGGTTTGCCGTCTTTCCAGAGAGAGGAGCCTGGAATTGTTCCGTGCCGGAAAAGTGTATGTAAACGGACGACTTTGCGAAAATAATTCCAGGCAGTTAAGAGCCGGTGAGACAGTAAACGCCAGAGGGTTCGGGAAATTTATCCTGACCGGCGAGCCGAAGGAGACAAAAAAGGGAAAGCTGTCTGTGGAAGTGGCGGTATATAGATAGAAGGGGAATTCATACAAAGAACGAAGCGGTGAGAGGTAGCTTATGTATTCATATTCGGTGGTTCAATGGTTATTTTTCTTCTATTTTTATTGTTTTGTAGGGTGGTGTATCGAATCGACGTATGTCTCTGTCAAGGAGAGGAAACTTACCAACAGGGGCTTTATGCGAGGGCCTTTTCTACCGCTTTACGGCAGCGGCGCTATCATGATGCTTGTGGTGTCCATGCCTTTTCGAGATAATCTTGTTCTGACTTATGTGGCGGGCTGCATTGGAGCTACCATTCTGGAATATGTGACCGGCGTGACTATGGAGGCTCTCTTCAAGGTACGTTATTGGGATTATTCTAATCAGAAGTTTAATTTTCAGGGCCATGTCTGTCTGGGGACCTCGCTGGCATGGGGCGGCCTGACGATATTGATGACGGAAGTAGTGCATATCCCTGTGGAACAGCTGGTTTTTGCCATACCGGATCAGGTGTTGAAGGTATCTACCTATATTCTGACGATTTGTATTGTTGCGGATTTTTCTCTTTCCTTCAAGGCGGCTATCGATCTGCGGAATGTGCTTGTGAAGATGGATCAGGTGAAGGCGGAGATGGTGCATATCCAGAAACGTCTGAATGAGATCCTGGCCCATGCAAACCAGGAAGTGGAGAGTTACCGGACGGCTTTCACAGAAAGTATGTCTGCCGCCAAAGAGGAACTGACCGAAGGCATGACAATGCATATAGAGGATGTGAAGTCAGGAATTGAATCCAGGCTGGAAATTCTTAAGAATGCGGTGATGACGAAGCCTACGGAATATGCCGCAAGCGTAAAGGAAGAACTTCTGGAGCTGAAGACCAAATATGCCGTCAACCTGGCGGACAGAAACCGCCTGGGGCGCATAAGAGATTTCTTCCAGAGAGATATGATCCGGTCCAATCCCGGCATGACTTCCAGGAAGTTCAGCGAGGCTTTGGAAGAGCTGAAGCGACGGACGTCAGGGAAAAAGGGGAAGGACGAGGACGAGAGGTAAAGCAGAAGAGATAACAGAGAACTATAGCAGAGGAAAAAGGTGCGGCCCGGGGGGCTGCATCTTTTTGTCTTAAACAATTCTTAAACAATTCGCCTGTTTTTTATTAATACATAATCTGATACAATATTTTGTGACAGACGGAGCTTTTTGTATGAGGAGGGAACATCAGCTGATATGTATAATATATTGATTTGCGACGATGAGAGGGATATCGTCAACGCCCTGAAGATTTATCTGAATGATGCCAATTACACTCTGTATGAGGCCTTTGACGGAAAGTCTGCTCTGCGGATTGTGGAGAAGCAGGACATTCATCTGGTGCTGATGGATATCATGATGCCGGAGATGGACGGCATAGAAGCCATGGTGAAGATTCGGGAGAAAAGCAATGTTCCCGTGATTCTGCTGACTGCAAAGTCCGAGGATGCGGACAAGATTCTGGGGCTTACGGTGGGAGCGGATGATTACATTACGAAGCCTTTTAATCCGGTGGAGGTGTCGGCGAGGGTGAAGTCTCAGCTGCGCAGATACATGCAGCTGGGAGCGGGGAATGTGAAGCCGGATGTGCTCAGATGCGGCGGAATCGAGCTGGATGACGTCAGGAAAAAAGTGCTTCTGGACGGGGAAGAGGTGTCACTGACGCCTACGGAATATGAAATTTTGAAACTGCTGATGCAGCATCCGGGACAGGTTTTTTCTCCGAAAGAAATCTATGAAAAGATATGGAACGATCTGCCTTATGGCAGTGAGAATACGGTGGCGGTACATATCAGACATATCCGGGAGAAAGTGGAAATCAATCCTGCGGAACCGCGCTATCTGAAGGTAGTGTGGGGACAGGGATATAAATGCGAAGCGGTTCATTGAGACGGCGGAGGCGCTGGCTGCAAATGTTGGATGTGGAAAGGCGCAGGCTGTGGAATGCGCAGGAGAGAGGCCGTATGTGGCGTAGGCGGGGAAGGGCTGTGTGAAAGCAGCGGACCGAGGATGCAGGTCAGGTGTTGAGACGGGAGGCGGAGATGAACGAGAAATGGGATCAGACGGCAGTGGCAACGGAGGCTGCAGTGGCTGAGGCAGAGTATAAGGAAGGGACAGAGGAAAGTCAGGAGAAGGAAAAAGGCTCGGAAAAGGGAAAAGGTCCGGGGAGAGAAGGACAACGGGAATGGGAAGGCATGGAAATATCTTCGCGCAGAAGACGGGGGAGGCGTGACTATCGTCTGACCGGCTCTCTGGCGGCCAAAATCATTGCCTTTTTTCTATTGGCAGGTTCCTGCCTGGCAGGGATGGGATTCGGCATCCTGGCTGTCTATATGGGTGTAAACGGATATTATACGGAAAAGGTGAACACGGTAATATCCAATGTTGCCAGGGGTGAGAGCAGGGAGATACTTTATGATTTTGAAAGTCTTTTGGAACAGGGCCGTATCGAAGAGGCAGTCAGACTGTGCGAAGGACTGAATATCGATATCGATGTAATTCAGGTGGATGACAGGGGGAGAAATAACGATATCTGGAGCAGCGGGGATGATTATGATGCAGAAACCGGCATGGATATATATATACCTATGGAGCTCTATCTCCCTTTTGAGAGCAATGAAGAATGTGTTGATTTGAATGGGTATATCATGGAGGCAGATGAACTATATTTATACCGTGTACGTCTGGATTCGGAGTTTCCCTGCGATGACAATTTTCGGAGAATTGCCGAGATGACCACCCGAATGTACGAGGCAAGATATATGGTGATCGGTCTGGCGGCAGCCAGCATGCTCCTGTGCCTGATCTGTTTCATTTTTCTACTGTGCAGCGCCGGGCATCGCAATGGAGAACAGGGCATTGTGCCCGGAGCGCTGACCGGAATTCCGCTGGATGTATTGACGGTGATATTTGGCGGAGGCGCACTCTTTTTTGTATCTATTCTGATCAATGTGGCACCCATGGATGATCTTTCGCAGGTGATTTTTCTGGCACTGGGAGGAACCGTGCTGCTCATCTGGCTGACCTTTTACTGCATGGATTTCGCATTGCGGGTAAAGCTGGGAAAATGCTGGAGGTACAGCCTGATTTATCTGGTATTGCGGGGAATCGGGAGAGGAATACGGTTTCTGGGAAGGGAATGTAACCATCTGATCCAGGGGATTCCGCTGATTATCACTACAGTCGTTGCATATCTGGGTTTGTGCATTCTGGAATTTATAGGGGTGATTCTGTATGTACGGGAGTCGGAGGGCGTACTACTGTGGGCGCTGGAGAAAGTCATTCTGCTGGTGGTTATTATGTACATCGCTCTGGTCTGCAGAAAGCTGCTGAAAGCCAGCAGAGCGTTGGCAGAGGGCAGAGCGGAAAACGTGGTGGATACTTCCGGAATGTTTGGAGATTTCAGGGAGCACGGGGAGAATCTGAACAGTCTGGGACAGGGAATGGCCAGGGCAGTGGCGGAGCGGATGAAGAGCGAGCATCTCAAGACAGAACTGATCTCCAATGTGTCCCATGATCTCAAGACGCCCTTAACCTCTATTATCAATTATGCTGACCTGATCTGTGAGGAGACAGCGACTCCTTTCCGCAAAGTGGAGATGGGGAACGGCAGCACTTCCGACAGGGAAGAGGGAACGATTGAATCCGGTGGTAAAGAAGGAGAAAAAATTGCCAAAATAGCAGAA
>CAQUWW010000056.1:0-3924 GCA_948896875.1 uncultured Acetatifactor sp. | reverse complement strand
TGCGTCAGTCCAGGCGCCTGAAGAAGCTGCTGGAGGATTTGATGGAGGCTTCCAAAGCTACCACAGGCAATCTGGAAGTGAATCCGGAGCTCTGCGAAGTGGGAGTCCTGCTCTCTCAGGCGGTGGGGGAATATCAGCAGCGAATGGAAGAAAAAGAACTGGATCTGATTGCCAGACAGCCGGAGGAGCCGGTGAAAATCATGGCAGACGGCAGACACCTATGGCGGGTATTCGATAATCTGTTGAACAATATCTGTAAATATGCGCAGGAGAAATCCAGAGTCTATCTGAGCGTGGAGGAAGCGGAAGGCAGGGTATTGATTGTTTTCCGGAATATGTCCAAATATGCGTTGAACATTTCACCGGAGGAGCTGGAGGAACGATTTGTGCGGGGCGATAAGTCCAGACATATGGAGGGGAATGGTTTGGGGCTGTCTATCGCCAAAAGTCTGGTGGAACTGCAGAACGGGAGGATGGAGATTGTGATTGACGGGGATTTGTTCAAGGTGATTTTGAGCTTTCCGAAGGCTGCGGGGTGAAGTGACTACAATGCATTATCTCAGAAAGGAGACTTTGGGAAGCAGACAGCCTGATCGCTGCCCATAAAGGCATTAATGGAAGACGGGCATTCCATGGACAATCCCCCTTAAGAGGGGGATTTTGTCGTTCGGTGTTAAACAGGATTTAATCGGAACAGTTGATAATAAATCTTTCTAAAAACTCTACCGGTGTCATAATCTCTGGCATTTCAATATCTACATCCCGAAAATCTTTGTCACCTGTAATGAAGATATCTATATTTTCAATAATGGCGGTATAGAGCACTGGATAATCATTTATATCTCTGATATTAAAAAGATTTCCCGGCATATGTCGGGGTGTGTAAACAAGCTCATACGACAAGTCCGATAAAAAAGAATCAATAGCATACCTTTTTTGAGGGAATTTTCGGACTACAACGGCAGATAATTCGTCAATTATAAAAGAGGATAAAACCAGTTTGTGATTTCTTGTGATATAATCCAAAATCTGCTTGAAGTGTTCATTTGGGAAAAGCAACATTGAAATCAGGATATTTGTATCTAACATGATTCGCATTTATATTGTTCTCCTCTTTCTGCACGAATTTCCTTTACAAGTCTTATAACATCTTGCTCATTTTTAATGCCTAATTCTTCGGCCACACCCTGAAAAGCCTCCTGCGCTTTTAGCAAAGCGTTTGTGGAGGCATTGGTTAAAATAACTCTATCTCCTTCTTCCATAAAAAGGATTTTGTCTCCTTCTCGTATTCCAAGCGCATTTCTGATAGCGATTGGGATTGTAATTTGCCCTTTTGACGTTACTTTTGCTAATTCCATATTTATAATCTCCCTTCTTTAATTCCTTACTTTCCTTACCTTTTATTATATTTAATTATAACAAAATGTCAATCTAAGAAAACCAATATCATGAAGTATGACATAAATATCATTCTGGATTCTGGGAAGTGGGGCGAAAAATCTTTGCATAAACTATGATGACTGTTTGGAGCCATCTCATTTGGGGTAAAATTTTATGCAAAAATTTCGTGGAAGATTAAATTCTGCGAAAATCACCTGATATTGTCCTGTTTTCTTGATCTTTGAATCTTCTTTGACCATTTTTCTGACGGTAAATGGTATAAAAAAAGAAACCTATATGACCTTAGTTTCCCTACATAAAATCAATATTGTTTCCTTACGCTTGGGGGTATCCTGACCAGAATTCTGACGGTAAATAGATGAATTTACTGTTTCAAAAAAGTTTGATGGGGTAAAAAATCTGAATCCTCTGCCGATATAAACATTGAAAAGCTCCGGTTAAAATGACTGAAATTACCACAATCCCAAAATTGTCAAAAGGGATTGACAAAAAATCGGATAATCTATATAATTGGCATAGTCTCTGTTGACTGAAATTTTTCGCAGAATTTAATCTTCCACGAAAAGTTCTGACAAGGCAAAGTACGTGGAGAGCCACTAGAAAGCTCAGGAAAAGGCTTTTGCCCGATGCGTCAGAACCATGACCAGAATCGGGACCAAAGGAACGGGAGATGGATGTCTCAGGAAACCATATTCAAAACCGTATATCAGTACAACAAGGAACCTGTTCCGAAGGCGGATATGGAGAAGCTCCTTGAGATTGCAGGGGATTATAACAGCGTAAAAAATTACGTTTACAGCAAATACAGCGGCATCCATGGACTGGAAAAGATTTATCCCGGCTACACCGCGCAGAATGAAATGACCAGGTGCGGCCTGCGGGAGAGGCTGGGACTTCCTTCGGTTTACTTTTACCTTGCGATATTCGATGCTCTGGGCGACATCAAAAGCCGCTGGTCTCATACGAAAGCAAGGGTTGAGAAAAATATCCGCGACAATCCGAATCTGACACAGGAAGACAGACATTATCTACGCTTTGTCATGAAGCAGAGTCAGTGCTTTGAAGCGATTCTGAAGGGAGAGGAGTTCTCGCTGACGGAGGGGTGGAAGAGGACCTATGACGAGATTCGTGAAAAAGTGGATGAACACCGCCTGAACCAGTATCTGCGCAGACAGATCCGCAGGCACTTGAAGCAGCCCCATACGGATGCGGCGGAGGGATTCAGTGTCTCCGCAAAAGCCTATCGGTATGACGATCATGGAATCTACCTTGCCATGAAGGAAAAAAGGCAGAGACTATTCATTCCATTGACAGACAACAATCGCTATACCAGACAGCTCTATGTTCGCCTCTATCCGGAGGACGGAAATATTACCATCGCTATCCCGGTGGAGGTAAGGGCAAAGCACCCTGAGGGATATTGTAATGAAGTAGGACTTGCGATGGGAATGCGATGCATGTTTGTGACAAGCACTGGAAACCGTTATGGGGAGAAATTCTTGGAGTACCAGGCCGCGCTGGCAGATTATGTGCGGGAAAGGGTACCCAGGCACCGCAGAAATGCGGCAAACAATCCGGGCAGAAAAAAGTATACGGCCGGAAAAGCCAGACTGGAAGCAGCACTGCACACTTACATTAACGGAGAGATTAACCGGATGCTGGAAACGGAAAAGCCGAAGGTACTTTACCTTCCGAAGTTGCCGGGGACATCGAAGGCCGGGGTGAACAGGAGATACAATGCTTCCGCCAGTATGTGGCAGAAGGGTTATGTGAAGAGCAGACTGACACAGAAATGCAGGGAACGCTCCATAGAGCTTGTGGAAGTATTTGGAAAAGGCATCAGCAGTGAGTGCAGCGAGTGCGGGGCCGCTGGAGAGAAGGTGGAAGGCGTTTTTCACTGTAAGGCATGCTGGCTGGAGCTGCCCGAGCGGGAGAATACGGCGCGGAATGTGCTGAGTCGCGGGAGAAGTGAAAAAACCGGAGAGGAAAGCTAGGCTTATAAAAGAGAGCGTATAACATGCCTCTTTAGAGTGTATAGTACCCCTCTTAGTATACGAAGTAAGGTTTTAAGATTTGGCTTGCGAGAAGGCAGTGCAGCGTTTTATGGGGAATCAAAGTTAATAGTAGAAATAGTTCATAATGGAAGGACTCACGGATGAATGTGCCGCAAGGCTGCATTTGACCAAAACCGGAAGGGAGTAGGAACGGGGAAAATTCCTTTTGATAGAAAACAAGAACGGCATTGGAAGCCGGCTCTGGGAGCCGGGGATTGGGTATGCCAGGACCCATGGGAACTTTCGGACAGGAGACTGGACGGAAGACGTACCGGGAGCGAAGCGGATGGAGGAAATTCTGGAACTGATGACATGCTGACAGCATATTGACAGTATGTCTGTATGCCGGGAGAAGTGATATCCGCAACATTCGTATGAATGTCCAAATGTGCCTTATTAAAATATATGACACCGGAATTTACCGTACTGTACTGGTTAAACGTATATGGCTGGCGTTATGTAGTCAGGT
>CAQUWW010000055.1:16879-17673 GCA_948896875.1 uncultured Acetatifactor sp. | reverse complement strand
CTACCGAATCGGATTCTCGAAATCATAGGGACTGTTCTGATCCATGCGAATCAGGCTGCCCGTGATGTGAAGCAAAATCTTGTGGGTCACTCCCAGCTCCAAACTCACAGCATCGCTGTCCGCGATATGAATCTCATAATTCCCCTTCTCTATCGGAAGCAGTTCACACTGGATAATTCCGTTGTCCAATACAACCTCCCCCTGAATGACATCCCTGTGTCTGCTGACTTCCCATACGTTGAACGGAACCCGAATCATATATCCATTTTCTTTTTTCTCAACAACCGACTCAAAATAATATCTCATAGATGCTTTCCCTCCGTCCCGGGCCGCGCCTGCGCTCCCTTGCTAACTAGAATGATTGTATCAGATTCCACGGCATTTGAAAACACTTTTTCGATAAGTTAAAAATGTAACAAGCTCAGGTGCTACGAGCTTCTTCTGGCCTGAGAGGGTGAAATCCCATACCGCTTCTTAAACAGCTTGCTGAAATGGTAGGCATCGTCATATCCCACCATAGCCGCCACTTCCTGAATGCTCCCCTGATAGCCATTCTCCAGAAGCTCCTTTGCCTTTTCCAGTCGAACATTAATCAGGTGACGAATAGGAGTATTCCCCGTCTCACTCTTAAAAATCCTGGAAATATAAAAAGAACTGAGATACATATTTTCCGCTATCTGGTCCAGAGAAATTTTCTCACTGTAATGATCCCCGATATAGTCTACGATCTGTTCCACCACATATTTTTTGTTCGCAGATTCAAAAGCACAACCTTTCGGCCGCTCCATAGGCTC
>CAQUWW010000055.1:14520-16869 GCA_948896875.1 uncultured Acetatifactor sp. | reverse complement strand
AGGCTCGCATTGTTCCCGGATGACCAGAAGCAGCATCTGTATCAGGTATGATTTCAGCATAAAATAGCGGCCCTGCCTTCGCACCGCGTTTTCCGCCTCCATGGAGGAGCAGATTTTGAAAAGCCTCTGGCTCAGTTCTCCCGTGGTATGGAACACATATTCCCCATTGGGAAGGGGCATATAATTGGCAGGGCAGCCCGTAATCTGAATATCAGAAAAGCCTACAAAGAATTCCGTGGCCGGAATTTCTGCTTCCGGACAGATCAAAGCCTGGTGCCTCACCCCCGGGTTGATCATAAGCAGGTCTCCCTCCCGGATGGTATAAATCTTGTCTTCAATTCGATACTTTCCCTCACCGGAAAGGATATAAGCCAGCTCCAGATGTTCATGACTGTGGTATTCCGGTTTCCCGCAATTTTTATGCCTGGTTCCTTTCCATATAAAGAGAAAGGTGGGATCCATTTCTTCTACGGATATTTCAACCGCTTCTCGTTTTTCCATCTCGTCCTCCGTTCCTGCTTCTGCTATTTTACCTGCTTTCTTCCGAAAAGTAAAATGTTTTTTCAGTAACCTTTTTCCATCTGCCGCATAGGATAATATAACTCTATTTCACTGCGCAAGCATGCGCACAAGGACGCTTATGCCTGATACAGACACCATCTTAACAGAACCGCAGGACACCGCTGCCGATACTGTGGCCGATACTGACGCCATGTCCTACACCGGCACCATCAAAGTCAGTGTGGTTTCCTCTCTTGGACTGGTTCCCATAGAGAACGCCACGGTCACCATTTCCTTCACCGGTGATCCCCAGTCCCCGCTGAATGTCCTCACTACCGACAGCTCCGGTCAGACTCCTGTCATCGAGCTGCCTGCCCCTCCCCTGGATTTATCTCTTCAGCCGGAAAACGAACAGCAGCCTTACTCTGAATATAATATTGAAATAACTGCGGAAGGGTATGAGCCGGTACTGGTATCCGGTTCCGAAATTTTTGCAGGCGAACTCTCCCTGCAGCCTGTCCGAATGAATCCTCTGGCTACCACAGAAGAAGAGGAAAAGGTCGTCATCATCCCGGCCCATACTCTGTTCGGAGATTTCCCTCCCAAAATACCCGAAGAGGAAATCAAGCCTATGGCTGAGAGCGGAGAAATCGTTCTGAGCCGTGTGGTGATTCCCGAATATGTCATCGTACATGACGGGGTCCCCAGTGATTCCACCGCACGCAATTATTGGGTACGGTACAAGGACTACATTAAAAATGTGGCTTCCTGCGAAATCTATTCCACCTGGCCTGAAAGCGCCCTCTATGCGAACATTTTAGTGATTATGTCCTTTACGCTAAATCGTGTGTTCACCGAGTGGTATCGCAATCAGGGATACAATTTCACCATTACTTCCTCCACGGCCTACGACCAGAAATGGGTCTATGGAAGAAATATCTTTAAAAATATTGATTATCTCGTAGATACTGTCTTCGCCAATTATCTGTCCCGGCCAGGCGTGCGGCAGCCCATTTTCACTTCTTATTGTGACGGCCGCAGAGTTACCTGTTCGGGTTTAAGCCAATGGGGATCTATGTATCTGGCAGAGCAGGGATATTCCGCTATCGACATCATTCGATATTATTATGGCAATGATATGTATATCAATACGGCGGATTTCATTTCCGGTGTTCCCTCTTCCTGGCCCGGCTATGACTTAAGCATAGGTTCTTCCGGCGAAAAAGTACGGCAGCTCCAGATACAGCTGAACCGCATTGCAAGGAACTATCCTGCCATTCCCACTGTCACGGCAGACGGCATTTACGGTCCTGCCACCGCCGAGGCTGTCCGCACTTTCCAGGGGGTCTTCAACCTGCCCCAGACCGGCGTCACAGACTATCCCACCTGGTATGAGGTGTCGGAAATTTATGTGGGTGTTACGAGAATCTCGGAACCGGGGTAAATACCGTTTAAAATCCCACAGGAACACTGCCTGTCGGCAGGACATTGGTTCCTGTGGGACTTTTCCGTTCAAAGCTTAAATTATTTCGCCAGCATCATCATAATATCATTGCTTCTGGCAATGAATTTCGTCATAGCCTCGGGCGCAAGGGGCGCATGCTGAATCTTCGCCAGATCGTAGAGCTGTTCGCAGATCATGTCCACGTTCTCACCCTCCTGATGCTCGTTGACATACTGAACCAGCGGATGATTTGCATTCAGAATCAGAGTCTCGCCTTCATTGCCGAAGCCGCCCATGTCCATACCGGGCATGGAATACATCTTCATCATATCCTGCATACGCCTGGATTCCTCGGACAAGGTAATCATGGAGGAAATCTTCTCATCCTTCAGCCGCTCTACCTT
>CAQUWW010000055.1:0-14510 GCA_948896875.1 uncultured Acetatifactor sp. | reverse complement strand
CCCAGAGCCTTCTCCTGCTCCTCCAGCTCTTTTCCGTCTTCCTCGGAAGTCTCGGATTTCAGAGCCTCCGTCACATCCGCATCAATTCTCTGGAACTTCACGCCTTCATTCTTCGACTCCAGCTGCTGGATAAAGGGCTGGTCAATATTATGGGTCAGGATCACCGCATCCATGCCGTTATCCCGGAACATCTTGATATACTGCCCCTGCTGCTGTTCATCCGTCACATAGTAGATGGTTTTCTCTTTTTTCTCCTCTTCGGCCTTCTCTTCTCCGTCCGCCTCGTCGGTGACGACTTCCGCTTCCACCTTCTCGCCGTTTTCATCTACTGCGCTTCCGGAGACTCTCGTTTCTTCCGCGCTGTCATCCGAAGGCTTTTCACCCTCCTGCGCTTCCCCGTCCCCTAAAGGCTTCACTTCCAGACACTCGGGCAGGGTCAGATACTTGCCGTCCAGATTCTTGAACAGAATATAATCGTTCATTCTCTCACAGAACTTGTCGTCCTTCAGGCAGCCGAACTTGATGAAGGGGCTGATGTCATCCCAGTATTTGTCATATTCTTCCTTTTCCGTCTTGCACATTCCGGAGAGCTTGTCCGCCACCTTTTTGGAAATATACTCGGAAATCTTCTTCACGAAGCCGTCATTCTGCAATGCGCTTCTGGACACATTCAAAGGCAGGTCCGGACAGTCGATAACACCCTTCAGGAGCATCAGGAATTCCGGAATGACTTCCTTAATGTTGTCCGCAATGAACACCTGATTGTTGTATAATTTAATGGTTCCCTCAATAGATTCATATTCCATATTAATCTTGGGGAAGTACAGAATTCCCTTCAAATTAAACGGATAATCCATGTTCAGATGAATCCAGAACAAAGGCTCCTTATAATCATGAAATACCTTGCGGTAAAATTCCAGATATTCCTCTTTGGTACAGTCGTTGGTGTGCTTTGTCCACAGAGGATGGGTCTCGTTGACCAGCTCGGGGCGCTTCCTGATCTTCAGCTTGACAGGTTCCGGCTCTTTCTCCTCTTCTTTCTCTTCTTCTCCGGTCTCCGCATCCCCGTCTGCGGACTCCTTCTTTTCCTCTTTCTTCTCTTCCTTCTTCTCAGGCTGGATCACTTCCAGTACCACATCGTCTTCCTGCTTCTCATCCTCTCTGATGATCTGGGTCTCCGTGGTATCCGCCTTGGACAGATAGATCTCCGTAGGCATGAAGGAACAGTATTTCTTCACTACCTCTCTGGCCTTGTACTCATTGCAGAACTCCAGACAGTCCTCGTTCAGGAACAGCGTGATGGAAGTACCCACCTCCGTCCTGCCGCCCTCCTCCATGGAATACTCCGTGCCGCCGTCGCACTCCCAATGAACGGCTTTCGCACCTTCCTTGTAAGAAAGGGTATCAATATGCACCTCATCGGCCACCATAAAAGCAGAATAGAATCCCAGACCGAAATGCCCGATAATCTGGTCCGCATTGCTCTTGTCCTTATATTTCTCAATGAAATCAGCCGCTCCGGAAAAAGCGATCTGATTGATGTATTCCTCCACCTCTTCCGCCGTCATTCCAAGGCCGTTATCGGTGACGGTCAGGGTCTTCTTCTCCGGATTGACCACCACATCTATCCGGGCCTTGTAACCCTCAGGTAATGTGTATTCCCCCATCATGTCCAGCTTTTTCAGCTTTGTCACGGCGTCACAGCCATTGGAAATCAACTCTCTGTAGAAAATATCATGGTCAGAATACAGCCACTTTTTGATAATCGGAAAAATGTTTTCACTGTTGATAGATAAATTACCACTCTTTACTGCCATTTTGTATCATTCCTTTCTATATTTATTTCTAATTTATAAACCTGGTTTGGAAACCCTGAAATTTAGTTTAAAACCGACTTTGCCAAAAGTCAAGACAAAATTAGCACTCATTTTGGAAGAGTGCTAATAATTACAAGAAAAAGCCCATAAAATGGGCTTTTGTCTGTTTTCTAAAATTTTTCTAAACAAGGTTTTGGAATGAAAGCTCCTTACTCCGGAAAATATTTCGCATAGATGTCAAAAAATCCTGCGGTCGTTACCTGTTCATCATGCAGCAGCGTAACCTCCTCCCACAGGGCGGCATTCAGCTGACGGGCCAGTGTCTCCACAAAGGCATCATATTCCTGCCCAAACACTTCCCTGCGCCGCTCTTCCACAATGGCAAGCTTATTCAAATCCGTCTGCTCCCTGTCAAAAGTACTGATACATTTGATGATATGATACCCATCCTCTGTCCTGATCACCTGGCTGATCTGTCCGGTTTCCAGAGAAAAAGCTGTTTCCTCGAAGGCGGCATCCATTTCTCCCTTTCCAAAGGAAAGGGTAATTGCGGAATCTTCACTGTAACGGGAGGCCAGCTCCACAAAGTCAGCATCCTCCTCCACAGCCTTTGCATATACTTCCAAAGCCTGATTGTAAACTTCCCGCTTCCTTTCATCGGAATACTCCACCCGCTTACCCGCACCGTCAACAGCATATGTGCGAAATAGAATATGCTGCACCGTAATTGTGCGCGCTTCGTCATCACTGATCTCCGGATTCACATCTTGAATAATATACCGATAAACCTTGTCCGCCAGAGCATATTCCCGGTACAGCTGCTCGATGGTCCCGGCATCCGCTCCTATCAGCTCCTTTTCCGTAGCGCTCAGGGAGGAAAAATATTCTGTGGCGGCCTGCTTCACCCGCTTATCCTCCGTCTCGTCCAGCTCCACTTCCCGTTCTAAAGCCAACAGATACATGGTTTTAATCTGAGCGGTTTTGGCCAGCACTGTCTCCTTTACATTTTCCTCCAGAGTGACGCCGTTCAGAGAGACATCCCATACCTCCGGGCCGTAGACACTTTCGTATTGATTCTGTGTGTTGGTCAGATAGACCATCAGCTCCGGTAAGGTACAGATCCCATCGCCGATTCGAAACACCTCATCCTTTCCCAGCCCAGTGGTAAATACTACTTTTGTGCCTCTGCCCTTCTCTCCACAGGCAGTGAGCAGCATCACGGCAAGAAGTACACACACTGCCCTTTTCATTGTTCTTCCAAACTTCATATCCATACCCGGAAACTTACTGTATCACATGAATCCAGCCTTCGGGAGCCTGGATTCTGCCCATCTGAATCCCGGTCAGCGTATCATACAGCTTCTTTGTGACAGGTCCCATCTGGGTCATGCCGCTGGGAAGACAGATTTCCCTGTCGTGATCCACGATCTTCCCCACCGGAGAAATCACTGCCGCAGTACCGCAGAGACCACATTCCGCAAAGTCCTTCACTTCCTCCAGATACACCTCCCGCTCCTCTACTTCCAATCCAAGATATTCCTTTGCCACATGGAGCAGAGATCGGCGCGTAATGGAAGGAAGAATGCTGTCCGATTTCGGCGTCACTACCTTTCCGTCTCTGGTTACAAAGAGGAAGTTGGCCCCTCCGGTCTCCTCTACCTTCGTACGGGTACCGGGATCAAGATACATATTCTCGTCAAAGCCTTCCTGATGGGCGGTAACAATCGCATGCAGACTCATGGCATAGTTTAACCCCGCTTTAATGTTCCCTGTTCCGTGAGGCGCCGCACGGTCAAAGTCACTGACACGAATTGTCAGCGGCTTCACGCCGCCCTTGAAATAGGGACCCACAGGGGTACAGAAGATTCTGAACTGATACACGTCCGCAGGCTTCACCCCGATCACGGAATTGAACCCGAACATATAAGGACGGATATACAGGGTCGCGCCGCTGCCATAGGGTGGAACATAAGCGGCATTCGCCTCCACCACCTGCGTCACCGCGTCCACAAAACGCTCTCTGGGAAATACCGGCATCTCAAGACGCTTTGCTGAGGATTCCATTCTCTCCGCATTCAGGTCCGGCCGGAATGCAACGATATGGCCGTTCTCCGTAGTATAGGCTTTCAATCCTTCAAATATGGTCTGCGCATACTGTAAGACTCCAGCGCATTCATTCAATACCACATTGGCATCCTCCGTCAGAACGCCTTCGTCCCATGCGCCGTCCTGAAAAAAGGAGACATAGCGCTTGTCCGTCTGCATATATCCAAAACCGATATTGCTCCAATCTATATTTTTCTTATCCATTGTTATCCCTTCTTTCCTGTATTTTGTTGGTAACATTATTATCCTTTTTCGATAAAAAGTCAATATGTCCGATTTTATTTTCTCCTCTCATACCGGAAAAAAGTATAAGCAATGTCAAAATAAGTCTGCTCATCGCTCTCCGCGGTGATTTCCCATTCCGGGTCCCTGTCCAGATTGGGGAACCAGGCATCCGCCTCGTAGGCGTGATCTATTCTGGTGATATGTGCCGTATCGCACCAGGGCAGGAGCTGACGGTAAATACTCTCACCGCCGATGCAGTAGACATCCTGGGGCGAATACGGCTTCAGCGCTTCCTTCAAAGCCTCCAGAGAATGGACTGTTTCCGCCCCTTTTACGGCAAAGGACATATCCCTGGTGAGGATAATATTGGTCCTGCCCTGCAAAGGCATCCCCTGCGGGAAGGTCCGGAGGGTCCTGCGTCCCAGAACCACCACCTTCCCCATAGTCTCCTCCCGAAACAGCTTCTGATCGCCCGGGATGCTGACCAGAAGTCGTCCCTTCCTTCCAATGGCCCAGTTTTTGTCCACTGCCGCTATCATATTCATGGCATTCTCTCCTTTGGTCCTCGCTCCTATTTTACTCCCATTTATCGCAGAGAGAGTTGATCTGATCCGCAAACTTAGCCATATCCTTATTCGGCATACCGTCAATCTGCTTCACCATATTAAGCAGCCTCTGTGCGGCGGCCAGCAGTCTTGCATAGACGGTAGAGACAACGCTCTTCGCCTTCTTCTTTACCGGAACAGGCATTGCCTCGTATTCCAGCTTGCCGGAAAGCAGGTCGAACACAGTCCCGCTGTACGGCGCATAAGTACGCTGCCCATACTCAAGCTTCAGACACTCCGCAAAACCGGTACACACGCTGTCCTCGCCGTGCACCACAAACACCTTTTTCGGCTTTTCCTCGAAACCACAGATCCATTCGATCAATCCGTTCTTGTCCGCGTGACCGCTCATGCCCACCAGCTTCTTGATCTCAGCTCTGACCTGAATGGACTCTCCGAACAGCTTCACTTCATCGATTCCGTCCACAATCAGTCTGCCCAGCGTTCCCACCGCCTGGTAGCCCACGAAGAGAATCGTACATTCAGGCCTCCAGAGGTTGTGCTTCAGGTGGTGCCTGATACGTCCGGCCTCGCACATACCGGAAGCGGAAATGATGACTTTAGGCGTCTCATTAAAGTTGATCTCCCGGGATTCCTCACTGGTGATTGCAAGCTTTAATCCCGGGAAGGAAATGGGATTGATTCCCGCCTGAACCAGATACAGGGCCTCTCCGGCAAAGCATTCCATACGATTGTCCTGGAAGATACCTGTGGCCTCCACCGCCAGCGGGCTGTCCACATACACCGGGAAATTCTCATGTCCCTTTACCAGCCTCTGAGACTTGATCTTGCGCAGGAAAAAGAGCAGCTCCTGGGTCCGGCCTACCGCAAAGGAAGGAATCACCACATTGCCGCCTCTGTCAAAAGTTTCCTTCAGAATGGCGGCCAGCTCATGTACATAATCCGGTCGTTCCGCACCGTGGAGTCTGTCGCCGTAGGTGGATTCCATGACCACGTAATCCGCCTCTTTGGTGCAGATGGGGCTGTGAAGCAATGGCTGATTCTTGTTCCCGATATCTCCTGAGAAGACGATTTTCTTCGTATGGCCTTCCTCCGTCAGCCATACTTCAATGCTGGAAGACCCCAGAAGATGTCCGATATCCGTAAAGCGAATGGTCACTCCCTCACATACCTTCACTTCCGTGTCATAATGACAGGGCACTATCCTTTTGATTACCCCTTCCGCATCCTCCATGGTGTACAAAGGCTCCATTGCGGAGATAGATTCGCTTCTCTTCGCCTTGCGGTTCTTCCATTCTGCCTCCATCAGCTGAATATGCGCGCAGTCTCGCAGCATAATGCTGCACAGATCCGCCGTGGCGTCCGTGGCATATACCTGCCCGCGGAACCCCTTTGCATATATGAGAGGAAGCAGGCCTGTATGGTCAATATGTGCATGGGTCAGAAAAACATAATCGATCCGTGATTCTTCTACAGGAAGGGGCACATTTTCGAAGACATTCACGCCCTGTTCCATACCACAGTCCACCAGAATGTGTTTCCCTGCGACTTCCAGATAATGACAGCTTCCTGTCACTTCATGGGCCGCGCCAACAAAAATCAGTTTCATCCCTTTATCCTCCTCTACTCTATTTCATTCCGCAACGCATACTTTCTAAAATAATTGTAAACGATACCGGGCCGGAACGCAAGAGAGGATTGCTGTTTTTTGCAAAGACAGCCACTCTGGATTTTTAGAATGAGATGGAGTATAATGGCAGAAGGATACATTCCGGGACCTGGAAAACGTATCCTGGCAAAGGAGATACTCATGGAACAAGAACACCTTGCTTTTCATCAGATGCATTTTGACTCCATTCAGGCCTTACGGGGAATAACGGCCCTGTTCATCGTGCTGGAGCACATCCGCTTCTTAAATTGCGGCGCCTTCGGCGTGGATATTTTTTTCTGTATCAGCGGTTTCATGATCATGTTCTCCACCCACCGGGACAGCCGGCATTTTCTGGCCAAACGCCTGATTCGTATCCTGCCTCTGTATTACCTGATGACGGTGGGCACCTTTGTGCTCCTTGTCCTGTTCCCATCCATGTTCGAACAGACCAGGGCAAATCCGGTATACCTGATCAAAAGTCTTTGTTTCATTCCTTTTGACATCGGGGGCGGTGTCCTCCAGCCTTTGATGCGTATAGGCTGGACTGTAAACTGCGAGCTGTTTTTCTATCTGCTGTTTCTGCTGGCCATGCGTATCAGTCACCGATTCAGAGGTCTCCTCTGCACGCTCTTCCTGCTGGTCCTGGTCCTGACCGCCCGGCTGCTTCCCAATGCCCCTGCGCCTCTGGCGTTCTATGGGAATCCCGTCATGCTGGAGTTCATCTATGGAATCGTCGCCTATTATGCGGCCTGGGGACTTACCCGTCTGTATCAGATGTCAAAGCTTCCTTCTGTCTGCTTTCCGCTGAGCCTTCTTGGCTGCGTGGGCTGTTTTGCAGGGCTTCTGGTCACGAAACCGACCATCGACATTCTGGGATTCCGCAGACCGATTCTGTGGGGGCTGCCCGCCCTTCTCATCGTGCTTTGCTGCTTTCTGGCCGGTCTTTTTGCAAAGAAAACGCCAGGCCCTCTTGTGCGGCTTGGCGATATCAGTTTTTCTTTATATTTGATACATTACTATCCCGTGATGCTGCTGGACAGAGCCGTATTCGACTTTTCCACCTGCAGCCCCCGGGCTCTGGCAGGTACGGCCGCAGCTATTGCTGTCAGCGTAACCCTGGCTCTGATCAGCCACGCTCTGATTGAAAAAAGGCTTTCCGGGTGGCTGCGCAGGCGGCTGCTTACACCACCGCCGCCGAAGTCATGAGGCAGTATGCCAGAATGCACCAGGGCTTTCCCAGTACGATAATTGCCACAAATTTGCGGGTGCTCATTTTGGTAATCCCGGTGAAGTAGCAGAAATAATCGTCCGGGAACAGCGGCAGTACCATGCCGAGGAACAATATTACCGTATAAAATTTGCTTTTGGCGGCCCAGTCAGCCCATTTCTCGTACTTTTCCCCGGGAAACATTCTTTTGACAAGTCCGCTTCCGTATCTCCTGGCCAGCAGGAACGCTATGATGGAGCCTGCGGAAATGCCGATGTAATTGCACCAGAAGCCTCCCATGGAGCCGAACATAAGGGCTCCTGCCACACAGCCCGCAAGCCCGGGCAGAATGGGCAGCACCACCTGCGCAGCCTGCACCGCCACCAGAAACAGCGGAGCCATCAGGCCGAATCCCGCCATATATTTCTGAAAGCTGTCCACCGAATCAAACTTTCCGTCGAAATACGCTTTCCCCAAAAACGCGGTAAATACCAGGCACAGCACCAACACTCCCGCTGTCACCCATTTTTTATATTTTTCTGTCTGCCCTGTCATAGGCTGTTGTGTCGCTATCTGATTGGTTGCCGGCCTTTTTGTTACGATCTGTTTTACCATCGGCTGTTGTGTCATGATCTGTTTCGTCACTGTCTGTTCCTTCATTGCCATGTAGTTATTTCTCCCTGTCCGTATAAATCTTGTCTCTTTTGATAGTACCAAGTATAGCGGGCAATTCTTAAAATATTACACAGACAATTCTAAAGAAAAATAAAACAAACACAGAACAAATCATTTAAAACACTTTCCTGCAGGGCAGACATAGTATATCGAGCGGATTATGGGCTCAGCCTCTACTTCAAAGCCGCTTCTTCCGCCACATGGCAGACAGCCTCATAGGCCTTCTTCGGCTGGAGCTTTTCATCGAACAGCAGCGGGTAGCTTCTTTCTTTTCTGAAAAAGGTAAGCCAGGTAATCCCGTCATGAAGTCCCCAGAAGGTGACTCCCGTCACATTTGCCTTTCCTTCCTTTTTGTTGTCCACAAAAATCCGGAACAACTGCCCATACCTTTCGGCCAGCGCGTCCATGGAGGCCTCCGACGGGTCCGCATTGTGAATATCCAGCTCCGTAACCTGCACCTGCAGAGGAAGGGCTCCGAAAACCTGCAGACTCTTTTCAAACTCAGCCAGATCGGTCTCCATGGTCAGATGGGCCTGCATGCCCATGCCGTCCACAAGGCCTTCCTCCAGAAGCGGTTTCAGGATACGCTCACAGATCACATCCCGCTTCCAGGGCACAAAGGTATCATAATCATTGTAGAATAGGCTCACCTTGCTGTCCGCATATTTTCTGGCAAAACGGAATGCCTGGATGACGAAATCCTCCCCAACGGTCTTCGTCCACAGGGATTCCCGCAGTCCTCCGTTGTCAATGGCCTCGTTTACCACATCCCAGACGTAGATAACGCCGGGCCATCTCTCCTGAATGGCTTCCAGGACACCGCGGATGTAATTCTCCAGCCTGGCCAGCATGGTATCCCGGTCCGCCAGAGGCGCATCCTCTTCCTTGCTGTACCCTTCGGTGAAAAACCACCTGGGTGTCTGGTTGTGCCACACAAGGGTATGTCCTCTGACGCCAAGCCCCTTTTCCTTCGCAAAATCCATATACTGTTCAATGGTGTCAAACTTCACCGCCGGATTGCGGTCGTATTTCTCCGGCTCGGCACAGTTACGTGCCTCGTCCAGAAGAAACATGGGCTTCATATCGTTTTCACAGGTGATGGAATTGTACTCCCGGACGATGTGTGCCAGGGTGGCTTCCTCCTTGAAAATCCTGCCGGGAATTGCTGCTCCCATCTTGAAATACGGCTGATAGCTTTCTCTTAAACTCATAAAAAGTTCCTCCTAATTTAGTCGCTGCGCGACGGCTCTAAAGGGTGAACTCCCTGCGGCGCACACCTCGGAGAGTCAGATTTCATGAGGTAATGCTCTCATGAAATCTGCTCTCGTGCGCCTTGTGATTTCACCTGATTAGTCGCTGCGCGACGGCTCTCTCTCAACTCTTCACAGGGAAATAAATTCCGTATGTATCGTAGCCTACCTCGTACAGTGGAATGAAGCGGATGCCTCTCTCCTGTCCCACTGTGCGGAAGGTGGATTTCCAGCTGCCCCATTCTCTTTCATTGTCGTGAATCAGAATGCTTTCCGGGTGGGCGGTATCCGGCACATGCAGAAGCCTCTCCTCCTCGCAGAGTCCGGCCAGCACCACCGGTCCGTACAGGAATGCCACGGTGTCTTCTCTGTCAGGCAGCGGTTCCGCCTTCACGGCTCTGGGCAGCACAATCCGCACCACATCTCCGTCCTTCCAGGTTCTCTCCAGCGGTATGAAAACGCCTCCCTGTTCCGTGCAGGAGACTTCCTTCTCATTTACGAATATCTGTGCCTTTCCCGCTATCCACCAGGGAATCCGGATCATCAGCGTCATGTCGACTTTCTCCGGCGTCCGTACGCGCAGGCAGGGCACCAGGCAGTCCGGATTGGAGGGCCATTTCCTGGTATCTTCCAGCACCGACTGCTTTGCGGAAGAATCGCTGGACAGATGGCTGCTTCCCGTTAAGGGATCCTTTTTCTGCAATAAAGTCACCGACGTGCCTTCCACGTCAAATACGGCTTCGCTGTCAAAATACTGGCTCACATAAACGGTTCTTCCGGACTGATGATAAAGTCCCCGGTTGAACGCCGCGTTGGCCTGCACCAGCGTTCCGTGACAGCAGAAGAAATCGCCGGTTTTGCTGCTCCAGCCCTTCCGGGAGCCCGCCTGCATCGGAAGGAAGTAGGTCAGCAGCCCGCTTGTGGGATAAGGGCTGGTAAATCCGTGGGAAAAGTTCCCCTGCCAGTAGGCCTGGGCCATGATACCGTTGTACAGATTCCGCTCCTGATAATCCAGATAGGCCGGATCCCCGGTCCAGCGGAATAAGAAGCCAGCCAGACGCATCATATTATAGACGGTGCAGTGCTCCTGGCCTTTTTGTCCCAGTCTGGCGGAAAGCTTCTTCATGGGCGACCATATCTCACCGCAGGTCTGTCCGCCTGTGGCATAGCAGCCTCTCTTTGTCACCGCCAGATCCCAGTAGCTTTCCGCTATCCGACGCCACTTTTCCTCACCTGTCACATCATAAGCCCTTGCGCAGCCGATGACCTCGGGAATGGTGGTGTTGGCATGCATATTGGTCAGCACATCCTCGCCCCTCAGCAGAGGGTCGAACAGACGTCCCCGATAGTAGCGGTCCATCAACTCCCGGTACTTTTCTTTGCCGGTAAAACCATACAGCTGGGCCCATATCTCCAACATGCCCCCGGTCTCGAAGTCCAGAATGTCGTCAAACTCTTCCCGAGAATAGCCGCCGCTCCAGTCGTAGAACCAGTCCGCAAAGTTCTCCGCTATTCTCAGCGCCGTCTGGTTTCCCGCGAATTCATACATATCCAGTAGTCCCATAAACACCTTGTGAATGGTGTAATGGGGTGCCCAGACTCTCTTTCCCTTGGCAATCCAATGCAGATACTTCTCCGGAATCGGCCCCACCCAGGAGCCCCCGTTCTCCTTCTGGCAGGCCTCCAGTTCCGTGATGATGGCATCCGCCTTCGCCTTCAGCTCTTCGTCTCCTGTGGCATGGTAATGGATTGCGGCGGCCGACAGCCAATGTCCCAGGAAATGTCCCCTCAGCTGGCAGGTGGGAAACTCCCATCCCCCGTGCATCCCCTCGATTTCGCTGGACGAGGTGTCACGCCCCGCCTCCAGATTAAAGTTCAGCAGCAGAAAGCGATTCTCCAGATGATAGATATACTCACGATTCGTCCTCTGACGGCGCAGGAGCTCCGGATCCAGGATGCGGACTTCCCGACCTTTCTTCTCCTGCAGATTTGCATTTCTCTCCATAGTCTTGTCCTCCTCTCTCTTCTACTATATGCTGTTTATGGCTTCTGTGCAATGGACAATATTGACTCTTCTCCACTACTCGCCGCACGGCCCGCTTGTCGCCTTAACGGCAAATTTCCATGTGAAAAACTTGCATATATGGTTTTTCACATTTATGCGGGCCTGCACATAAAAAGGTACCTGTGGCACCTTACTGATTCCATGTCCGTCTGAAGACGGACTCTCCTATAATGTAAAAAGGGCAAAGACCGGAATATTCATCCCTCTTTACCCTTGTCTGTGATCTGCCCGGAATCACATATGTATTACTTTGTCATTCTCTGAAGCCATGCTCTGTTCTCCACACCCTGTCCCCATGCGTCCAGCGCCAGATTGTAGATATCAGAAATTCTGCGGTCCATTTTAATCTGCGCTCCCAGAACTTCCGTCAATCCTTTTTTCACCGCCGCCACATCTGTCTCAAGCCGGTCAAGCCTGCTCTCGATCGTAGTCACTTTGTTCTCCACTTTCTCAAGCCTGCTCTCGATTTTGTCCAGCTTCTTCCCCATGGGGTCTAATCTTTTGTCGAGCTTTTCGTCAAGTAAATCCGACAATGCTTTCAGGTCTTCATTCGTCCATGTCATAGCTTCTCTCCTTTTATACGATAAGCCCTCTCCGACGAGCCCAAGTATACCATATCCAAAACCGGATGTCCATATGTAATTTTTATATTTGTATCATTTTTATTCGGTTTTTCGTTTATTCCGTCTCTTCAGGATTCGGTATGCTCAATCCAATACTCCCCGGTTCCCAGATCCACTGTCACCCGGGTACCGTTCGCGAAACAGGTCCTCTGTCTGTCCGGATTCCCGTCAAGGAACTCATGGCGTACCATCTCATGCGGCGCCACCTGCTCCTGCAGTGCGGCTACCACCCGGTAACGTGCAATGTCCTCCTCCAGCTGCCGCTCTCTCGCCGCATCGAAGGCACCGTCACAGTCCGGATAAGCCCCATCCTTATCCACATAGGCTCCGCCGCCGTTCAGCAGCGCATACAGCATATAATCCTCCGTATCCGGCAGTCTGTCCATAGGCCAGGGCAGGATGATGCAATCGTGGTAAACCAGGTTAAACAGCGGCACCGGGATCCCCCGTCTGGGCGTGCCAGGTTTTTCCAGCATAAAATCATAAGGCCCGTAATGGCAGAAAACAAGATCTCTCATGGCCCAGTCTCCGCACTCCTCAGAGCTGGGCAGGATTTCCTTTGAACACAAATATCGGAAACATGCGCTGCGATACTCAAAACACTCCTTCCGCGTCATCCTGTGATGGGGATTTGCGCACTCATCTCCTTCATTGCAGGTGAACACATCCAGATAAGAAGCCTCCAGATGAATGCCGTGACGCAACACCTCCTCAAAATTCCGCTTTACATAATAGGGAGCCTGGGTGGCGCACAGATAGCTTTGCCGTCCCCCGGCCCAGCGGGCCATGTCAAAGATGGAGCCGTCCGGCGCCTGGCAGGCAAACTCCCTGTCAAATGAAGGCGCATCCATATAGTAGTCCCGATACTGATCATGAAGGCCGAACATATAGCCGCAGTCCCGGATGGTGTCGGAAAGCTCTTTCATCCCCTCCCATCCTCCGGCTTCCTCACAGGCAGGCAGATAATCCGGGTGCTTGTTGTCATAGCCGGGATTCCCCCAGCCGTCCAGATGCAGATAAAGCTTCCGAATTCCCTTGTCCCGGAAACGCAGAATCTCCCGGGTACGCTCCGAAAAGGGAATTACCACATCGTTTTTCTCCGGATGCTCTCTGTCATAGAACAGCGAATCCGGGGATACGTGGGTCTTGATTCCCTTATGTACAATGGCCGCGCCCACCAGCTTCGCAACCAGCGGATTTCTCACCGCCTTCTCCACCAGCGTTGTGAACAGCCCTGTTTCTTTCACGTAGGCCCGGTAAGCCTTGCACAGATCATTGTAATCACAGTCTTCCAGGAAGGTAAATCTTGTAATCCGCCTGTAGGAAAGCTTTCCCAAACTGGGCAGGAAATACATTCCCACATGCGTGTAGGGTCCTCCTGCCGGATGGTCTATCTCATATCCCGCATCCCAGGGCTGTTCACAGATGGCAATGTACCCCTTTCTGTCCTCCACCTGGCCGAACCAGGGCATGTAAGCTCCTGCGCTGCACATTTGACCGTTAAAAGGCAGTTTGCTCACCGCATTCTCCCAGGTATTGGGAATCAGCAGCCCCTGCAGCACCGGCATTACGGTATAGGCAGATGCAACAGGCTTATCAAACGCAAAAGGCACCGGCCAATGTATGGCCGAAAATTCCTCCTCGTCCTTTCCCGGAATCAGCTCAAAGCGCACATGTCCTGTGGCATCTTCAATCCACACAAGTGTCTCAAAGGAAAAAACACTCCTGCCGGCAAAGCCGTCATATGAGGACAGAATTCCCGTACCAACGCCACTCCTGTAATATCTGTGCGAAATGGAAAGTGCATCCGCAAAAAGCGCCTGTGTCCTGTCCTTCCACTCGATACGGGGAGGGCAGGCCTGTTCCCAGACACCACCGCCAGCCTCCACGCGGCAGCACAGAGTATCCTGGAAAAAGGTCAGTGTGACACCGGCTGTAGAAACAGTTAACGAAGAATCTTTTTTTGTCATATTGTCGTTCATATTTGAATCTCCCATTCGTCTTCTGCGATCCTTTTGTTCTATTTTACAGCAGCAGATTCCCGAACCGCTACTCTATTTTACTACAGGTTTCCACTCGCAGTCAAAGGTAAAAAAGTGTGTAACAGTTCAGACAGGGCACTGAACTGTTACGCTGATGCACACAAAACGCAAAAGAAATGCGTTTTGGCGCTCGAAAGTCTCGCAAAATTGCATCGGAATACAATTTTGACTTCGCGGTAGGGGGTGTCTGAACTGTTACGAAAGTGTCTATACGGACTTTCGTATAATGATTAAGGTGTCAAAAGACACAATAATTAATATATAATTTTATTTGTACCTTGAA
>CAQUWW010000054.1:1640-17765 GCA_948896875.1 uncultured Acetatifactor sp. | reverse complement strand
GAGGTGTTGGCAAATGGTTTCGCGCATGCAATATATAATGGCCGGACAACCCATGAGATATGCGTTCATCCGGGTATGATCACGGTCTACAGTCCCGGGGAATATGCAAGTAAACATAAGCCAGAGGAATACATAAAGGACAATATCGAATCGGAAATTAGAAACGCTGCGATTGCCAAAATTTTGTATTTGAGTAAATCCATAGAGCAGTTTGGCAGCGGATTCAAAAGGATTAACAGCTTGTGTAATGATGCTGGCATCAAATATTCCTATGAGAACCGAGAGAATGGTTTTAAGTTTGTCATCTACAGGCCAGAACTTCAAAGTGACATTCCAAGTGTCACTTTGGATGTCACTTTGAACGGAACTGAGATGGCGGTTCTTGCTATTTTGAAGCAGAAGCCAGATTCATCAAGGGTTGAAATTGCAGATAGGATTTCCAAAACTGTAAGAACAGTGCAGAGGGCATTGGATTCATTGAGGGATAAAGGCTATATCAGGCGAGTGGGATCTAAACAAAATCCAATATGGGAAGTACTGAAGTGAAGTTTGACGCATATTGAATGGTTAGTGAAAGCGTGCAGCAAACAGAAAGTGAGAGTAAAATATGGCATATACAATGTTGGACAATACAACAATCAGGCAAAGAGACTATGCGGCAGACACGCTGGAGGCAGCGGCGCTGTCCTTTATCAGAGAACGCTGCGAGGGGCTGAGATTTGATAAGGACAGGGCCATGTCCAGGACAGACGGAAAGCTTGATTTTGACGGAAAAAGTATAAAAAGGAACCAGATCCCCTTCAATATGGAAAAGGATATAGACAGGCTTTGCCTTGAGAATGCGGTGGACAGATTTCTGAAGTCGGGGAAGAAGGAAGATGCATTTGATGTGTACTTCTGCTACCTTGAGATGTTTGTGGGAGAGTACGATAAGACAAGGCGAATGATCGAACTTCTATCAGAATTTGAGGCAAATGGAAGCGGTCTTCTGATGAAACACAGAGATCATTATTCTCATTCCGTCTATGTGTTTGTTTTGGGGCTGGCTGTCTTTGAATCAAATAAAGGATTCCGAGATACATACAAGAAGTTCTATGGTATCCGGGAGGAACAGGAGGCGGCCGCCCATTACCTGCAGTACTGGGGCCTGGCTTCCCTGTTTCACGATATCGGATATCCCTTTGAACTTCCTTTTGAACAGGTATGCTCCTATTTCGAAGTGGATGGAGACAGGAGAGAAGACAGGCCTTTTGTGGCATACCATGCGTTGGAGCGTTTTGTGGCGATCAATGAAGACGTGAAAAGGGAGCTTGCAAAGCTTTTTGAAGGAAAAGCTTTTTCCTCCACGGATGAAGTGTTCGCGCATGTTCTGGCGAAAAAGCTGGGCGTCGCTTATGGATTTACGGAAGAGCAAATGCTTACCGACTTGCTTGAAAAGCCGACACAGCCGAATAAATCCAACCATTTTATGGACCATGCCTATTTCAGCGCAACGGTTTTATTTCAAAAATTATTTGGAGAAATGCAGTTGGAAATGCATTCGGTACACTTGGATGTGCTTACTGCGATATTGATGCATAACAGTTTATACAAATTCAGTATAGCGCATTACAAGAGTGAGTCCAATAAGCCTTTTAAGGCGGAATTGCATCCGCTTGCCTATATGCTTATGCTTTGCGATGAATTACAGTGCTGGGACAGGACTGCCTATGGACGCAATTCGAAGAAAGAATTGCATCCAATGGGATGTACCTTTGATTTTTCCGGGAATGTTATTAAGGCAGTCTACTTATACGATGAAAAAGAAATGACAAAGGTAAATCGATTTAAAGACGAGTATATCGAATGGCTGCAAAATCCGGAGGGAGAAAAGGCCCCGGGTCTGAAAGCCTATTCCGGAATGTATGTTAAGAAAAATGGAATGTCAGGTTTCCAGGAAGAGATAGAACGTATTGTAGATTTATCTGATATGGGACTTTCTGTTGAGACCGGTGTGGCGGAACATGTTCATGCAGGGAATAGAAGCTATCTGTCGGACAGTAATTTTATTCACCTTTACAATTTCGCAATGATTTTAAACGGACGTTGGGAAAGTTCTGATTGGAAAAAAGCGAAGGCTGCGGGACAGGAGGAGCAGTTCCTGAATGATGAAAGTGTGAAGACTCAATTTGCGGAGAGCTTTAAAGCACTTTCCTTAGAATATAAGCTTTCTAACATTAATCAGGCAAAAGCATTTGCAAGATATATGAACGCAATAGGATGCTTCTACACAGATAAAGCCGTGGATTTTGAGCTGGTCGAAAGATTCTCGGATGAGGAGCTTATGAAGATAGGGTTGTTGGAACATCAGAGGTGGCTCCAGGAGCATTATGATATGGGATGGACCTATGATACTCCTGATAAGGACAAGAGAGACCTGGAGCGCAGGCATAAGGATATGATTCCGGAATTCAGTGGTTTTGACGTTTCTGAGGAAGCGGCACAGAGGAACTATGAGAGACTGGACAAGGCAACGCAGGACAAGGATACAGACCCGATGGAGTGCATGCTTGCAATGCTTAAGATGTTTGATGGATTGAGAATATACAGATTGAATGAGGAGTGATGAATACAGCATTGAAAGCTTGCTATAATTGAATCCGGAGAGTATGAAAGGGGGCGATAAGCCCTCTTTTGATTTGCAATTTTATCCTTTTATCCTGCGGGTATCCGGTAGAGAAGTAAGCATCAAATCCAAAGAGAAATTTAAAAACAAAAATTGAAACCATACATAACAGAAGAGCAAACCTGTTTGGGATAAAAGAAATTGTGTAAAATGATAAAAACAGAATCAGGAAAAAGGATGGAATAGAAGATGAAAAAAATCGGAGTCATTGACTACTACCTGGATCAATATCATTTTGAAAATTATCCCGCCTGGATCAGGGAGGCTTCGGAAGGTTCTATGGAGATAGCCTATGCCTGGGCAAAAGTGGAGCATGAAGGGGGCAAGACCAACGCACAGTGCTGCGCGGAACAGGGGATACGGCTGCTTTCTTCCATAGAAGAGGTGATAGAGAAGAGCGACTGTCTGATTGTAATGTCACCTGACAATCCGGAGATGCATGAAGAGCTTTGCGCATTGCCTCTGGCCAGCGGGAAGCCGACTTATGTGGACAAAACGTTTGCAGTAGACCGGCAGGCGGCGCTGAACATTGTGGGGATGGCGCGCAAAGGAAATACTCCCTTTTTCTCTACCTCTGCACTGCGTTATTCCAGAGAATACAATCATGTGGCGAAGGAAGGGATTGATGCCATCAGCAGCAGAGGGCCGGGGATGTTTGAAAATTATGGAATTCATCAGTTGGAGCCGATTATCTGTATGATGGGCGCAGGAGTGGAAAAGATTATGTATGTGGGAACGGAGAGTACCCCATGTTTCATCCTGCGCTACAGAGACGGCAGATGTGCCACCATGACGCAGCTGGGGTGGGAATGCGATTTCAGTGTTGCAATCAACTACAGGGGAGATCATGCGGTGGTGATTCAGGGTGCATCTGATTTTTACCAGCAGTTTATCAAAGAGCTTGTGGGCTTTTTTGAGGATGGGGTTCCCCGTGTTCCGGCAGAGGAGACGCTTCAGGTGATTACAATCCTGGAGTATGGACATAAGGCGATGAAACAGCCGGACACATGGGTGACATTGCCGGTATAGATGTTGTGTATATGAAGAATGGGTAAAGATGGAGAATAAAAAGCTGGGAAAGCAATTTCATTTTGACAATGAATTCTGGGATGCGCCGCGGCCCTGCGGGATTATCGACCTGTATCAGCTGGGGGAGATATCCTGCGAATATGGGTACCAGATTGAAGAGCATGAACAGTATGTCAACGAAATTACGTACGTGATTTCCGGATCGGGATACAGTTATGTGGATGGAGAGCAGATTCTGCTGAAGGAAGGAGATGTGCTGATATGTTCCATGGGGCATCGGCATTCCGTACAGGCCTCGGAGCAGGATATTCTCCGATTTGCCTACATTGGCTTTCGGTTTCACAGTGCGCCGGATTCTCCGGATATGGAAAGCCTGCAGAACTGTTATCGACAGCCGTATATGGTAGTGCGTGACCAGAATGACATTATGTATCCTTTGATCCGTGCAATCAATGAGCTGTATGAAAAACGGGATTTCTGGCCGGTGATGCTCCGTGGATATTGCGAACAGATCATCATACAGGCGGCCAGGGATTTTGTGACGGCTTACAATTTCCCCATGGCTGTAAAGAGAGACAATCGTTCTGCGAGCGCGGAGGTTTATAAAATTATCCAGTATGTGGACAAAAATATTGAAACCATAGGAAGTCTGCGGGAAATTGCACAGGCGCTGGGGTATAACTATACGTATCTGTCTCATGTGTTTTCCCAGGTGACGGGAATTACATTACAGAAATATATCAGTCAGAAGAAAATTGAGCGGGCAAGGCATCTGCTGCGGTACGGAGATTTCACTGTGACAAAAGTGGCGGAAATGTTGAATTATGAGAGCCTGCAGTCATTTTCCAAAGCATTCAGGAGAGTTATGGGGGTTCCGCCCACTGTCTATCTTCATATGGAAAGGGAAGAACGGACAACGGAAGAGAAGGGGATATCGGAAGAAAAATAATGCTGGTCGGAGATGGGAGAGCGCCAATTAGCCTATGAAAAACAGGGCAAAAACAGGCTGCCGGAGACGACATGGGGGTATGAGCATGAAAAACAAACGAAGGGGCATCAGAAGTGGTAGTATCAGAAGGTCTTTGGCGGTTATTCTGGCTGTGGGTATGGTCGTATCTTCCGCATTGTCGCTGGTAACGCCGATTTCCGCAGAAGCGGCGGAAGGCCGGACTGTTGTGGTGGAAGCGGAAGACTGTACTTATTCCGACAATATGTGGAGTGGGAATGGAGATGGAAACTTCACTCAGGTCAGCGGTGGAACGGCACTCCGAAATCCAGGAGCAGAGTGCACCATTTCCGGGAGTGTAGTGCTGGAAGCAGCGGGGGCGTATTATGTGCGTGTGTACGTGGGGAGCCTGGTAGGAAATAGTGGAAGTGACAAGATAACCATAGACGGATTAGCTTATAAACTGATAATACCTGAGAAGACAGCACCCGGATGGTACGCGGCGGAATTGCGGGACGAGTCCGTTGGAAACCCGGCGGGAGCAATACCATTGGAGGCAGGGGAGCATACCTTTACAATTACTTCCCGGTCCTCTTGGTGCTATTATGACAAAATCGAGTTCTCCACCGAACCGCTTCCCGCTCCACCGTCCCTGACTCTGTACGGGGAGTGCGGAAGTGCTGCCAACAGTTCTTTTGAACTGGGAGGGACGGGACTCTTTACAGGAGGACTCAGCGACAGGGCGGTACTGCGCCTGACGGGGGAGAATACTTTTACATATACACTGAATGTTCCGGAAGCGGGAAATTATAAAATTACAGCCCGTACGGCCGGAAAGAGCGGAAATTCCGGAAGTGCGAATCTGACGGTGAACGGAGAAACCTATCCGGTGCAGGTAACAGACAGCGGAGCGTCGGATAATATTCCATTGACAGAAACCACCGTTGCAGAGAGCGTAGCCCTGGATGTGGGAAATATTACAGTCACACTCTCAATGGGAACAGCAAGGTGGTGCTATTTTGACAGCATTACCTTCACCAAATTAAGCGATCCGGATCCGACGCCGACTCCAACTCCGACGCCAGAACCAACACCTACCCCAACTCCGGAGCTAACCCCGACCCCGGACCCTGTGGAAGAGCCGTTCTCCGCGGTGGAAGCGGAAGACTGTACCTATTCAGGGAGCCTTGCGTCTGGAAATGGAGACGGGAATTTCACTCAAGTCAGCGGTGGAAGTGCACTTCGAAATCAGGGAGCGGAGGGCACCATCTCCGGCCGTGTCGTCTTGGGAGAAGCGGGAAACTATTATGTGCGTGTGTATGTGGGCAGCCGGACGGACAACAGCGGAATCGACAGCATAACCATAGATGGCGGGTCAGCCTACAAACTGATAATACCCGAGAAAACAGCTCCCGGATGGTATATAGCACAGCTGCGGGAGGAAACGACAAGTATTCCGGCAGGTCCCATATCACTGGAAGCAGGAGAGCATACCTTTGTGATTACCTCCAAGTCTGCCTGGTGTTATTATGATAAAATCGAGTTTTCCACAGAGGCGATAGAAGAACCGGCCATGCCGCCCCTGAAGGTGGATGCAGATGGAGGAAAAGCGGCCAACAGTTCTTTTACTCTGGCGGCGGAAGGACTGTTTGCAGGTGAAATAAGCGGCAGAACAGCACTTCGCCTGACAGGAGAGAATACATTTACCTATACGCTGAATGTCTCAGAAGCGGGAAATTATAAAATCACAGCCCGTACGGCCGGGAAGAACAATGATTCCGGCAGTGCGGAACTGACAGTCAATGGAAACTCTTATCCGGTCAATGTGGCGGCCAGCGGAGCGTCGGATAATATTCCATTGATAGAAACCACCGTTGCGGAGAGCGTAGCCCTGGAGAAGGGAGATATTACAATCACACTCTCGACGGGAACCGCTCAGTGGTGTTATTTTGACAGCTTTACCTTTACCAAACTAGGTGATCCTGATCCGACCCCGACGCCTACACCTACTCCCGACCCAACCCCCACCCCCACGCCCACCCCGGACCCTGTGGAGGATCCATTCTCCGCGGTGGAAGCGGAAGACTGTACTTATTCCGGAAGTCTTATGTCTGGAAATGGAGACGGGAATTTCACCCAGGTCAGCGGTGGAAGCGCACTTCGAAATCAAGGGAATGCAGGCACCATCTCCGGTCGTGTGGTGCTGGGAGTAGCCGGAGAGTACTATGTGCATGTGTACGTTGGCAGCCGGACGGACAACAGCGGAAGTGACAGCATCACTATAGACGGCGGCGCTTCCTACCAACTGATGGTACCGGAAGGAACAGCGCCCGG
The DNA here is from genome assembly GCA_948896875.1 of uncultured Acetatifactor sp. Lineage (GTDB taxonomy): Bacteria > Bacillota > Clostridia > Lachnospirales > Lachnospiraceae > Acetatifactor. The sequence goes on along the minus strand of CAQUWW010000054.1, from coordinate 10,791 downwards.
ATGGTATATCGCACAGCTGCAGGACGAAGCGGACGGTAGTCCGGCAGGGCCCATATCGCTGGAAGCGGGGGAACATACCTTTGTGATTACCTCCAGGTCTGCCTGGTGTTATTATGATAAAATCGAGTTCGCCACAGAGGCCATAGAGGAACCGGCCATGCCGCCCCTGAAGGTGGATGCGGACAGGGGAAAAGCGGCGAACAGCTCTTTTGCGCTGGCGGCGGAGGGACTGTTTTCAGGTGAAATCAGCGGCAGAACAGCGCTTCGTCTGACGGAAGAGAATACTTTTACCTATACGCTGAACATTCCGGAGGCGGGAAACTATAAAATCACAGCCCGTACCGCCGGGAAGAGCAATGACTCCGGCAGTGCGCAGCTGCGGATAAATGCAGAAACCTATTCGGTCAATGTGACGGCCAGCGGCGTTGGCTCTGCTATTCCGCTGACAGAAACGACAGTGGCGGAGAGTGTGGCATTAGAGGCAGGAACCCTTACCATGACACTGGCCAGAGGAACAGCCGTCTGGTGTTATATTGACAGCTTTACTCTCACCAAATTGGAAACTGACCCGGATCCTACACCCACGCCAACTCCGGACCCGACGCCGACGCCAACTCCGGGCCCGGATTCGCCCCCGCCCCCGCCTGTGGAAGAACCGTTCTCTACGATTGAAGCGGAAAACTGCACTTATTCCGGCAGTATGGCAGCCGGGGATGGAGACGGGAATTTCACCCAGGTCAGCGGCGGAGCAGCACTTCGGAATCAGGGGGCGGAAGGAACCATCTCCGGCCGTGTGGTACTGGAGGAAGCCGGCGACTATTATGTGCGGCTATACGTGGGCAGCCGGACGGACAACAGTGGAAGCGACAGCATCATCATAGACGGCGGATCCACTTACCGGCTCCTGGTGCCTGCGGGTACTGTTCCCGGATGGTATGCGGCCGGACTGCGGGACGAATCCACCGGGAATCCGGTGGGAAGCATATCCCTGGAGGCAGGGGAGCACAGCTTTGAGATCACTTCCCGCTCTGCCTGGTGCTATTATGACAAAATTGAATTTTCTATGGAACCGGCGGAGGAGAGTGAGGCGCCGGAGCTGACTTTGTTTGCAGACCGTGGAATTGCGTCAAACCATCAGTTTGAGCTGGCGGCAGAGGGACTCTTCGCAGGCGGAATCAGCGACAGCACAGTGCTTCGTCTGACGGGAGAGAATACTTTTAGCTACATATTGGATGTGCCGGAGTCTGGAAATTATAAAATTAAGGCCTGGACAGCGGGAAAAAACAGTGACAGTGGCACCGCCCGGCTGACAGTGAATGGGAAACTCTATCCTTTGGAGGTGACAGCCAGCGGTGTGGACAACAACATTCCGCTGACGGAGACCACCGTGGTGGAAAGTGTGGCGCTGGAAGCCGGTAAAGCTGCTATTACACTTGCCACAGGGACGGCTAATTGGTGCTACTTTGACAAATTTACCTTTGAAAAGACAGAAAGGTCTCCGGACCCGACGCCCGGGCCGGGAGAAGAGTCTTTTTCCACAGTGGAAGCAGAAAAGTGTGCTTATTCCGGCAATCTTGCGAGCGGAGACGGAGATGGCAATTTTGAACAGGTCAGCGGCGGCGCGGCCCTTAGAAATCAGGGGGCGGAGGGAGTCATCACCGGCCGGATAGTGCTTGAGACAGCCGGAGAGTATTATGTGCAGGTGTATGTTGGAAGCCGGATTGGCAACAGCGGAAGCGACAGCATCACCATAGACGGCGGTCCTGCCTATAGGCTGATTCTGCCGGAGGGAACGGCGCCCGGGTGGTATGCGGCCGGACTGCGGGAGGAAGCAACCGGGAATCTTGCAGGAGCCATACCTTTGGAGGCAGGAGAGCACACCTTTGTGATCACATCCCGCTCTGCATGGTGCTATTATGATAAGATCGTATTTTCCGCGGATCCGGTGGAGGAGCTGACCGTGCCGCCGCTGACTTTGTTCGCGGACCGCGGAACTGCCGCCAACGGTTCTTTTGAGCTGGGAGGCGCGGGCCTTTTTGCAGGAGAAATCAGCGACAGTGCGGTACTGCGGCTGACAGGAGACAATACCTTTACCTACAGACTTTCTGTGCCGGAGGCAGGTAATTACCGGATTATAGCCCGGACAGCAGGGAAAAACAACGATTCCGGCATCGCGAATCTGATCCTGGACGGCGAGGCCTATCCGGTCAGCGTGAAGGCCGGCGGTGTGGACAGCGAGATTCCGTTGACAGAGACCACTGTGACGGAGAGTGTATACTTGGAAGCGGGAGAGCATACCGTTCAGCTTACCACGGGAACGGCCGTTTGGTGCTATTTTGACAGTTTTGTATTGACGAAGACAGAGGATGAGAAGCCGTCTTCGGGGCAGACTCTTGTGCTGAATGCGTCGGAGGGAAGAATTGCCGCGCTGGAGGGCAGCAGTCCTATTGCAGGCTTTTCGGACGGAGACGGGAACTTTGTCCAGGAGGAGGGCAGGACCTATCTGCGCCTTTGGAGCGGCAGTGCCGGAGACATGACGCGGATCAGCTATGATTGCAGGGTTCCGAAGGACGGCACTTACAAAGTGATTGTCCGTATGGGAACCATCGGGCAGGACTGTGGCCGCAACCGGTTAGTCATAAACGGAACCACTTATTATTTTACCACTCCGGTCAGGGAGAGCGTGACCCGGACGGCAGGTATGCAGAGGGATGGTCTGGTTCTGGTTGACTCCGGCATACAGTGGTATGATCTGGAACTGACGGATCGTTATGGAAATCTGACAGGAGCACTTCCGCTGGGAGAAGGCAGAGCAAAGGTCCAGCTGATGCATCAGGGAGGAACAGGAGCGGAATGGTGCTATCTGGACAGCATACAATTTGTACCGTCCAACCGGAAAGGGGATCCTGTAAACACGCTGAAAACGGAGGCGGAGGCCGGATGGTTCCTGACCGGCAAGGGAAGCGGAGGCATTTATACCACAGGAGACAGCAATTTTACAGCATCGGGGGGAATGGCCCTCCGAATGATGGGAGAGAAAGCGGAGGTAGAGTACAGGCTTACGGTTCCGGAGAGAGGGTGGTATACGCCCTATGTAACGGTCAGCAGCAGAGAGGGAGACTCGGGAAGAGACCGATTGAGAGTGGGGGATACGGAATATTATCTGAACATTCCCGCAGGGATTGCACCGGATAAAAAGGAAATCACCTGGCAGATGGAGGATGGAAGCAGGGTGCCGCCTGTCTGGCTGGAGCAGGGGGAATGTACCTTGACCCTGGCATATGACAGTGCCACCTGGTGCTACTATGATACATTGGAGCTGCGGGAAACGAAGGTACCGGATCTGGATGAACTGAAAGCGGCAATCGACAGACTGCCAGGGCCCGACCATATTACATTGGCTGATGAAGCCGATTTTGAGGCTGTTTATAAGGACATGGAACAGTATATCTATATGGCGGAGCTGTATGGCTGGGAGAAGCTGGATGAGCCCAGACGGGGGAAAATGCTTCTGAACAGGGCCAGACTGGCGGCTCTGCGGGCGGATCCCGAGGCTCCCGGGGGAAGGTATCAGTATGAGTGGGAGGACGGCATCCCCGGTGGAAATACGGCCATCGTAGGCGAGGGCGGCGCCATGGGCAGCGCTGACGGCGGAGCCTATGTATATCTGTTTGACGGTAACCTGACATTGTATTTTTACGCACCCCGGACCGGAAGATATCACATGTACTTTAAATCGGGGGTGGACAATCCGGAAGCGGGCGATAAATGCGACACTGTCATCCTGAATGGCGGCTCCAACCTTCTGTACACAGCTGCAGGTCATGTGGGAGAGTGGCAGATAAGCTGTATGGGAAAAGAGCGGTATGTGAACGGACAGCTTGCCCCATGGCCTCCTGCGGGAGGATACTGGCTGAATGCCGGATGGAATGCCATTGTACTGCAGGCCAACTGGGGATATGCATGTTATGACAGCTTCTACATTGAACCTGCGGACCATTACCTGGATGACGGCTGGTATTATGTATTCGAGGTGGAAGAGCTGACGGAGGGACTTCCCACATGGGATCAGGTGACGTTAGAGGATTATGACCGGGTATGGAAGGTGTTTCAGGCATACCAGACGCTGAGCGACGATGAGAAGACCTATGTAAAAAACAGGGATAAGCTTTTGATGACTTTGGCCAGGCTGGATGCCATGCGGCATTTGCCGGATGCACCGGAGGGAACCTTCTGGTATGAACTGGAATACAGCAGATTGTACGGAAATACGGCCACAGGCATGGATGACAGCGCATACGGGGGATATACAGGAACGGGATATGCTTATCTGTTTGACGCCAGTATGAGGTGTGAGGTGTATGTACCTGCCACCCGGACCTATGATATCTACATTCGAAGCAGTCGGGAAAGCCAGGGGGATAAATGTGATTTCGTACAGGTAAACGGTGAGGAATATCTCACGGCAGTTTCGGCGGGCCCCAGGCAGTGGCAGCTGTCTCCGGTGGGACTGGAGCGCTACGACAAGGGAAAGATCAAACCTGTCATGCCTGTGGGCGGTATCTGGCTGTATGGCGGATGGAACCAGGTAGATATCAGCGCAAACTGGGGATATTGTGCCTACGATGCACTGGTGGTGATGCCCGGGACAGGAAGCCCGCCAGAAAAAGCAGGCGGTGCGCCTTATTCCAGAGATGCGCTTCTGCAGGAGGCCTATATAGGTCCCGGATGGCCGGTGGCTTCGGAAGATATCACCTGGCATGCCATGGCGAGAGGTGAGACTTCCATGGCCGGAGCGCCCAGGGAAGAAATGGCATTGGAAGTAGAGCTGGCAGAGGATAAAAAGGAGAAAATCGGATTTTGGCACAGCCTTTTATGGAAGATCCTTTTGACAACGGCATTGACAGCCCTGGTGGTGGCGGCAGGATTCCTGATCAGGGGAATTCGGAGAAAAAAGGGAGGGGAGGAAACCTGATATGATAAAAAGGTGGATTCTGCTCATAATAATATGTATTTTCCTGCTTGGGGGATGTGCCTCGGAGGGAGGAACTGTGGGAGGAGAAAATGGGGATACGGCTGTGGAGGACAAAGTGGATTTTGGGTCGTATAACCTGATTGTGATTACCTGGGATACCCCACAGGAAGTGATAGATGAGCTGGAAAGCAGGGGATATCCTTACACGAAATACTATGACGGCATGTTGCTGTCAGAAGAAGAAACAGCCGCATTGGGAGAGCATGCAGGGATTTATCTCTGTGAGGGCGTTTACGAGGTGGACGCGGGAAGCTTTATCCGGACGGACTGCAGCGGAGAGGTGCTGATCCAGGGGGCCGGTTCTGATAAGACGATACTCCGTGCCTATGACAGTGTCCGGAAAAATCAGGGAGTCGCGGTGAAGGTCACAGGGACAGGCCAGGGAAGTGTGACCATGAGGGACTTTCAGATATCCGGATTTCAAGTGGGCATTCAGATGGAACATGTGACAGGAGCCCTGTTGGAGAATCTCCTGTTGGAAAAGAATCGACATGCGGGAATCCAACTCAATGCCGTTACAGGCAGCCGGATTGACGGATGCACCATCCGGGAGAACGGAGAGCCGGGATATGGGGATATCGGGTATGGCCTGATGCTGGATGGAGAATGCTTTGGGAATTCCGGAAAGGAGAACAGTTATCTCAACAATGGAAACTACAATGCAGTGGATTATCCCTGTCTGTGGACCGGTTATACGGACAATGACAACTCTATCGAAATGACCGCAGAATACACGCTTACCCCGGGAATGCCGGTGCTGCGCGATCCTGATGTGGAAGCCAGAAACGCAAGGCCGGGGGAGGATTCTCTGAGGTATGAGGCGGAGGAGGGAGGCTATTACGGCGCTTCGGTGGTTGAGGAAGGGAAAATGCCGGAAGCTTCCGGCGGACAATACATGTTTCTGGCGGACGGCGCCCTGTTTTTCCGGGTAAACGTGCCCAAGGAAGGGTATTATCGTTTGTTTGCAGTGGGCGGCAGCGATGACGGCAACAGTAAATGTGACAAGATATCCGTCAACGGCGGACAGGAGTACCTGCTGTCCTTCCCCTGGCAGGGAAGCGCGCAGTGGCAGCTGTCCCAGCCGGGGCTGGAGGCCTGGACGGACAATGTTCTGACCCCGGAAGTGCCGGCAGAAGGCTTCTGGTTCCAGGAAGGGGAGAATATGATTACCGTGGTGGCAAATTGGGGATATTGTGCCTATGACTGTATTTATCTGGAAGAGATTCCGGGAAGCGAGGGCAGGTAGGATGGGGAAAAACGGAAAAAAGCGTTACCTTTTGTTGCTGATGCTGTTGGCTGTGGCAGTATTTCCCATTACGGCAAAAGCCCGGGAGGAAGAGAAGATGCCTTTATTAGCAGGAATGTTTGTGGCACCTGAGCTGACGACACAGGGAGAGCCCTGGACTCAGGAGGATTGGAACAGTGCGGTTGCCCAGCTGAAGGCCGTGGGAATGGAGACGCTGGTGCTCCAGTATTCCGTACAATATTACAGCCAGAGCTACAAAGTGTATTATTATATGCCGGGATTCGAGGATCCGGGACAGGATACAGGGAACAGACAGGAAACGCTGCCTTATGCCCTGAATGCGTGCCGGGAGCATGATATGAAAATCTATCTGGGGCTGCATCTGGCGGAGGATTTATGGTTCTCCGCCATGGAAGCAGGGTTTCGGGATGTGGGAGCAGACGGAAAAAGTATGTTTCTCACAGAGAGCGCCTTATTTTCACAGCAGGTCTTTGAGGATCTCTGGGAGCAGTTCGGGTCGGAATATGGAGATATCATAGAAGGCTGGTATCTTCCCTACGAATTTAACAACACATTGGGAGATGTGGGACGAGAGCGGCTGATAGAAGACTTTTATCGTCCTCTGACGGATCGGATCAAAAAGGTTACGCCGGATCGAAAGATTCTGATTTCTCCGTTGATCTATCCCCCCATGTTGTCGGATCCCACCGAGGAAATGCTGGATACCTGGAAAAAGCTGATGTATGATGTGTGGGCCAGGACAAGGGTGGATATCATCGCACCTCAGGATGGATGCGGCTGGGAATCCTCCGTAAAGGAAAATCTGCCGCGCTTCTATGAGACCATGGTACAGGCCGGAAAGGAAGCCCAGCAGGTTCGGAATTCCAAAGGATGGGGAGAGGCAGTGGCCTGGAACAATCCGGAACTCTATTCCATGACCGGTTCCAATACGATGAACATGAAACGGTTTGGAGCCAATATGAAGGAACTGGATGCCTATGTGGACGCCCATGTCAGCTTCAGTGTGCACTCGCTGGTGGCTCTGGATTCGGGAAAGGGCGGAACCAACGACACCAATGCCGCTTTTTATGCCGCCTATGCCTATATGGCGGAAAAGGGGGAACTGTACCAGGCTGCTCTGCCTGTGCCAGAGAAGCTGGAGGCTCATACGGAGAATGGATTTGACGTCTGTCTGTCCTGGGAAAGAATGTCAGATCAGGGACTGGTGCTTCCGGTGGCGGGATATCGGATCTGCCGTACGGACGGGGGAGCACAGGAGGAAAGGATTCTCCTGCCCGATGTACCACAGCCGGGGGAGGAAGAAGCTGCCGTATTTATGCGGGACGCACAGTTGGAGGTCGGACGGACCTATCGTTATGAAGTCTATGCCTATGACGGCTGTGGAAATCTGTCGGCGGAGCCGGCGGTGGCGGAAGTGACGGTGGAGAACAGTGGAATTGCCCTGAGAACCCTTGCGGGGAAAAATGTACTTTCCGGAGTGAACATGAAGATTTTTTCTCTGGAGGGAGAACCTTCCGTCAGTGGAGAGATAGAAAAGCTGCAGGAGGGAGAGGAACTTCGAATCGAGCTGGGTGAGAAAAAGGAGCCGGCCCGGTATGTTCTGGAGGCCGCCGCCGGGAATGAGTCCATCGGTCTGCTCTGGCTTAAGGTAAAGTACAGTCCGGGGGAAGGATATTATTTTCCGGATAAGATAGAAGTGCTCTCAGACGGCACATTGGTGAACACGCTGTATCCCCAGAGGGACTATGGAAACAGTCTGACAGGGGAGGTATGGCTGCCGGTCAGTCTGAATGGCAGCTTTGCCGGAGAGAAGGCGGAACTCCTGATTACCCAGAGCCGGCCGGGTTTTGCAATGAGATATGCGGAAATCTACGGGGCTGATGAGAATGTGCATGTTCCGGAAGGGTATCGGGAACCTGAAAATCTGGTTTCCGGACGACTGGTCTCCATCAATGGCTATGGAGCCACGCAGAATTTTGTCCCGGGGGATCATTTCAGAGGAACAGATCAACTGGTATTGAACTATGAACAGGGAATGGTATCTACGGAGCAGGTTCTTTATAAGGGCAGTTACGCCACAAGTCTGTTGACCAGAGGAAGCGCGGATCTTCCCTTTGTGGGCTGGCAGGCGGACGGCGGGCAGTGTCGTGTGGCAGGCTGTGCGCCGGATGCGGACAGATCCGTGTGGCTGCGAACCATCAATTTAAGCGGTGAAAGCTTTGACCTGACGGTGGAGCTGCCCACACCTCAAAGCATTGGCGCAGTATCGACGGAATGGCTGTCTGACAGGGACGCCACGGTGTTTCTGCCGTTGAAGATAGAATATTACGGTATGACAAAAGGAGGAACGGAGCAGCTGATCGGTACGGCAATCCGTCCAAGTCAGGCCCAGATCGACTTTGACAGGCCGCCTTCGGAGGACAATTGTCACCGCCCGGATTCTTTCCGATACAAAGCGGTGGATGAGAGCGGTACGGAGTATACCAGAATCATTGCGAGAGTATATCCGCAATACCCTGCAAACAGCCATTTTGTGCGAGGGTTTTGTGTGTATCAATAAATAGAGGAGGAAACCTATGAGAAAGAAATTTGCAAAAAGGATGATGGCATTGACACTGACACTTGCGCTGAGCGCCATGCTCTGTGCCTGCGGGGGGCCGGAGGAAGAGAATCCGGCAGATTCTTCCGGGCAGACCTCGGATACCCAGGAGGCACAGCCAGGCGAAAAAGACGGGTCATCGGCCGGCGACAGCGTTTCGGCGGAAGGGGCCGACAGTGAGATCAGCGGAACCGTAGTATTTGCAGTGCGTGACGGTGTGCTGAGCCAGACAAAGCTTTATCTGAGAGAT
>CAQUWW010000054.1:0-1630 GCA_948896875.1 uncultured Acetatifactor sp. | reverse complement strand
CAGTATCCCAATATCCGGGTGGAAATTCAGGAATTTTCCAGCTCCGATGATCTGTACACCTATCTCACCAATCAGGCCACTGCGCAGAATATGCCGGATGTGGTATATGGCTGGGACAATCTGTCCGCTTTTGCACTTCAGAACTGGCTGTATCCTCTGGACGAGTTCCTGGAGAAGGACGATGAGATTCAGTATGTGAGCCAGACTCTTCTGGATGGCTTTACCTATGAGGGAAAGGTTTATGCACTGCCTGCCTGGCTGCAGTTTTCCTGTCTTGCAGTGAATCTGGATCTGTGTAATGAATTGAATCTGGATACGCCGGGCTATGACTGGACCATTGATGAGTTTGTGGAACTGGCCAAAGCCGCCACCACCAATACCACTTCCGGAATCAATCATCTGGACTCCCTGGAACAGTATTTGATGCAGGAATATGAGGGAATCAAAGGTCAGTGGGGATATGACAGTGAGAGCAGGACCTTTGATCTGACCAGCGGTGCTTTTGAAGGTGCGCTTTCCGTTTTGGACGAATTGAACAAAGTGCCGCAGCTGGTGGCGGATGCCATGCGCAGCAGTGATGTACAGATGGATGATTATGCGAAGAAATTCGGAGCGAATGTGGATGCTGTGGCCGATGGCAAGATTCTGATCATGAATTCCAGTACATGGGATGATGAGTGGATGAATGTCTCCCTTGCAGGTGTGAACTGGGATTATTACCCCATTCCTTCCCAGGTAAAGGGGGAAGGCCGTCCCATTGTCCATGCGGACTATGGAATGATGCTGTCCACCGCCCAGAATCCGGAAGCGGCTTTTGCACTGTTGAAATATATCACTTACGGGAAAGACGGCATCCTGAAACGGATGGAACTGCAGAACAGCAATGCGGAAGGACTGTATGCCAACAATCGCTTTACCATTCCGGTCAGCTCTCATCCCGATGTGGCGGCAGCCTTTAACGCTTCGGAGAGTGTTCCGGCAGGGGTGAAGTATATGTATGAGAACCTGGATAAGGCGGTAAAAGGAGACTACTCCAAGGTTCTGCCGGATTATTGGTCACTGGTCAATGACAGTATTTACCAGGCCAAAACCAAAATCACAGAAGAAGGGCAGGATGCGGCCTCTGTGGCGAAAGAAACCCAGGACCATCTGAATACGGGATTTGCGGAGAGCTGGACAAAGTTCAGTGAACAGATGCGGCAGGTGCAGAAAGATTTCGAGGAGATGCGGGCACAGTAAACTCAGACTTTCGGCTGTTTTGGCCCGCTTTGCAGGGGACAGCACAGGGAGATGCCGGAAGGTGTGGAGGCGCCTTTCGGCATATTTGCTTTCTTCGAAAAGGAGATCTGAAAATGACGGGAAAACGATTAAAGGCAAAAGGCATTCTTCTTCTGGGGCTTCTGGGGTTCCTGGGGCTTTCGGCGGCACTGTACGGCTGTGGAAGGCAGGAGGCGGGAGCAGAAGCATCTGGAGAACAGGAGCCGGTTTTCTATCACGGAAGCTGGGCCGTGCCGGAGGAAGGTTCCGTAGCGGAAACGATTGTGGCCGGAGAGCAGGAAGGGTGGTATATTTCTGCGGGAGGCAGCGAAAAGATCAGCATCCGGGTTCCGGAGGACGGAGAGTATACATT
>CAQUWW010000053.1:10638-17828 GCA_948896875.1 uncultured Acetatifactor sp. | reverse complement strand
CAGTGAGAATGAGCTCCGATCACAATGTCGGCCCCGGCATCCAGATAGTCTCTTCCCGTATCCATCTGGACCTGCTCCAGATCGAAACTGTACTCTGTTCCCCAGTGAACAAAGGCAATGCAGAAATCTGAGTTTGCTTTTGCCTCCCCTATGGTCTCCAGGAATAATTCCGTATCATAGCAGCGCAGAATACCCGGTTCCGTATCTGTTGCCTGTGGCGTCATCTTATTCTTCTCCGCCCGGGAGGCAGCCACCAGAGCCACAGTCTTCCCTTCTACCTCCAGATACAACGGCCGCATGGCATCCGCAAGTGTCCGGCCGGCTCCGAAATATGGAATCTGCGCCTCTTCCAGCACCTGGAATGTATCCAGCAGCGCTTCCGCACCATAATCGTAGACATGGTTGTTGGCCAGTGTCACGGCATCTACTCCCAGCTGATGCAATACCTCCACCCGTTCCGGATTCGCCCGAAATGTATACGCTTTTCCAGCCAGAGGCGCCCCGCCGTCACTATAAGTAAATTCATTGTTCAGGCACATGATATCCGCCGCCTGCATCACGGCTATAAGCTCTTCGGAAATACAGTCATAAATACCGTTTTCCTGGGCGCTCATATACTGGGTGGTTCCCCAGTTTTCATCCAGATTGATATCTCCGGCAAAGCACAGTGTAAAATCATATCCTGCATCCTCCGCCTCCTGTGTCACCTCCGGTGCGGGCGACTCCGGTGCAGGCGACTCCGTCGAAGAAGGCTCCGTCTCTTTTATGTCCACCGGCGTCAGGGTGGCAATTTTCTCCACTCCTCCGGAGCCGTTCTCTGCCACATCGACCGGCTTCTCCTCCGTCTGGCACTCCGCTTCTTCCCAAGCCGAAGCATCCTGCTCTGTATCACCCTGGTTCCCGGTCTCTCCACATCCTGCCAGCACAAGGCACAGCAAAACCGGCAGCAGGGCTTTTCTTCCGCTAAACTGCATTTATCCACACCTCTCTTCTTCAGGCCTCATCTTCGGGAGAGCTGCACCACAGCCTCCACGGAATCCGTAAAAGGAAACATATCCACCGCCACGGCCTTTTCCACACGATAGCTTTTTTTCGTGAGAATCTTCAAATCCCGCACCAGGGTTTCCGGATTACAGGAAATATAGACAATACGTCCGGGAGCAATTTTCAAGGCAGCGTTCAAAAAAGCCTCGCTGCTGCCGCTTCTGGGCGGATCCATCAGCAATACATCCAGCTTCGCGCCTTGATCGGCCATCTCCAGCAGAAAAATCCCCGCATCGTTTTGGTAAAAACGGATATTGGAAATTCCATTGCGCTTCGCATTGCTCACAGCATCCCGAACAGCATCCCGATTTAACTCCACTCCAATCACCTCCGCGGCATGATCGCTGGCAATCATCCCTATGGTGCCGGTACCGCAATAAGCGTCCAGCACACTCTCCCGCCCTGTCAGGCAGGCATATTCCAGAGCCTTCCCATAGAGCTTTTCTGTCTGGACAGAATTTACCTGATAAAAAGAGCGGGGTGAAATCCGGAATTTCTTCCCACAAAGTTCATCTTCTATATATCCTTTTCCGTATATGGCCCGCTCCTTGTCTCCCAGCACCATACTGGTATCCTGGTCATTGACATTGATCACCATAGTGGTAATCTCAGGATGAAGCTTGAGCAGAGCTTTCACAAAATTATTTTTGGAGGGCATCACCGGCGAGGTCAGAACCAGTACCACCATAATCTGTCCCGTGGCATGCCCCACACGAACCAGCACATGCCGCAGAAGTCCGAATCCTGTATCTTCATTATAAGGTCGGATCTTAAAAGACTTCAAAAGCCCTCTGATGGACACAATAATCTCATCCGCCTTCCGGTTCTCTATCAGACAGCTGTCCACAGGAACAATTCTGTGACTTTTCTCCTCATAAATTCCGGAAATCACACCATGCCTCCGGTCTTCCCCAAACACCGCATGTACCTTGTTACGATAATGAGTCGCATTCTCCATGGCCACAATAGGCTCCGGCCTGCAATATGGTTCCATCAGTTTCCGGAAAAATGTCGCCTTTGCCTCAAGCTGTTCCTGATAGCTTTTATGAATCCACCGACAGCCCCCGCATCTGGCGGCCACCGGACATACTTTCTGTTTCCCTTCTTTTTGCGGCTTCTGGGGCATATATTCTCCCTTCCTCTCCTGTGCGGCTGCACATACCTACCTGACACCGGACTTTCCTATCGCACAAAGCGCCACAAGAGAGCGACACTTTCTGTAACTCTTAGAAAGAACTTTCCTAATAACATAATGAAAGCACCGACAAAAATCGGTGCTTTCCAGTATCGGAGTGGCGGGATTCGAACTCGCGACCTCCGCCTCCCTAAGACGGCGCTCTAACCAAGCTGAGCCACACCCCGTAACACAAACCATATTATAATGCGTCACGGGAAAAAATGCAACACTTTTTTTCAAAATTTTTAAAGTTTCTCTTTTTGCTGGTAACAGTTCAGACAGGACACTGCACTGTTACTTTTGCTCCAACAATCTGACCAGATATTCCCACACACGGCCTGTGGAGGAGATGCTCAGCGTCTCTTCCGTGGTATGGATATTCTGCATGTTTGGCCCTATGGAGACGCAATCCAGATCTGAAATCTTACTTCCCAGAATACCGCATTCCAGCCCAGCATGGATCGCCTCCACTTTCGGTGCTTTTCCATACATCTGCTCATACAGGGCAATCATCTTATCCCGCAGAGGAGAATCCTTCCGGTACTTCCAGCCCGGATAGTCTCCTGAAACACTGCTGCCGCCGCCCGCCAGTTCCGTTATGGCTTCCATTCTGTCAATCAAAGCATATTTTGCACTCTCCACACTGCTGCGTACGGAAAAATCTGCCTGCAGGCTTCCATCCTGTACTTTCAGAATTCCCAGATTCAGCGAAGTTTCCACCAGACCGGGCATATCCGGGCTCATGGCCTGTACACCATTTGGCATTGCAGTCAGGAAAGCCGCAGCCCTTACAGTGTCCTGCTCTGTCACACAGTAAAAGGTCCCCGCTCCTCTTTCCTGCGTCCGGATAAAGAAACCGGCATCCCTGGAGACCAGCTCTTGCCGTATTTCTTCTTCTACCTGTCTGACCGCCTCTGCAAATTTGTCTCCGTCCGCCTCATGGATCACAAGCTCCGCTTTCGTCTCCCGTGGAATGGCATTGTCTGCCAGCCCTCCCTCCAGCTTCCGGAGACTCACCTGCAGACTTTTGGTCAGTCTGTACAGAAGTCTTCCGAAAAGACAGTTGGCATTTCCTCTCTCCTTGTGTATCTCCCCGCCGGAATGTCCGCCCTGCAGTCCTCCCAGCGTTATTTCCACAGACTTTCCCCCACGCTCTTCCATCTCCAGAGCCAGGCTGCAATGAACTCTTGCCCCTCCGGCACAGCTGGTCAGAAAGATTCCTTCCTCTTCCGAGTCCAGATTGATCATGCGGCTGCCCGTAAGCATGGACAAATCAATGCCTCTGGCTCCATCCATGCCAACCTCCTCATCCACTGTGATCACCACCTCCAGCCTGGGATGAGAAATCGTATGAGAATCCAGAAGCGCCAGGCAATAGGCCACGGCAATGCCGTCATCGCCGCCCAGGCTGGTTCCTTCCGCATAAATTTCATCTCCCCGGACTGCAGCTCTTAAGCCCTCTCTTTGCATATCCATGTCACAGTCCGGCTTTTTCACCGCCACCATGTCCATATGTCCCTGCAAAATCACCGCAGGTTCGCTCTCATATCCCGGTGTGGCTTCTTTCACAATAATAATATTCTTATATTCGTCCTGAATACAGAAAAGTCCTCTCTCTTTCGCAAACTCTGCCAGGTAATTGCTGATCTGCCCCACATTTCCCGAACCATGGGGAATCTTTGTGATCTCCTCAAAAAAGAAAAATACCTGTTTCGGTTCCAAATCTGATAAAACGCCCATTTCTTCCTCCTGCCTTCTCCTGATATTCCCTGTCATACATTCCTGTAGACGTCAATATGATACCGGAGCCTGTGTTTTATTTCCTGCCTCATTTTAGCACGAAATTCCATTTGGAGCAACTCCCTTCTTGACCCGCCGTTCTCGTATTGTTATAATGAGGTAATAGTTCAGTGCCGAAGCGCAGCACAAACAGCAAAAGGAGAACAGGAAGACGATCATGAATATTCTCATCATAGACGCCCAGGGCGGCGGCATCGGAAAGCAGCTTGTTCAGGCTGTAAAAAAAGACATGCCGGAGGCAGTGATCACCGCCGTAGGGACCAATTCGGCCGCCACCTCCGCCATGCTGAAAGCAGGAGCCGACAATGCCGCCACAGGGGAAAATGCCGTAGTCGTGAACAGTCGAAGAGCCGACGCAATCATCGGTCCCATCGGCATTGTCATCGCAGACGCACTCTTTGGAGAAATCACACCGCTCATGGCAAAGGCAGTGGCACAGAGTCACGCTAAACGCATTCTCATTCCTGTCAACCACTGTGATAATATCGTGGTCGGTGTGGAGGACCTGAATGTCCGGAAGCTGATCCAGGATGTGTTATCCGAATTGCACAAAATGTGTGGTTGATTTTTGAGGCCGGATACGGTATAATCATTAAATTGTAATGAAGAATGTCAACGATGGTTAGAAACTGTCGGCGCCGGCGCTGAAGCGTCCGGAATCTTCATTTAATAGATAGAAACCAGAATGCATCGTATGCTTAAAAAGCACGCAAATTCTCTGAAGAGAATCTGTGTGCTTTCTTTTGGGAAAATGGAGGTGACTCTATGACTTTACAGGATTTTTTTACCTTACATCCTAAAGTGGCAATCGCTTTTTCCGGCGGCGTGGATTCCGCTTTCCTGCTCTATGCGGCTTTGAAATACGCGAAAACTGTGGGGGCCTATTATGTGAAATCACAATTTCAGCCGGCATTTGAAATGGAAGACGCCATACGGCTTACGGACCAGCTGAACGTCAAGATGAACATTCTCCACCTGGATGTGCTGCTCCTTTCCTGTGTGAGCCAAAATCCGCCGGACCGCTGCTATCACTGCAAAAAGGCTATTTTCAATGCAATCACAGCGGCCGCATCCCAGGATGGGTTCCCGGTTTTGTGTGACGGCACAAATGCTTCCGACGATGCGGGAGACCGTCCGGGGATGCGCGCTTTGAAGGAGTTGTCCGTCCTCTCTCCTCTTCGGGAATGTGGGTTGACAAAGGCACAGATTCGTCAGCTTTCCGGCGAAGCCGGACTATTTACATGGGACAAGCCGGCATACGCCTGCCTCGCCACCAGAATCCCCACAGGAGAGACTATCACCGCCCAAAAGCTGTCTGCCACAGAGGAAGCGGAGGACTATCTGTTTTCACTGGGTTTTACCGATTTTCGTGTGCGTTCCCAGGACGGACATGCCAGGCTGCAGGTTCCGGAGGCTCAGCTGGAATTGGTACTGTGGCACCGGAAGGATATTTTAGCCCGGCTGCAGGCGCTTTATAAAACGGTATCCCTGGACCTGGCGGCAAGGACCTGAAAGATGGATCAGAAGAACAACAGAAGCCCGTCAAAGCGGGCAGGAGGTATTTATGAACGACGACATCCGTAACTTACTGGAAGGCGTCAGCAATGGCAGTGTTTCCATTGACGACGCTCTCCTGAAACTGAAAACCAAGCCCTTCGAGGATATTGGCTATGCTAAGGTTGATATGCACCGCAAGCTGCGCCAGGGTACCGCGGAAGTCATTTACGGCGCAGGGAAAACACCGGAGCAAATCATCGGGATTGTGGAAACCATGCTGAAAAACGGGCAAAACACCATTCTTATCACCCGTCTCTCCCCGGAAGCGGCGGCACTGGTGGGAAGGGCACATCCTCTGAATTATTACAAAGATGCCCGGTGCGGAATCATCGGTTCCATACCGGCTCCCGACGGCATCGGGAAAATTGTTGTAGCCACAGGCGGCACCAGCGATATCCCGGTGGCGGAGGAAGCCGCGCTGACTGCCGCCGTACTTGGGAATGAGGTTGTGCGCCTGTATGATGTGGGTGTGGCCGGTCTGCATCGTACCCTTGCACATCTGGAAGATATCATGAGCGCCAGCGTTATCATTGCCATTGCCGGAATGGAAGGGGCCCTGGCCAGCGTCATCGGCGGTCTCGCAGACTGCCCTGTCATCGCTGTCCCTACCAGCGTGGGCTATGGAGCGTCGTTTCACGGTCTTTCCGCGCTGCTGTCCATGCTTAATTCCTGTGCCAGCGGCGTTTCCGTCGTCAATATTGACAATGGCTTCGGCGCAGGATATCTGGCCAATATGATCAATCATATCCATAGAAAAAAGGAGGACTAACCATTGAAAACACTTTATCTTGACTGCTCTATGGGAGCGGCCGGCGATATGCTGACCGCAGCCCTGCTGGAACTGTTCCCCGATCCGGATTCTCTTGTGGAGGAGTTAAACGCTCTCGGTCTTCCCGGGGTCTGTATCACCAGGGAACCATCTGTAAAATGCGGTATTACAGGAACCCATATCTCCGTAACGGTAGGCGGCGAGGAAGAAGAAAGCATGGATGTGCCTCCTCAGGAGCATTCCCATTCTGCTCATACGCAAGAAGAAGTCCACCATGAGCACAGCCCGGAGCACCACCATAGTCCTGACCAGGACCATGACCATGACCACGACCAGCTTCACCACCATGAACACCACCACACTCATGACCATCATGAGCAGGAACACCATGGACATAGCCACCACCACAGCAGCCTCCACGATATCGAACACATTGTGAGAGGACATCTGCATCTTCCCCGGAAGGTACAGGAGGACGTGATGGCAGTCTACACTCTCATCGCCGAAGCTGAAAGCAAAGCCCACGGCAGACCTGTAACGGAAATTCATTTTCATGAAGTGGGCGCAATGGACGCCATTGCCGATATTACGGCAGTATGTCTGCTGATGAACAGGCTCTCGCCGGATAAAGTGATCGTATCGCCTATCCATGTGGGAAGCGGCCAGGTTCGATGTGCCCATGGCATTCTTCCGGTTCCCGCTCCCGCCACCGCACACATTCTGCAGGGCGCGCCCATCTACGGCGGCACTGTCAGAGGAGAATTGTGCACGCCCACCGGCGCCGCGCTGCTGAAGCATTTTGCGGATAGCTTCGGCCCAATGCCTGTCATGAAGACAGCAGCC
>CAQUWW010000053.1:0-10628 GCA_948896875.1 uncultured Acetatifactor sp. | reverse complement strand
GCTGGGGGAAGCAGATACCGCAGAGGACGAAATCTGTGAGCTGAGCTGCAATGTGGACGATATGACCGCCGAGGCAATGGGCTTTGCCATGGAACAGCTTTTCCAGGACGGCGCCCTTGACGTATATACGGTTCCCATCGGCATGAAAAAATCCAGACCTGGTATTCTGCTCCATGTCATGTGTCGGGAATCTGACAGAGACGCAATTCTCAGGTCCATCTTCCGGCATACCACAACCATCGGCATCCGGGAAAATAAGCTTCGCCGCTATGTACTCGACCGCCGTATCGAGACATTGGACACAGCCTGCGGACCTGTCAGGTGCAAAGTATCCTCCGGCTACGGTGTGGAGCGTATCAAATACGAGTACGATGATCTTTCCCGGATCGCAAAGGAGAAAAAGATCAGTATTTCCGAGGCAGTCTCTCTGATAAAAGAAGGATAAGCCACGGAAATCCAAAAAAGAAACCGAAAGGACAAAGCTCCATGAATTTCAAAAAAATGTATCCCCTGCTTATGGCAATTCTACTGCTTTTTTTCCTGACCGCCTGTGGGAACCGTTCTGTCCAGGGGACCGGAGACAGTATTTCCCTCGAAATGCCGAAGGACAGCGTGGTAATCGCCATCGGTTCCGAGCCGGAAACTCTGGACCCCACACAGGGCTGGGGACATGGCAACTCTCCTATTGTCCAGAGCACCCTTGTAAGATACACTTCCGATCTGGCCTTTGAAAAGGATCTGGCCGCCGACTACAGTCTCTCCGCCGACGGCCTGACATGGACCTTCACCATCCGTGACGACGCCTTCTTCACTGACGGCGAAAAAGTCACGGCGGCCGATGTGGCTTTTACTCTGGAAACGGCCAAAACGGCACAGGGCTCTGTGGACCTGACTTATATGGAAAGTGCTGTCCCTCTGGATGATGCAACCCTTGTGGTGACTCTGACTCAGCCTGCGTCCATCTTCCTCAACACCCTTGCGTCGGTGGGCATCGTTCCCGAGCATGTCTACGATGAGAATTACGGCTTGAGTCCCATTGGTTCCGGCCCCTATAAATTCGTTGAATGGAAGCCACAGGAACAGATCCTCTTTACCGCCAATGAAGATTACTACGGCGGGACGCCTGCCATTCGTAATGTCACCGTTGTCTTTATGTCCGAGGATGCCGCTCTGGCCGCCGTGCAGGCAGGACAGGTGGATGTGGCCTACTCTTCCGCCACTTTGGGTAAGACAAGCGTCCCAGGGTATCATGTGGAATCCATTCCCTCCGCGGATAACCGCGGCTTTACCCTTCCCGTAGTGCCGAATACAGGGGAAACTACAGCAAACGGCGCCCCCATCGGCAACAATGTGACCTGCAATCTCGAGATCCGGCAGGCCATCGCCTGCGCCATTGACAGACAGCAGGTTGCGGATGTGGTGCTGAATGGCTTCGGCAGACCTGCCTACTCTGAGAATGACGGAATGCCCTGGAACAACCCGGAAGTGGTGCTGGAAACCGATATGGCATACGCCAAAAAGCTTCTGGCAGATGCCGGCTGGCAGGATACGGACGGCGATGGAATTGTGGAAAAAGAGGGGCTAAAAGCGGAATTTTCCTGTATTTATCCTTCCGGGGACTCTGTTCGTCAGGCTGTCGCCATGGCGGCCGCAGAGCAGGTGAAGGATATCGGTATCCGGATTCATGTGGAAGGCACAAGCTGGGATGAAATCTCTCAACGTATGTTTTCCGAAGCCGTCATGATGGGATGGGGCTCTGCCATTCCCAATGAAACCTACTATCTGTACCGTTCCGAAGGGGCTCTGCTGGACGATTTTTACAATCCGGAAGGTTACAGAAGCGATGTGACCGACGGGTATCTGAATGCTGCAATGAAAGCCCTGACCGTCCAGGAGGCCAATGAAAACTGGAAGAAGGTTCAATGGGACGGCACCACCGGTACCGCCATGCAGGGAGAATGCCCCTGGGTCTGGATTGTCAATCTGGATCATGTCACCTATGTCCGCGACGGACTCTCCATTGGAAATCAGCCCATCCACGGTCATGGCCACGGACTGCCTCTGATCCAGAATCTGCAGGAGTGGACCTGGAACTAAGGATCCAATCCACAGCTGCGAGGATTGGATTGCCATGAATCATATACTACATGAGGTGTTTTATGCGAAGAACTTTGGGGCGTCTCGTCCGTATCTTCCTTTTATATGGTATCCGAATGCTTACCTTACTGGCGGCCGTAAGTATCCTTTCTTTTGTGCTGATCAATGCGTCGCCGATTGATCCGGTACAGCAATATATTCTGGGTCTTGGAACAGCCGTTTCCCCGGAACAACGGGCCGAAATCGAAGCCTATTGGGGCGTAAATGAACCGCCCCTGGAACGCTGCCTGGGCTGGCTGTCCGGACTGCTGCAGGGGAATCTGGGGGAGTCTGCCCTTTTCCGCAGACCGGTTGCGGATATCATCAGAGAACGGTTTCTGAATTCTCTGGCGCTGATGCTGTGTGCCTGGCTGTCGGCAGGTATCATCGGTTTTGTACTGGGCTGTGTCATGGGAATGAACCAGGATAAATGGGCGGATAAACTCCTGAAAAAAGTCTGTTATCTCCTAAGTTCTGTTCCCACTTTCTGGCTGGGGCTTGTACTCCTTCTGGTATTTTCCGTAGGACTGAAATGGTTCCCCATAGGCTTCTCCAGTCCCATCGGTGTGCGCGGCCAGGATGTCACTCTGTGGCAAAAGCTTCATCATCTCATCTTGCCTGCTTTTACCTTAAGTCTGATGTCCTTTGCCAATATCGCTCTGCATACCCGGCAAAAACTGATTGATGTGCTTCACAGTGAATACATCCTGTTTGCGCGGGCCAGAGGAGAAAGAAATCTCACAATTCTCCGTCGGCATGGTCTGCGCAATATACTTCTTCCTGCGCTGACTCTGCAGTTTACCTCTTTTGCGGAATTATTCGGCGGTTCCGTCATGGCGGAAAATGTGTTCAGCTATCCGGGACTTGGCAGCGCGGTATCTGCCGCCGGACTGGGCGGCGATGTCCCTTTGCTCCTGGGTATCACGCTATTCTCCGCCCTGTTTGTCTGCACAGGCAATATGATTGCAAACCTGCTTTACGGCATCATTGATCCCCGGATCAGAGAGGCGGAAAAATGAAGAAAACAAATCATCGTACCAAAGTTATGATTCTGACCATCCTCATGGCAGGCATTGTAATTTTTTTCTATGCTTTCGGCAGTCTGATTCCCGGAGACGCCGCAGAGGGGAACTTCCTGTATGCCGGACAACCGCCTTCCTGGGGACATCCCTTCGGCACCGACGCACTGGGACGTGACCTTTTTATACGCACTTTTAAAGGAATGGCAATCAGTATGACCGTGGGGCTGACCGCCTCCGCTCTCAGTGCGGTGATCGCCTTGTTCGTGGGAATTGCCGCCGCAGCCGGATCCAAATGGATAGATGCTATTGTCAACTGGCTGATTGATCTGGTGATGAGTATTCCTCATACTGTTCTTGTCATCCTGATCTCCTTTGCCATGGGACGTGGCTTAAAAGGACTTCTCATCGGCATTACTGCCACCCACTGGTGCAGCCTGGCCCGTTTGATTCGAGGCGAGGTTCTGCAGCTGCGTTCCAGACAGTATGTTGCCATCTCCCACAAGCTCGGAAAATCCACCGGATGGATTCTGATGCACCATCTCTTGCCTCATCTGGTTCCCCAATTCCTGGTGGGGCTGATCCTCATGTTCCCCCCCGCCATCCTTCATGAGGCATCCGTCTCCTTTCTGGGCTTTGGTCTTCCGCCCGAGCAGCCCGCAATTGGAATCATTCTCTCCGAAAGTATGCGCTATCTCTCGGCGGGAATGTGGTGGCCCGCAGTACTGCCCGGCCTTGTCCTGGTCCTGCTGGTCCTGCTTATTGATCAGCTGGGGGAACAGTTGAAAATCATCCTGGATCCCTACAGCGCACAGGAATAACTACATGCAACAGAATCCACGCTCCGCAGAGATTCTATTGTCATGAATCAAAAATGAAAGGATAGAGTTGAATCCATGCAGCCTCATAACGATACTTTATTGGAAATTCATGATCTGTCTGTCTCCTTCCGCATGTACCATCACGGTCTGGAGCAGACTAAGTTACAGGTCATCTCCGATTTGCAGCTGACAGTGGCTCCCGGAGAAATCGTGGCTGTGGCCGGGTCTTCCGGTTCCGGTAAAAGTCTGCTGGCTTCCGCCATTCTGGGGATTCTTCCCCACAATGCCGCCGTAAGCGGACATTTACACTATAAGGGACAGGAGTTAACGGCTGAAAGACAGAGGCAGCTTCGTGGAACAGAAATTGCGCTGGTACCGCAATCTGTCTCTTATCTGGATCCTCTGATGAAAACAGGTCCGCAGACAGACGGACACCGCAGGCCAAAGCCTGTGGAAAAACGCAGCGCCCTTTTCAGACGATTGGGTCTGCCGGAACAGACTGCAAAGCTCTATCCCTTTCAGCTCTCCGGCGGTATGGCCAGACGTGTTCTGGTGTCCACCGCCCTGCTTACGGATGCCCGGCTTATCATTGCCGATGAACCGACTCCCGGCATGAGTCTGGACCAGGCGCTGGAAGCACTGCGGTTGTTTCGCGAAATGGCGAAAGCCGGCAAATCTGTGCTCCTGATTACCCATGATATTGATCTGGCTTTTGAATTTGCAGACACTGTGGCTGTATTCTACGCCGGCACTACCGTGGAGACCGCCCCTGCATCTGATTTCAGAATCGGGCCCGCCGCACTGCGGCACCCTTACTCCAAAGCCTTGTGGCAATCGCTTCCACAGAATGCTTTTCACCCTGTGGAGGGCTTCCAGCCCTACGCCGGAGACCTTCCGAAGGGCTGTCTGTTCGCACCGCGCTGTCCCTGTAAAACCACCCAATGTACGACTCAGGTTCCCCCGATGCGGGAAGTGCGGGGCGGGAAAGTGAGGTGTTATCATGGCACTTGAAGCCCGGAATATATTTTTCCGCTATGCCTCAAAAGGACCCTGGATTCTGGAAAACACTTCTCTGAAAGTAAACCGTGGAGAATGTCTGGCCTTGTCCGCGCCCAGCGGTTATGGAAAAACAACTCTCTCCCTGCTTCTGGCCGGTTTCCTGAAGCCTGCCAAAGGACAGATTCTGCTGGAGGAGCAACCGCTGCCGAAAAAAGGGGTCTGTCCTGTCCAGCTGATTTATCAACACCCGGAACAGGCGATCAATCCCCGGTGGCGTTTGCGGCGTGTGCTGGAAGAAAGCGGCGAACTTCGCCCGGATATGCTGTCTGCTTTCGGAATCGAGCCGGCATGGCTCAATCGGTTTCCACAGGAGCTGTCCGGCGGAGAACTGCAGCGTTTTTGTGTTGCCCGGGCTCTGCTCAGCGGCGCTGATTATCTGATCTGTGACGAAATCACCACCATGCTGGACGGGATTACACAGGCCCAGATCTGGAATGTAGTTCTGACGGAAGCAGCAAAACGCAATATGGGAATCCTGGCAGTCACACACGACAGACATCTGGCCCAAAGGATTGCGACCAAAATCATTGATCTTTGCGCTCCCTGACTTTTCGCACTGCTTTTCATGGAAATGCTTCCTTTATCCCCTCTTGTCATAGCCGCCGGAATCATTTATAATAAGAGAGTATTGAATAGAACTTCCATTGAAGCAAAATGGGAAAGGATGAAACCATGAATGAATTTGCAATTTTTACAGACGGAGACGTAGACCTGCCGGATACATGCCAAAATGAAATAACCATACTTCCGCAATACTACTATTTTGATGAAAATATGATCTATGGGGATGAGCAGGTTCTGTCCCGGGAAGCATTCTTCGAACAGCTCAGCATGCAGCGAGCCTACACCGCCGGCGTCAATCCCGCTCTTGTCCGCAGTCGTTTTGAAGAGGTCCTTCAGGCAGAAAAGGATATTTTGTGCATCGCCGTATCCTCCGGTCTAAGCGGCTCTTACAACACGATCTGTATGGTTGCGGATTCTCTGAGAGAGCTGTATCCGGATCGAAGGATTGAGGTCATTGATTCTCTGAGTGCCACTCTGGGAAGCGGTTTTCTGTGTCTTGACGCTCTCGAACTGAAAAAAGCGGGGAAAACTCTGTCAGAAACCGCCGCAGAGGTCAGAAGACGCCTCCATCTCATCGATGTGTATTTCGTTGTGGATGATTTCAAATATCTGGTGCAGGGCGGGCGTGTCTCTGCTGCTGTGGGTAAAATCGGAGATATTCTGGATATCAAATTGACTCTGACCATAAAGGAAGGGCATATTGAGCCTTACAAGAAGAATCGTGGAATCAATCCCACCCTTCGGAATATAAAACAAATCTCCGAATCCAGGGAAACTGCAAGGCTGGGTGTCATCTATGTGGGCAATGAGGCCATGTTTGAAAAATGTAAGTCTCTGGTGAAAAGTGACTGTGAGGCAAAGTTGAATCTGATCGTCTCCTCTCATGTAGGCCCTAATACCACGGGCATTGCCATTGAATGGGCAGACTGACGAAGAGGCGGACCATGAACATCAAAATGATCTTAACAGACCTGGATCATACCCTGCTCCATTCTGACGGCAGCATCTCGGAGTACACAAAACAGATCCTGAAAAAATGTCAGAGCCAGGGAATTCTCATCGTGATTGCTACCGCCCGGTATTGGATAGGAGCGGAACGTTATATAGACGAAATCAGGCCGGACTATGAGATCACAACAGACGGAACCCTGATTCACCGGCAGGGGAAGCAGATTTACAGCTGCAGCATGGATCAGGATGATGCGAACCGTATCATACAGGATTTGAAAAGCCAGAATCCGGATACGGAGATAACCGTGGCAACTGGGCGGCTGGTTTACTGGAACAGCCGCCATATATCTGAATCCGAGAAACTGCACAAAGCTATTTTTCATGATTATGAAAAGCCTCTGGACTGTCCTGTCAATAAAATTGTGGCAGAGCTTTTTGACAGTAAAACAGCCACGGAAATTGCAGACAAAAATCATTGTCGTCTGCAATGTTACCGTGGCGAAAACTGGTATGCTTTCCTGCCTGAAAATTCAGGTAAAATACAGGCAATTACAGAACTGGCAAAGCAGCTGCACATCTCGCTCAATGAGATTGTCGCCTTTGGCGATGACAGAAACGATATGGAAATGCTCCGAATCTGCGGCAAGGGGGTAGCTGTCTCCAATGCCGTTATGGATGTAAAAGCTGTGGCGGATGATATTACATTGTCAAATGATGCGGACGGCGTGGCCCATTGGATTGCTAAGTATATACTCGCATCCTTGTAGTCACCCAATCATAATCCGGCAGAGCATATAGATAAATCACAGCTTAGATAGAAATCACACCCAGCACTTTCAGAATCTCGCCCACCAGAATCACCACCAGGCACACAGGCGCAACCCAGCGGATCATAACCACAAACAGCTTCTTTCTCTTAAAGCTTCCGGAAACCTCCACCTCATCAGATACCACTTTCGTTCTCACCACATGTCCTATCAGGATGCAGGTGAGAAAAGCCACAATGGGCATGAGGATGGAGTTGGATATAAAATCAAAGAAATCCAGGAAAGCCATGCCCAGCACCGTCACAGCCGAAAGCGGCCCATATCCCAGACAGGACAGCGTACCCAGAGCCAGAATACCCACCGTAACCACAAACACGGAAACATTCCGATTCCAGTGAAGCCTGTCCATAAACATGGATACCACCGTCTCCATCAGAGAAATTGCGGAAGTGAGCGCCGCGAACAGCACCAGCAGGAAAAACACCATACCAATCAATTTACCGCCGGTCATGGCTCCGAAGACCTTCGGCAGCGTCACAAACATAAGGCCCGGGCCCGCATTGATATCCGCACCTCCGGAAAAGGCAAATACCGCGGGAATGATCATCAGTCCGGCAATAAAGGCAATCGCCGTATCAAAAATCTCAATCTGTCCCACGGATTTCTCCAGATTCTCTTCCTTCTTCATATAAGAGCCATAGGTAATCATAATCCCCATGGCCAGGGACATGGAATAAAAAAGCTGTCCCATAGCCGCCAGAACCGTGGTGGTAGAGAAATCCTTAAAGTCCGGCAGCAGATAGTATTTTAAGCCTTCAAGCGCCCCGGGAAGCGTCAGCGAATAGACCGCTACCACAACGGACAACACCACCAGCAAGGGCATCATAATCCGGCTGGCCTTCTCAATCCCCTTATCCACACCGAAAATCACCACGGCAGCCGTTAGCAGCACAAAAACCGCAAACCAGAGAAGCGGATTTCCCAGAATTCCGCCCTCTGCCACGCTGATAAAATTGGTAAAAAAGGTATCCTCCGCAGTCCTTGCGGCTTGTCCTCTCAAAAATTCAAAGAAATACTTGATTACCCATCCGCCGATGACACAATAATACGGCGCGATAATGACCGGCACCAAAGCGGCAATCCATCCCAGAAAGCTGAACTTCCTGCTCAAAGTCTTATATGCGCCGATACAGCTTTGCCCTGTCTTTCTTCCAACTGCAATCTCCGTGATCATCAGCGTAAATCCAAAAGTGACTGCCAAAATCAGATACACCAGCAGGAAAATACCGCCGCCGTATTTTGCCGCCAGATAGGGAAATCTCCAGATATTTCCCAGTCCCACAGCCGAGCCGGCCGCTGCCAGCACAAACCCGATCCTGTTGGTAAAACTGCTTCTCTCATGTTTCATTCTTCTCTTCTCCCTCTCCGTAAGAAACTACTAAACAACTGCTTCCACCAGAAATATGCGCCCTCATCCACCATCTCTTTTACCTGCACTAACCGCCCTCTCAAATTGACCATATAATGCTTTTGTGGTATACACAAACCTGTAACGTTAAAGCGTTTGTTCATCTCCGGCATCCCCCCTTCTGGCTCCTGTGAAAACCATCTATGATAAAAAGTTTACCATACCTACCCCGGAGAAGCAAGCAAGCTTTCGCTTCCGGGATTGATTCCTATAATGCATATTGGCACGGCTGACCCGCCATGCAGGCCTTTGATAGCTTCATATAAAGAGGTATACGGTATCCCCATGGTATAGCTGCCATCCCTGTCCCTCCGGTAGCTGTTGTGAAGAACAAAACGGTTTCTACCATCTTTCGACACATTCATGGTGTGAATCTGTTTTGTGATATCCTTCCCGTCATTGTATACGGTGATGATGACAGTGTGATAGGCCTCTCCCATTCTATTGATCTCCCCGGGATCCGTACTGCAGGTCATTGCGGGTTCATAACCTCTTTCTTCAAAAAAATGGAAGATGGCTCCGGGAGCCACACCCCAGCCTCCGAATAAAACAGCTCCCTTTTTCTCATAAATACTGATGAAATCCATAATTTCCTGTTCTGTCATCCTCTCCCCAAGGGACAGAATTGCATTACAGGCAGCAATAATCTCGCATCCGGAATAGTCCATAGTATATCTTCCGAATTTTACCTGCTTCCACTGGGGCTGATTTTCGATATATTTTCCCCGCGTATAAAAACCCCTGCCGGAAGAAAAAGCCTTCGCAAAAACTTCCGCATTTTCCCTGTGATTGGCTCTGACTTTCTTCTCTGTTATTTTAAAATGGGCGCAAATATCCAAAACTTTCAAAAGCTGTGTATTGGATATGTGCTGTGGAATAAATGCCTTTAACCATCCTGTCCATCCCATGCGGCTCAACTCCCGTCACTTTTTCTTCTTTTCAGGGTAAAAGGCAAGAAACAGTTTGATATATTCTGGTATCCTTGTAACATCCGGAGAAAAGAACCAAAAAGCAAAGCCGTCACATAATTCGTACTCCTTGCCATATATAGTATAGCTTTTTCTGTGACTGCATGAACCATCCGCCTTCTTGTTTTGACAATGCTTACAGACTCCAGGGTCTCCCGTAAAGGCCTGCTGTATGTAATCGGGAGCCTGTTCAATTGCCTGCCGCTGCTTGTCCACATTGCTAAAATACATGCGGAGAATAATATCATTTTCCCGTAAATAAATGCGGGCATATGATTTTCTGCTTTTTACTCCTGTTTTCGTATAGACAATCATTTTCCGTCCCCAGCAATATCCGTCGCCGATTGTTTTGTTGCAGGTATATCCAAGCCGGTTCATTTCAGCGTCAAAGGCTGCTATAAATTCCTTATCCTCAGAACTGATAAAATTGTAGGTTTCCTCTTTTAATAAACTTTTCATTCTGTCTGATTCCTTCCTTTCCATTATTCTATCATATTCCATCCAATTTTACTATGAGAATCGCAAGGGTATTGTCTGGCAGAAACACTGAATGAGGTTGTGAAGATAATCCTGAGGTGTATTCAGATTATGTAAAAATTATTGACAGAAGAGCAAAATATTTATATTAAACTATTAGTATTTTTCCATCTCTGCAGAACATTTTCCAGTACCTTAAAATTACAACAGCGCCGTTTCAAAAGACCGCTTACTTTATCAGATTGCACCATCAAATACAGTTTATTTGCTTTTTTTATAATGGCATCTCGATTGTGCTGACACCAATCCAACTGCTTTGCGGCCATTTTCTTATAATGTCTTGTGGCGCCGTCATCCTCTCCGGTAATCTGAAGATTCAGCGGAATAATACAACTTTC
>CAQUWW010000052.1 GCA_948896875.1 uncultured Acetatifactor sp. | reverse complement strand
GGAACGCATTCTGAAGGAATACATTCGGGGCGATACCATTTACGAGATCATTCTGCGGGACCAGATGCAGCCTGCTTATATGGACCAGCTGCGGGCCATGTGCAGGCTGCTGTACGCCGCCAATACCAACATAGACTATTTTCCCACAAATTTTGTAGTGCAGAACGGAGAGCTTTACTATATCGACTATGAGTGCAACCAGTATATGGAAGAGTGGAACTTTGAAAACTGGGGCATTCAGTACTGGTCGAAGACGCAGAAATTTCTGGAATATGCCTTGAACAGTAATATTTTAGCTGAACAGGACAGGAGGGAACCCGCTTTCCGGCATTAAGAAAGCAAAATAAGTGAATGCTGAAAAACATAATGTTGCAAACAGTAAACCGATTTTTCCGACAACCGATATTTTATATTTTGCAGAGAAAAGCCGTATGTTCAGGACAAGCGAAACGACACAAAGTAGCACATCCAGGACAAAGTTAAGGATGACCACACTTTTTATGTGACTTACAAATCCCAAAGTGAAAAATGCCAGTATAAATATTCCATAGTTCACACATATCCAGATGATGATTTGTTTTGATGACAGATTAACTCTTTTCATTCGTATCCTCCTCGCCAATTCCAATAGCCTGCTTGATTTCTCTGACATCGGATTTCAATTTTACGAATCCAATCACGAAGAAAAGCAGCGAAACAGCAGCAACAAGAATGAGATAGCTGAATAGACCTGTAAAAATATGCTTGAACCATTGGCCGGTCCATGCCAATGGCAACATTCCAACAGTCAGTGAAACCAGATAACCTGCGCTTTGTTTTGCCGGTTCAATCGCTACATTTTCGTTAAACAGATAAGCTATACCGCAGAATGTTCCAAACCAGGTAAAGGTTGCAATCTGAATCATGACTGCAACTAATTCGTTTTCATAATCGTTCGCTAAAGCAGGAAGGGCGAAATAGAAATCTCCTGTGTTAATACGCAATGAAACTATCAGCGAAAACAGCAAATATGCAAAACACCCAAACAGGAAACCTGCCGTTCCAAACTTCAATGCCTTCTTTTTCAAAATATCACCTCATATTCCTAAAGATTTTTTGATTCTCGGGATATATCTTCTTGAGACATAGGTCTGCGAATTATCCAAAAAGCGAATACAGATTCTTCCTACTATGCTCAAATCGATATCCCGAATTTTTTTGATATTCACGATTTCCGAATTGGAGATACGAAGATATTGTTTCTTATCCAGTGCCTCTTCCAATTCATATAATCTGTGTCGTATGATATACTCGCCCTGACAGGTTTGAATATAGACTTTTTGATTTCCTGTATAGATTCGGAAAATATCAGCCACATTCACAATTTTAGCTATATCATCTTTATATACCGTTATGTTTTCGAGGCTCTTTCTATCGAACGAGACTATATGTTCATAAAGGGCCTCGACGGTTCTGCTTTGCTCAGGCGTGGTAATCAGAACTTCTATCTCCGCTGCAGAACGGTCAATATTTATCCCAACTTTCAAAATGCCACCTCCTCCTTATCTGCCTCTGATTGTATCATCAAAATTTTATAAAATCCATAGCGCTGCCGTATGTGGTAGTGAATTTGCGACAGATGGCAACGAGTCCCTCCTTCATAGTATCAGATAACGATTGTTTTTGAAAACCAGGTGACGATTGCTTTTGCATAGCGTGTATGCTATAGTTATAATCATGAAATGAAAATGGAGATGGTGTTTGCGATGCTGAAAATACTGTTTGGAGAAGTGGAAAATGCGGTTTATCATCCCCCCACCTATTTTGACAATCAATATGAAGACCAGTGGATTACCGATCCGCTGACTGTTGCGATGATCAAAGACATTGATAAATCAGATGTCATCGGCCCACATCTGATTGAAAGCCCAGTACTTGGACCAATTCCTGTAAAAGAGATTTCCGGTGGAGTCAAAACCTTGATTTTGATGGCATTTGACGAGAGCGGCAGGATTTTTAACGCGTCTGCCTGCGGGGATAATTGTGTGAAGTGGATTGTAAAGATTGGTGAGAGGAGGGATTTGACTATAAATTTGCATCATGTGATGGATTTCAGTGAAGTGCCGGAGTTTGAGGCCATCATGCTCAATACGGGGGTGACTGTTCACAGCTATGGGGAATATCTGGAAGAAGCATTGAAAATAAAGGAGCGTTGATGTATGAAGGGGAAATATCATATTGTCGTACAAAATAATAAGCTCCATTATGAACTGGATATCCGGCGGAATATCACCATTATCCGTGGAGACAGTGCCACAGGGAAGACGAAGCTGATCAGCCTTATAGAACAGGCGGCGGCTCTTGGAGAAAGCTCAGGTGTCGAGGTGCACTGCCGGCGGCCGTGCAGGACACTCAGCGGAAATGACTGGAATATTGTATTGCCCAATATTCATGAACAGATCATCTTTCTGGATGAGGAAAATAAATTCGTGAAGTCTCAGGAGTTTGCCGAGGCAGTGAAGGCTTCGGATAATTATTTTGTGATAATTACGAGAGAGGATTTGCCCAATCTGCCCTATTCGGTGGACGAAATTTATGGTATCCATACTTCTGGCAAGTATCATGACCTGAAGCGAACCTATAATGAATTGTATCATATCTATAGTGCAGAACTGTTTTATAAGGAGCAAACGCCAGCGACTGTTGTGGTGGAAGACGCTAATTCAGGTTATGAGTTTTTCAGTGTAATCTGTGAAGAAAATCAGATCGCCTGTCTCGGCGCAGGGGGAAAGTCTAACCTGAAAACTGCTGTGAGAAAATTGGGTAACGAACCGATACTGGTAATTGCAGACGGTGCGGCAATTGGGTCTGAGATGAACGAATTATATCAGCTAATGCGATATAGGCCGGAAGTAAAATGCTATCTGCCGGAGTCTTTTGAATGGTTGGTACTGAAATCGGGAATGATTGACGGAAAAGCGGTACAGGACATCCTGAACCACCCGGAGGATTTTATTGAAAGTAAGAAGTATTTCAGCTGGGAGCGCTTTTTTACGGCAATGCTGGTTAAATATACCCGGGAATCCTATCTCAAATACAGTAAGGGTAAGCTGAACGAAGCCTATTTGCATGAGAAAATGAAACAGGCGATTCTGGATGGCATGGAAGGCATAAATTTCTACAAAACTGAAAAAAATTGTTGACAAAAGCGGAAATTGTGATTAGAATAGAAAAAAATTAATAAAGACGATGACGGAGCGAGTACATATTTTTGAAAGCTTACAGAGAGCCGCGTAAAGCTGAGAAGCGGTACGAGTAGAATCTATGGAAAATCCCTCCTGAGTTGCAGCACCAAAGCAGGTATGCAAGTAGATGCTGACGGGTTCCTTCCGTAATAGAGGACGCATATGTTGGTATGTCGTAGATGGGATTAAGCAGAAAATGGAGGCTTCTACCGTTTGCGGTAGAGGTCTTTTTCTATGCACAGGCCCGCATATGGAAGTTTGCCGTCCCGGCGGCATGCGGGCCTGGCAGCGGGAACGGGAAGTTTACCCGTGAAGCGGCGTACGGGCCTCGAAGCGGGTAAGGGAAGACGTCCCTGTAAAAAGCAAAATGGAATGGGAAATCGAAACGTCAGACAAGAGAAGCGCGTGTCAGAACACGCAGATAGGAGCAGATATGAAAAACACAATGGAAATCAGATGGCATGGCAGAGGCGGACAGGGAGCGAAGACTGCTGCCCTTTTGTTGGCAGATGTGGCATTCAAGGCGGGAAAATATGTGCAGGGCTTTCCAGAATACGGCCCGGAGCGGATGGGAGCGCCGATTACGGCTTACAATCGTGTCAGCACCGAGCCTGTTACAGTACATTCCAATATTTATGATCCGGATTATGTGGTGGTAGTGGACGACGGGCTGCTGGAGAGCACAGACGTGACCCATGGATTGAAGGAAAGCGGCGCCGTGATTATCAATACGGAAAAGCGGAAGGAAGAGCTGCTTCCTCTCCTGCATGGCTATAAAGGGGCGGTCTACACCCTGAACGCCAAAGCCATTTCCCTGCAGGCGCTGGGGAAGAATTATCCAAATTCTCCCATGCTGGCAGCAGTGGTGGCAGTGTCCGGCGTCATGGAACAGGAAGAATTCCTTCGGGAGATGGAGGCCTCCTTCCGGCATAAATTTGCCAAGAAGCCCGAGGTCATTGAAGGGAATATGAAAGCTTTGAAGCTGACCTTCGGGGAAATTGCAAAGAGCAGGTATTCTTCCCATGAGGCGACTGTGCAGCTGCAGAAGGAGAGAAAGGCAGGTTGAAGCGATGATCAGCGAAAGGATTAATGAGAACAGTCCCTGGCAGGATATCACAGAGGGCAATCAGATTTATGAGGCGGCCACTTCCAGAGAATTCCACACAGGGGAATGGCGGACTTCTACTCCGGTATGGAATCAAGAAAAGTGTAAGCAGTGTCTTCTCTGCACCCCGGTCTGTCCGGATTCCTCCATTCCTGTAAAGGACAAACAGCGGGTGGAATTTGATTACGACCATTGCAAAGGCTGTGGCATCTGCGCAAAGGTATGCCCTTTTGGTGCGATTACCATGAAGGAGGGAAAATAAATGGCTGTGAGAGAACGTTTATCCGGCAATGAGGCAGTGGCCTATGCCATCAAACAGATCAATCCGGATGTGATGCCGGCCTTTCCCATCACGCCCTCCACAGAGATTCCCCAGTATGTGGCGAACTATATTGCAAACGGAGAGATTGACACGGAATTTATCCCGGTGGAAAGCGAGCACAGTTCTATGAGCGCCACTGTGGGTGCTTCGGCGGCCGGGGCCAGAGCCCTCACGGCCACTTCCTCCTGCGGTCTGGCTCTGATGTGGGAAGAGCTGTATGTAGCGGCCTCCAACAGACTGCCTGTGGTGCTTGCCCTGGTGAATCGTGCCCTGTCCGGCCCGATCAATATCAATGCGGACCATTCCGACAGTATGGGAGCCAGAGACAGCGGGTGGATACAGATTTATGCGGAGTCCAACCAGGAGGCTTATGATAACTTTTTACAGGCATATCCTATTGCGGAGAACAAAGATGTGATGCTTCCGGTGATGATCTGCCAGGATGGCTTTATCACAAGCCACGGAGTGGAGAACATTCTGCTGGTGGAAGATGATCTGGTCCGGAATTTCGTGGGTGAGAGAGAGCCGGAGCATTACCTCTTAAATCCCCAGGAGAGGCTGGCGGTGGGACCTTACGCCGTGTCCAACTATTACATGGAGACAAAGCGGGGACAGCGGCAGGCCATGATCAATGCCCGCAGGGTGATTCTGGAAGTGGCCCGGCGGTTCGAAGCCATGACAGGACGGAAATATGGGTTCTTTGAAGAGTACCGCCTGGAGGATGCGGAGTATGCGGTGGTGATTATCGGCTCCGCTGCAGGGACCTGCAAGGCGGCCATTGACCAGATCAGGAACACCACCGGGAAAAAAGTGGGGTTGCTGAAAATCAGGGTGTTCCGTCCTTTTCCGGAGGAAGAGATTGGGGCGGCGCTGGCCCATGTGAAGGCGGTTGCCATACTGGACCGCTCGGAGATGTTCTCCGCCACGGGAGGTCCTCTGGGTGCGGAGGTAAGGGCGGCGCTGTATCAGGCGAAGTGCCGGGCGGAAGCTGTGAACTACCTGTACGGCCTGGGCGGCAGGGATATCACGGTGGAGGATTTCTGTCAGGTATATGAGAAGCTGGAGAAAATTGCGGTAGAGCACAGGATTACGGACATGTATGAATACATAGGGCTGCGCAGCAGGTAAAGAAAGGAAATTGCCTGGGGCAACTGTGAGGATGTACACAAACCCGCAAGTCGGAAGAACGACTTTGGGTATGTGGGTTTGGTGCACGGCTGTCTTGCATACCATAGAATGCAAGAAAACATTCTATAAACAAGAATTGAGTAAGAGAGCTCATTTTGACTGCGCGGTTTTCGCAGGTAAATTACAGGACTTTCATAGTAGTCACAGTGGAATGTGAGCTTTACAATGGATGGAAAGCACATGAAAAGTGTATGGAAAGAACGCAGATAGATATGAAGGAGCAGAATATGGAAGCTGCATATAATTTGAAAGAAGTGATGAACAAACCGGAGAGGCTGGCGCCGGGACACAGGATGTGTGCGGGTTGTGGCGGAACGGTGGCGGTGCGGGCGGTGCTGCGGGCGCTGCATGAGGGAGACCGGGCCGTAGTGGGCAATGCCACCGGATGCCTGGAGGTCTCCTCCTTTATGTATCCTTATTCGGCATACGAGGACAGCTATATCCACAATGCCTTTGAAAATGCGGGGGCCACACTTTCCGGTGTGGAGACCGCATATCGGGTGCTGAAAAAGAGAGGGAAGATAAAAGAGGAGTATAAATTCATTACCTTCGGCGGTGACGGCGGAACCTATGATATCGGTTTCCAGTCCCTCTCCGGTGCCATGGAGCGGGGACATGACATGGTATATGTATGCTATGACAACGGCGCCTATATGAATACCGGAACCCAGCGCTCTTCCGCAACGCCGCAGTTCGCGGATACCACCACCACACCGGCGGGGAAAGTGTCCAACGGCAAGGTGCAGGTGCGCAAGGATCTGGCGGCCA
The DNA here is from genome assembly GCA_948896875.1 of uncultured Acetatifactor sp. Taxonomy (GTDB): domain Bacteria; phylum Bacillota; class Clostridia; order Lachnospirales; family Lachnospiraceae; genus Acetatifactor. The sequence goes on along the minus strand of CAQUWW010000052.1, from coordinate 11,749 downwards.
TTATGGCGGAGCACCATATCCCCTATGTGGGACAGACCACATTTACCAATAATTTCAAGGACCTGCACACGAAGGCGGAGAAGGCAATTTATACACCGGGAGCTGCTTTCCTGAATGTTCTTTCGCCCTGCCCCAGAGGATGGGGATATGAGACATCAGATCTCATGGAAATATGTAAAAAAGCTGTTGAGACCTGTTACTGGCCGCTGTATGAGGTGGTGGACGGAAAGTGGATTCTCAGCTACGTGCCTAAAACGAAGCTGCCTATCGAAGATTTTCTGCGCCCTCAGCGCCGTTTCCGGCACTTGTTCAAGCCTGGAAATGAAGAGCTGATCGTACAGTTCCAGCAGGAGGTAGACAGGCGCTGGGAGGAGCTGCAGGCAAGATGTAGTTGGTAATGTTCGAATTTATTGTAAAAGTCCCTATGTCATCTTCTAAACTCCCGACTTTCATATATAGTGGAGTGGCTTGGTGCATGGGAGTTTAGGAAAGATATGCTGAAGTAAAAGGATAAGGAATGTCAGGATACAGGAAAGGGGCTGTCGCATTCGTGCGGCAGCCCCTTTTCAGATCAGTCGCTGGCCAGTGTGAACTGATTCACCAGCTGCTTTAACCCTTCCGCCTCCGCGGAGAGCTGTTCGCTGGCGGCCGCGCTTTGCTCTGCGGTTGCACTGTTATTCTGTACTACGATAGAAATCTGGTTGATTCCCTCGGAAACCTGCCATACGGCATCGGACTGCTCATTGGATACCGCCGCGATGGTGTCGATGGAATTTACCACGGACTGGATACTGTCCACAACCTCCAGCAGAATGTCAGCCGTATGGTTTGCAACCTCCGTACCTGTATGTACCGCATTTGTGGAATGCTCGATGAGTGCGGAGGTGTTTTTGGATGCCTCTGCCGATTTGCCGGCAAGCGTGCGGACTTCCTCGGCAACCACTGCAAATCCCTTGCCTGCCTCCCCTGCTCTTGCGGCCTCCACCGCGGCATTCAGAGCCAGGATATTGGTCTGGAAGGCAATGTCTTCTATGGTTTTCAGGATTTTGCCGATTTCATCGGAACTGGTCTGTATTTTAGTCATGGCCTCCATAAGAGTCTGCATCTGCTGATTGCACATCGACACTTCTTCACCTGCATGATGGGTCTGGCTGCGGACCTCCACAGCACCCCGGGCCGTATCCTTTGCCTGATTGGAAATCTCATTGATTCGTGCGGCGAGTTCCTGCACGGAACTTGCCTGCTCTACGCTGCCCTGGCTGAGAGTCTGGGCGCCGGCGGACAGCTGATTGCTGGCTGCGGATACCTGGTCGGCGGAATGGTTGACCTGCCGCATGATATCGCTGAGCTGAATCTTCAGATGCCGCATGGAGAGCAGAATGTTCCGGAAGCTGCCCACATATGCATCTTCGTGCTGTGTACGGACATCCAGATTCTGGTTTGCAAGCTCATTCAGCAGATATCCGATATCGGTGATAATGGTGCTTAGACCTTCCACCAATGCGGAGGTAGAGGCCGCCAGCATACCTGTTTCGTCCTTACTTGTAATTTTAGGTATGGGAGTTTCCAGATCCCCCTGCACCAGAAGCTGCATCCGTTTTGCGCAGGCTTTCATTGGTTTGCTGATATTGCCGGCCAGAATCAAAGCGACGAAAACGGAAATCAGCACGGCGATGGCCATTACAATGATGTTGATAGCCATGGCATTATAAGTAGTGGACAGATAGTTTAACTGTGGTGCGGTAACGGCAATGCTCCAGCTGTCGGTGTCTTTTACGGGCGCATAGGCAATAAACATGTTACCTTCAGGGTCTGCATAGCTGCCGAACCCGTTTTCTCCACGGCGCATAGCCGAATGAATCGCCGCCAGATCTTTCAGGGAAGAATCGTTCTGGGCTTCCGTCTCAATATTTTGAACAGTGATAGTATCCAGGGTGACATCGGCAATGGTATCACCTGACTTATTAATCATATAAGCCCTGCTGTTATCTCCGATCTGAATGGAAGATACGATATCATTCAGGAAGGTTTCCGGGGGGACGAAGTATACGACGCCCACAATAGCGGAGCCGTGAATGCCGTCGGCATAGAGAGGAGCCGCAACCATAATGGACAGTTCACCGGTGATTTTACTGATCAGAGGCTCCGATACGTAGACATTGCCCTGCATGGCCTGCTGTACATACTCTCTGTCAGTGTAATCTTTTCCGTCAAAAATGCTGATGCCGTCCGAACCGATGATGTTCCCTCGCTGGAATCCATGCATTGTACAGCGTTCGTCAATGATAGCCTTTTTCTCGTCTGCTGACAGGGCAGGATCGGACAGCTGTGGAATGCAGCCGGTGTCCATTGCCACATTTTTGTAGGCGGACAGTTCCTGTTCCACCCGCTCTGCAGCAAGGATTGCAGTTTCACTCATCATATACTCCACAGTGGAGATGGTACTTTTGTAGTTTGGGATAATGCCGGACAGTCCGGCAGCAATTAACGCTGTCAGAACAGTCAGGATGAGACACAGTGTGATTTTGGTTCGAATACTTTTCATGGTGTTGTACCTCCGTAATGCAAACGTAATATTGAGGTTAATATGCGATTAACCATATATTTCCATTATATAGACGATTGCCGTGATTTGTCAATCCAAGATAGGATTGTATTCATGTCGGGTGGAAGCTGCTGAAAATTTATTCTGAGATGGAACAATCCGATGAGATGTGGGATATGAAAAATTATAGAGTTGATGTGGCAGGAAACGAGTTAGATCGACTTAGGATAAGAAAACGAGATAATATGAGAAATGGGCAATGACGATATGTTGAGAAACAGAATATAGAAGTATGAAAGAAGGAGAATGTGTGGTACAATGTTGGTATGGTCAAAGTTTGTGCTGATAATTAGATGTATAGGTACTAATTACAAATTTGATAAGCTTGAGAAAGCATCGGCAGAGAAGAAGACGCTGCCTTTCCACAGCGATACCTTTAATCTGACCCAGGGAGAAGAACGGATTATGGAACAGGGGTACGGCCTAAGGTGCTGTCATTGCTATTCAAATGATTCAGGCAGCAGGGCATGGAATAAGCTATGGTCGGGAACTGGGACAGACCAGAAAAGACATACAAAAAGCTATTTGGCAGTAAGATAAAGAGGTTGGAAAGTACACAATATAAAAGGGGAAAAGGGATGGAAGTATATATTGCGCACATCAATGAGGCCGGTGAAATACAGACCGTAAAAGATCACTTACAGGGTACCGCAGAGAGAGCAAAGCAATTTGCCGCAGAGTTTGGATGTGGAGAAGCAGGTTATCTCTGCGGGCTGATGCATGACATAGGAAAGTATTCCGTTGAGTTTCAAAAAAGGATACGGGATCCGGAACATACCAGAAAAGTAGATCATGCTACTGCAGGAGCCCGGGAGCTTAGAAGTATGTCTTTTGAGTATACTCCAATGGCAATGGCTGTGGCAGGGCATCATTCCGGCCTGATGGACGGCGGCCTGGTCAGGACATCACAGGCTCAGGATGGAACCTTCTTCGGAAGACTGAAAAATGATTTGCCGGAGTATGGGGTATGGAAAAGGGAAGTGGTTCCGCCTGGGGCCGCTGTCCCTGATTTTTGTAAGTCAGGGAAGCATCGTGTATATACGACATCCTTTTTTATTCGAATGCTCTATTCCTGCCTGGTGGATGCGGATTATCTGAACACAGAGAAATTTATGAAGGGCGGCCTGGTGGAAAGAGGAGGCTATGAGCCGATACCGAAACTTCTGGAGAAGTTTCAGAGCTATGTCACGCCGTGGATGGAAAGAACCGTATTCGATGATGAGAAGCAGAGACAGCTCTATGGAAACAGGACAAAAATTCTGCGGGAATGTATGAAGAAAGGGGAGGCGGAAAGAGGTTTATATACGCTGACCGTTCCCACAGGGGGCGGGAAGACCACGGCGTCTCTTGGATTTGCACTCAAACACGCGGATAAGCATAAAATGAAGCGTATTATATATGTAATTCCGTACATGTCTATTATTGATCAGACGGCGGCCGTATTCAACGATATTTTGGGCGAAGAAAATGTCCTGGAGCATCATTCCGGAGTATTGTATGAGATGACGGAGAACCAGGAACAGACAGCGGCGGCCTATCGAAAGGTTCTGGCTACGGAAAACTGGGACAAGCCTGTGATTGTAACCACGGCGGTTCAGTTTTTTGAATCTTTATATTCCAATAAAAGTTCAAAGTGCAGAAAGCTGCACAATATTGCCAACAGTGTGATAATTTTTGACGAAGCACAGACAATTCCGGTGAATTATCTGGATTCCTGTGTGGCGGCTGTGGCCGAGCTGGTGGCTCATTATGGTTCCACAGCAGTATTATGTACCGCTACGCAGCCTGCTCTGGAGGAGAAATTTGCAGAGTTTTTGCCGGGTATACCGATGCAGGAGATCTGCAGTACAATCGGAGATTTACAGGAACAGTTCAGGCGTACCTGTATACAGAATATAGGTACTTTAAGCATGGAGGATATGATAGAAAGGCTGACAGGAAAGGAACAGTATCTCTGTATTGTAAACAAACGAAAAACTGCTCAGCAGATTTATGAAAAAATAGAGCAGGAAGGGGCATACTGTCTGACTACTTTGCTGTATCCTGCTGACCGAAAGAAAAAAATTGCCGAAATCCGTCAGAGACTGTCTCAGGGTCTGCCCTGCAGAGTCATTGCCACTTCTCTGGTGGAGGCCGGCGTGGATCTGGATTTCCCGGAAGTATTTCGTCAGGAGGCAGGGCTGGATTCGGTAATCCAGGCGGCGGGGAGATGCAATCGGGAAGGGAAACGGAAGAAGGAGGACAGCATAGTATCTGTCTTTCGGCTGGAAGGAAGTAAATCCCGTTTTCAGGAGCAGAGCATATCGGCCTTTCGATGGGTGCAGAAAAGATATGAAGATATGGCAGCTCCGGAGGCGATTGCCTGTTATTTTCAATTTTACAGAGAACTGCTGGGGCAGGAGAATCTCGACCAGAAAGAAATTATGAAGGTTATGGAGGAGGGAACAGGAGGGAACTGCTTTTCTTTTGCCACAATTGCTGAGCGGTTTCATCTGATAGACGAGAACACAACGGCAATCTATATTCCACTGGGAGAAGGAGAAGAACTGGCTGAAATTTTGCTGGCAGGAAGGGCGGGGAGAGATATCTTTCGGAAGCTGGGGCAATATGCCGTCAATGTGTATCCGGACCATTTAAAGGCTTTGGAGGAGGCAGGATGTCTGGAGAGAGCAGGGGAGGCCGGCTTTGTGCTTCGGGATATGACAAGGTACTGTAATGATACGGGACTGCAGATGGATATTGAAACAGGACTGGGACTATTTATATAAGAAGAGATTGAGAAGCAGGAAGAGGCGTTTTGGAATGGCGGCAGATGTGAGCTGCCGCCACTTAAACGCTCACCTTACTGTTTATATTTCAATCCACACTTAGAAGTGACATAGACAGTCTATGTGATTAAAAGATTTTTTTCAAGAGGAAAAACAAAAAATTATATTTAATAAGCTCTTGACATTGTAAAAGAAGAGGTATATTATATAAACACAAGCAAATAAGTAACATTACTATTTATGAAAATGAAAAAAGAGAGGAGGTGATGCTTGTGTCAGTAAAAGTAGAGGTATGGGGGGACTATGCCTGCTTCTCCCGTGCGGAAATGAAGGTGGAAAGGGTAAGTTACGATGTGATGACACCCTCCGCAGCCAGAGGACTTCTGGAAGCAATTTTCTGGCACCCGGGCATGCGTTGGATCATCGACAGGATTTATGTGCTGTCCCCCATCAGAATGACCAACATAAAAAGGAACGAGGTGAAAGCCAAAATTTCTGCAAGCAATGTAAAATCGGCGATGACAGGAGGAAGGACAGCCCTTTATCTGAGTACTTCCGACGAGATCCAACAGCGTTCGGCGCTGGTTTTGCAGGATGTACACTATGTGATTTCCGCTCATTTCGAGATCACGGAGAATGCGGCAGAGAGCGACAATCCGGGGAAATTTCAGGATATCATTAAGCGCAGGCTCCACAAGGGGCAGTGCTATCACCAGCCCTATCTGGGGTGTAGAGAGTTCCCTGCCAGGTTCCGCGAATGGCCGGGAGGAGAGATACCGTCCATTGATGAGACTCGTGACCTGGGATATATGCTGTGGGATATGGATTACAGTGATAAGACAAATATACGGCCACAGTTTTTCCGGGGAAAGTTGGAGAAGGGTGTACTTCAGCTTGAAGATTGTGAGGTGATAGAATGATTTTACAGGCTTTGGTGAAGCGATATGAAGATTTGCTGAACCAGGGAGAGGAAAAGGTGCCTCGTCTGGGTTGGGGGAAGGCGAAAGTATCCTTTGGGCTGAACCTGAATGAGGACGGTGGGGTGGAGGACCTGCTGATATTGCGTGTACTTCAGAACGTTGGGAAGAAGGAAGTTACGCTGCCGCGGACGCTGGATGTGCCGATGCCTGTAAAACGGGCAGTGGATATCAAGCCCAACTTTCTGTGTGATAACTCTACCTATCTGTTTGGAGTGGACGAGAAGGGGAAGCCGGCGAGAAGCATACAGTGCTTTCAGGCAAGCAAAGAACTTCATAAAAGTATACTTGACAAAGTGGAGACTCCCGCCGCCAGGGCAGTATGCAGGTATTTTGAAACCTGGGATCCGGAACAGACATTGACGCAGGAGGTTTTTGCGGAGAATCAGAAAGACCTTTTGTCCGGCGCCAACATTTTATTTTATTTTGACAGGAAGTCTATTCTTCAGGACGAAGCGGTCAGGCAGGCATGGCAGGAGTATTATGACCGGTCAGGCAGCGGAAGCAGGGGAATCTGTATGGTGACCGGACAGGAGGCCTCTCTGGCGTTGCTGCATCCTGTGATAAAGGGAGTGGTCGGAGCACAGGCTATGGGGACCTCTCTGGTTTCCTTTAATGCCCCGGCATTTTGTTCCTATGAGAAAGAACAGGGCGGAAATGCTCCTGTGGGAGAATATGCGGCTTTTGCGTATGCGGCAGCGTTAAATGAACTGCTCAATGACAGAGAGCATAAAAAGACGATAGGCGACACCACAGTGGTGTACTGGGCCGAGGGCGGGGAATCTGTTTATCAGGACGTGGGTATGGCAGCCATGTTTGGTGCGGGCGAGGAAGGCGGGATTACGGACCAGGAGTTAAGTATGATTTTTGACAGAGTCCGTCAAGGAGAGCCGGTGAAGGTGGAAGAGCAGTGGCTGGATACGGAAAAGCACTTCTATGTCCTGGGTCTGGCTCCCAACGCCGCCAGGCTGACTGGCCGTTTCTTTCTGGTGGATTCCTTTGGCAATATGCTGCGGCATATAGGAGAACATTACAAGAGACTGGAAATCGTGCGGCCTGCATATGACACTTTTCAGACGCTTCCCCTGTGGAAACTGCTTTCGGAAACGGTCAACAAAAATGCAAAGGATAAAACCCCGTCTCCTCAGATGGCGGCAGATACCCTGCAGGCGATTCTTATGGGAAGACCTTACCCGGCATCTCTGCTGAACGGAGTGATGATAAGGATTCGGGCCGAGAAGGAGATTACCCGGGGACGTGCGGCTATTATCAAAGCATACTATCTGAGAAATAAGAATAAGGATTGTTCGGAAAAGGAGGGAGTACTGGAGATGGAATTGAATGAACAGTGTACCAATGTTCCTTATACGTTAGGAAGATTGTTTGCCGTATTGGAGCATATTCAGAAGGAGGCAAATCCGGATATTAATGCAACCATTAAGGACCGGTATTTCAATGCCGCGGCATCGACTCCGGCACAGGTGTTCCCGGTGTTGATCAATCTGGCACAAAAGCATATGCGTAAGTGGAAGGACGGGGATAAGCGGAAGCCTTATTTTAACGGTCAGATCGGTGAACTGATGGGACTGATTGGGGAGGAATTTCCCAGACGTCTGACCCTGCCAAAGCAGGGATCTTTTCAGCTGGGGTATTATTGCCAGACACAGAAGCGTTACCAGAAGAAGGAGGACAAATAGATGAGTGAGGCGATTAAAAACAGATATGATTTTGTGGTGCTTTTCGATGTGGAAAACGGAAATCCCAACGGTGACCCGGATGCAGGTAACATGCCAAGGGTAGATCCGGAGAGCGGGTACGGACTTGTGACAGACGTGTGCCTGAAAAGAAAGATTCGTAATTATGTGGAAATGGCAAAAGAAGAGGAGCAGGGATACCAGATTTATATCAAGGAGAATGTCCCCCTGAACCGCAGCGACGCAAGGGCCCTGGAGTATTTGAAGACAGATGGTGATAAGATCAAGGGATTAAAGAAAGAGGATCCGGAAGTGGACAGAAAAATCAGAGATTTCATGTGCCGGAACTTTTATGATATCAGAACCTTTGGCGCTGTGATGACCACCTTTGTAAAGGCAAATTTAAATTGCGGTCAGGTGAGAGGACCGGTACAGTTGGGCTTTGCAAAATCGGTTGATCCTGTTTTGCCTCAGGAGGTCACAATTACCAGAGTGGCGATAACGACTGAAAATGATGCGGAGAGAAAAGGAACCGAGATGGGGAGAAAGTACATTGTTCCCTATGGGCTATATCGCCTGGAAGGTTATGTTTCTGCCAATTTAGCCAGGAAAGTGACAGGGTTTTCAGAGGAAGATCTGGAATTGTTGTGGCAGGCAATTTTAAATATGTTCGAAAACGATCACTCTGCCGCAAGGGGAAAAATGGCAGTGAGAAAGCTGATTATCTTTAAACATAACAGTGAACTTGGATGTGCACCCGCATATAAATTATTTGATTCCGTAAAGGTAGAAAGGCGGGAAGAGATCGAGGTTCCCAGAAGCTTTTCAGATTACAGGATTGAAATCGCTCAGGAGCTGCCGGAAGGTGTTACCTGTATCTGCAGAGAGTAAGGGAGCCCTTTCACCAATCCTGGAACCGGAAGAAACAGAGGAGATTTGAAAATGTATTCGGAAGAAGAGTATCTTATGCTTTCCGGTATTCAGCACTTTGCATTCTGCAGAAGACAGTGGGCGATGATTCATATCGAACAGCAGTGGTCCGAAAATGAGAGGACAACCGCCGGTGAACTGATGCACAGGAAAGCTCATGAGGAAGGCTCCTTTGAAAAACGGGGAAATCTTCTGATAGTCAGAGGGTTGAGGATTGCTTCCCATGAGCTTGGACTGAGCGGACAGTGCGATGTGGTGGAATTTTACAGGGATGAAATGGGCGTGGAATTGTTCGGCTATGAAGGAAAATGGAAGCCTGTCCCTGTGGAGTATAAGCGTGGAGCGCCCAAGGAGAATAATGCGGATGAACTGCAGCTCTGTGCGCAGGCGATCTGCCTGGAGGAAATGTTCCAGATACAGATACCGGAGGGATATCTGTATTATGGGGAGAACAGACGGCGAAGCCAGGTGGAATTTACAGAGGCTCTGAGAAATGAAGCCAGGAATACGGCCAGAGAAATGCATGACTTATTTCAAAAGGGCTATACCCCAAAAGTCAAACCGGCTAAAAAATGTAAGGCATGTTCCCTGGAAAATCTGTGCCTTCCAAATCTGCAGAAGAAAATGGATGTCCGCGAATATATTCGACAGAATATCAGAGCCGGGGAGTGAGCGCGGCTGTGATTGCCCTGTTTGCGTGATATCCGGCATATGAACAGTCTGCTCATTGCCGGATTCCACGGTGAAGACGGCGAGAAATACATGTAGTTGATACATGAAAAGTCTTCGTGGCAGCTATGGATAGCACACTTGTATAGGAAATACATGCTGGCGGCATATGATTTTGGAAGCACGCGATTAGTGAAGGTTTTAGTCAGGAGGGTATTGTGCGGAAATTACTGAATACTTTATATGTTATGACGGAGGACTGTTATCTGACTCTTGACGGTGAGAATATTGTAATACAGAACGGCGAGAAAACACTGGGCAGATTTCCACTCCACACTCTGGAGAATATCATTTGTTTTACTTATAAGGGAGCAAGTCCGGCATTAATGGGCGCCTGCGCGGAGCGGAAAATAGGGATGAGCTTCTTTTCGCCCAGAGGCAAGTTCCTGGCCAGGGCCGTGGGGAAAGAATACGGGAATGTACTGCTGAGAAAGGAACAGTATCGAATATCGGACGACGATGCCAGACGCATTGTTTATGCAAGGAATATGATAGTGGGGAAAATATTTAACTGTAGATGGAGCATAGAACGTACCTTGCGCGACCATGCTTATCGTGTGAATGCGGAAGGTCTGAAGGACGTGTCCAATGTTTTATATAAAACTCTACCCCAAATAGACGAAGCGTCAAATCTGGAGGAACTTCGTGGTATAGAAGGAAAAGCCGCGGAGCGGTATTTTTCTGTGTTTTCTGAGATGATATTGAACCAGAAAGAGGATTTCGCATTTAACACGAGGAATCGCAGGCCGCCCCTGGACAATGTCAACGCTCTGTTATCCTTTGCATATACAGTGCTTGCAGGAGACTGTGCCAATGCATTGTCCAGCGTCGGCCTGGATCCATATGTTGGATTTATGCATGGAGATAGACCGGGAAGAACCTCTCTGGCGCTTGATTTGATGGAAGAATTTCGGCCGGTTCTGGCAGATAGATTTATATTAACATTGATCAATACGAAGGCTATTCAGGCGATACACTTTGAGAGACAGAAGGATAACGCAGTCCTTTTAAATGAGGAGGGCAGGAAGGTATTTTTTACAGCATGGCAGAATCATAAGAAGGAAAATATAACCCATCCTTATCTGAAAGAAAAGATTCCATGGGGACTGGCGCCCTATGTACAGGCATTGCTGCTGGCACGGACGATTCGCGGGGATATGGAAGAATATCCGCCGTTTTTGTGGAAGTAGGTGTTTATATGCTGGTATTGATTACATATGATGTTTCTACTCAGGGGGCATCAGGAAAAGCCCGGTTACGGAAAGTTGCAAAGGAATGTGTGAATTATGGGCAGAGGGTTCAGAATTCGGTGTTTGAATGCATTTTAGATGCTTCTCAAGTGCTGTTGCTGAAAGATAAACTGGTATCACTGATCAATGAAAAAGAAGACAGCCTGCGTTTTTATTACCTTGGAAATAATTATCGGACGAAGGTGGAGCATTTCGGCTGTAAGACTTCTTATGAGGCAGAGGGGATGTTGATGATTTAAGGTGGTGCGGAGCATAAATGAACATGAAATTCTAGAGAGGTTCGCACTGGGGAAATATGACAAGGTATCAAAAAATTGATGATAGAACAAGAAATAAGAAGGACAATTTGTTGGTATTGTATAAATAGAAGTCTATATTCTTGAAAAAATATGTAATATTTGCTGTCACTCCCTGTGCGGGAGTGTGGATTGAAATAAGGAAAACAAAAAGGACACGGATCCGGATCTGGAAGTCACTCCCTGTGCGGGAGTGTGGATTGAAATCGATTTTACATATCAGAGCCGCAGCAGCAGTCCACGTCACTCCCTGTGCGGGAGTGTGGATTGAAATCACGTTTGCCAACAATATCCCGCTTTCTGGTCTGGTCACTCCCTGTGCGGGAGTGTGGATTGAAATAAGGTGGACGGCGTGGAAAGGGAAATGCTTTACATGTCACTCCCTGTGCGGGAGTGTGGATTGAAATTTTCCTACTGGTCGTATGTTGACAGAAAGCTGACGTCACTCCCTGTGCGGGAGTGTGGATTGAAATCTATGCGGTTGTGACGGTCAACGGGAA
>CAQUWW010000051.1:9389-18492 GCA_948896875.1 uncultured Acetatifactor sp. | reverse complement strand
GCCACCAAAAGCTTCCAGAACTCCAAAAGCTCCGCATTTCTGCTCATTCCCCGCCAATCCAGCCAGGAAACAGTATTATCCTGACAATAAGGATTATTATTCCCTTTTTGGGAATTGGCAAATTCATCTCCCATAAAAATCAATGGCGTAGACTGCGACAGCAACAACAGACACATGGCATTCTTCATCTGCTTTATTCGAAGCCTTCTGACACTTTGTCTCCGGCTGGGCCCCTCTTCTCCACAATTCCAGCTGGCATTATAGTCATTTCCATCCCTGCTGTCTTCCCCGTTATCTTCATTATGTTTGTAGTCATATGAGACCATATCCGCAAGTGTAAAGCCGGAATAATTTGTCAGGTAATGGATTCTTCCCGCTTTCTCCGGAATATACCGCATATGATAAAGTACGCTGCCCAGCATATTTTCATCGCCCTTTAAAAACCGACGCATATCATAGTACCAGGAATCATTATATTCTGCCAGATGTGGATAGGCAGGCTGTTCCATTTTCCCATAGATCCTGCCTGTGTCGAAGCCATAATACCACAATTTAGTATCCGCAAGGAAATCATCCGATGCCAGAAGCTGCGTCGGAAGATTCTCACCCATCAGATGAAATCCATCCACATGGTATTCCCGCACCCAGTAATGCAATATCGCAGTTATCTCATTGCGATTTATCTCTTCCGGAAAATAGAATTGCATTACCAGCTCCATTTGGGCTTCATGAAGCGTTTTCATCAGCTCCCGGAACTCAGTGGGCGCATCCTCTGATGCAGCATAAGCCGATTTAGGCGCATAATAATAGCCTTTTTTATATCCCCAATAATTCAGTCTATCCGTTGCATGTCCATTCTGCCACACACCCTGCGGTGTCATGACATGTTTATTCCGTGTCTGCTCTTCCTCTGTGGGCATTTCCATAAATTCATAGGCAGGCTGCAGTTCTATGGTAGTGATACCAATTTCCTTCAAATATGGAATCTTCTCTCTGAGCCCGGCGAAAGTCCCCCGGTTTTTTACACCGGAAGATCCATGTCTGGTAAATCCACGCACGTGAAGGCAATACCCGATCACCTGGCTGTAAGGAAGGCGTGGAAAACGATCCTCTCCCCAGTCAAAAGCTTTGATAGAAAAGCCGGCCTTCAGATCTTCCGCTGTTCTCACTTTCCCATATACAGCCTTCTTCGCAAAGATTTTCGCACGCTCGTCAGGGACAAGACAGTCTTCCTCGTAAAAAAGATATGTGTTCTCCTCTCTATTGACATCGCATACTGTCTTGCAATAGACATGTCCTGTTCTATCCCTCTCGGTAAAAGGTATTTTTTCCCGAAGCTGGCCTCCGGCTCTGTCATATAACATGATTCCGCAGGATGCGCTCTTAGACACAAAGCAAAAACGAACACTGTTTTCTTCCTGGTGAATGCTTATGGAATCAGGCTTCATCTGCAAGTTATTATTTTCTGTCATTGCTCTCCCTCCATAAATATGCGGAACCAGGTTCCTCCGCTTGTCCGGCCATTCGGCCGTTTTCTGCCACGAATAAGGTCATTATACCATAAGATTTCGATAATAAAAAGGCCTTAATAAAAAAACCGGGGATGTGTTATCACATTCCCGGTTCTGATAAAATTTAAAAATTCAGGAAGCTGCCTGTTCCCGCTGTTCTATATATTGCTGCAGCACCTCCGCCACTTCTTCCGGTTCCAGTCCGGCCTCTTCGATAATATCGCTGACTGCCTCCAGTTCCTTTCTCCTTTTCTCCTGGTACAATTCTTCCAGCTCCCGCTTCTCCGATTCCATACGTGTGGTCAATGCCTCAATCAGCTCCAGCTTCGCAGCAATCTTCTCTTCAAGCGTCTTGCGCTGTCCTCTTGCCATATCCTGTCTCCTTTCATCGAATTGCCGAACTCCATACAACAATCCGTTTTTAACAGTATATGGACAAGTCTGGAAAAATATGTATCTTTTTCATAAAATAAAAAAATTGTCATAGAAGATTTAAGAAATCCTCTTTGGTCATGCCTCCAAGCTGACCGGCATCTCCCTGAATAATCTGTTCCGAAAGCGCCCTCTTACTTTCCTGCAGCTCCTGGATCCGTTCTTCAATCGTTCCTTTGGCAATCAGTCTATATACCACAACCATCTTCGTCTGTCCGATGCGGTGTGTGCGGTCAGTAGCCTGATTCTGCACCGCCAGATTCCACCATGGGTCATAATGGATAACCACGTCCGCGCCTGTCAAATTCAATCCAACGCCCCCGGCCTTCAGGGAAATCAAAAATACTTTCGTGTCATCCTGATTAAACTCTTTCACCAGCTGCAGGCGCTTCTCCTTTGGCGTGGCCCCGGTAATCGTATAAAATCCAATCTCTTCTTCTTTCATACGTCCGGCAATCAATTCCAGCATGGAAGTGAACTGGGAGAAAAGCAATATCTTATGTCCGCCCTCGATAGCGCTCTGTACCAGTTCCATACATGCGTCCAGCTTGGCGGATTCTCCTTTATAGTTTTCGAAGCATAATCCCGGATCACAGCAAATCTGACGCAGTTTCATCAGTTCCGCCAGAATCTGTATTTTGTTCTTCTGGAATTCTCTTGCATCCTGCATACCGATTTTCTGTTTCATATGCACTACCTGGGCGTCATAAAGCTTCTGCTGGTCGGACTCAAATCTGACGTACCTGTTCTCCTCCAGCTTTTCAGGCAGATCCTTCAATACATTTTCCTTCATTCTCCGCAGTATAAAGGGCGAAGTCATTCTCTGCAGTCTCTCCAACGCTGTCTTGTCTTCATTTCTCACAATCGGCGCTTCAAACTCGTTCCGGAAGACATCATATCCGTACAGATATCCCGGAATCAGGAAGTCGAAAATACTCCACAGCTCACTGAGTCGATTCTCAATGGGAGTCCCCGTCAGAGCATACCGGACCTGGCTTTGCACTGCCTTGACAGCTTTGGCCGCCGCAGTGGTATGATTTTTGATGTACTGTGCTTCGTCAATAATCTGATAATAAAATTCTTTCTCCTCGTAATACTCGATATCTCTTTTCAGCAAGTCATAGGAAGTCACCAGCACATCATAATTCCTGTATTCCTCCAGAGTCGCCCTGCGCTCCTCCTGATTTCCCGTGATAAAGCTATAGGTAAGCTCCGGCGTATAGATTCTGATCTCCTCTCCCCAGTTGAATACCAGCGAAGCAGGAGCAACCACCAGTGAAGTTCCTTTCTTCCCTTCCAGCTTTGCGGAAAGCAGCACAGCCAGCACCTGCAGAGTCTTGCCCAGTCCCATATCGTCCGCCAGGATTCCTCCAAGACGGTATTCTTCCAATGTCCGAAGCCACCGATAGCCGTTCTTCTGATATCCCCGCATAATTCCCGAAAGAGAAGCCGGTTCCTCGAAATCCGCATCGTTTACGGTCTTGAAGTCTTTCACCATCTCGCGAAAATAACTGTCTCTGCTGCTGTAAATCTCCTCGTTTTTCTCAAGCAGCTTGTCCAGGTACAGCGCACGATATAAAGGAAGCTTAACATTTCCCTTCAACAGCTCTTTCGGCGACATTCGCAGAGTATCCATCATTTCCGTCAGGGTCTGCAATGCCCCTTCTTCGTCCAGACTCAGGAAATCTCCGTTTTTCAGGCGGTAATATTTCTTCTTCTGGCGATAGCTTTTTAAAATGTCCAGCAGTTCGCCCGGAGGTACATCCTGTGTGGAAATCGTCAAATTCAGCAGGCTTTTGGAGACCGATATGCCCACAGACATTCTCACCCTGCGCCCTATATTCAGATTGCTGAATCTTCTGGTACACTGTACCTCCCCAAGGGCCAGAAGCGCATCCACCCCTTTGTCCAGCACCTGATACATCCGCTCCTCTTCCCGCCCGCAATGCCGTTCCTGTTTCTCACTGTCCCAATAAGGGAACCACTGTCTGGCCAGAAACATGATTTCTTCTTCCCGTCCCCTTTCCCGGAAAGACTCCATGGGAATGGACGGCGGCTGTTCCTCTGAAAAACCCGGCACAATAAATTCCGATTCCCCATCTCTGGCCGCCACCCGGCACACCATATTGTGGTCCTCGGCATCCAGATAGAATACAAATCTGGCCTGAGGCGGAAGATAGGAGGTAATCTCTTCCACGTTTTCCTCCATAATGTCCACCACACCCTCCAACTGCGGCAAAACAGAGTAATAAAACTGGGCCAGATTATTTCTCCCCACCTGAAAGGTCAGCGAACCGTCTCCGCAAAACTGAGCCACTGTGCGTACTTTTTTCTGAAATTCCCCCTCCAGCCTGCAAAAGGCATCTTCGCAGAGGTAGTAGGCGGTCCCCACACCGTAAAACAGCTGAGGCATACGACAGTCCACTCTAATCCCATGAAAGCTTCTCCTCAGATCCAATTCGTTCTTTCGAATGGTCATGGAAACTTTCGGATTGCGCTCTGCCGTCTGAAGAACAACTTTTTTCTTCTTGTCGCTGTCTTTGTCTTCAAATTCAAACTCTTCTCCTTCCACAAGCCGATAGAACTCATCCAATCTCCATCCAAAGAGAGCAAATTCTCCGATTTTGGACGCAGCCTTTTTTGAGTAGCTGTGCGCATCGATCATCCGCCGCTCGAAAGCTTGCTCCTCCTTTACAATCCTGCCAATGAAATCAATCCATTTTCTGGATTGTTCCAGAAAATGGCCGATATGATGATTGAATTCCGTACTGCTTCCATAACCGGCTGTCTTGGATTCCTGAACATTCTCATAAAATTCAAATAAATCCTTGATCACAAAAAGCTTTCTCTCACCCACCTTAAAAGAAACCGCCAGGTCCCTGTTTTTCAGAGTCATCCTGGGAATTAAATTCAGACTTTCCGCTCTTCCTATGGTATCGGACATGATGCTGTTAGCCCGCTGCTCCGAAAAAGCTCTGATCAATTTCAATCCCCGCACATCCGTGGCATCTCCCAGGCTTCTTTCTTTCAGATCCTCCTCCCCCAGCATCATAAAGGCCGCCAGATACGGACAATATTCTCTCCGATAATACCTGCTATAATAATGCTTTCTGCATTCCGCACACTGACATTCTGCAAAAATGACAGAACTCCTGTCAAAAACCATATGAATCGGAAAGTTGGTCTTCCCTTCGGTACCGCCGCCGACAGCCTCTCCTACGGTCTCACTTACGCCGTTCATATATCCGCTGTCAACTCCGCGAAGCCTCACTTTTTTTTCGTTATAAAGTGCCTCTCCTTTTCTGGTGACGATTCTAGTCAATCCCATGCTGTTTCGTATCGCTTTACAGTCAAAATACTGGTATTTTGCCAGCGCGACATAATCCGCCAGGCTGCGCTCTGCCTGTTCGTTGACAGCATTCTCTTCCTCCCGGACATTCAACACAATATACTCTCGTTCATTGTCTTTGGCCATCTCATCCTTCGGCAGAATTTCCTGCGACATTTCACTTTTTCCTCTATCTGACATATTTTCCATGTATCTCTTTCTCCGCCCACTCATCTTTTTCTATAAAGTCCGTTTTAATTTCTCAATTAAAGCAATGCCGCTTTTCACTCCTGCCTTCGTGCATGCCGCTTCTTTACATGTTACCCATTATAGCTGTTTTAAGATCTGCACGCAAGCTTCTTTTCTGCTGTCCATGTAAAAAGGCCCCGGTTTTCACCGAGACCTTTTCACTATTTCTTATGAGGGGGGAGATAGTGAGTTCATCAACTATCTGATAATTATATTACCGAATAAATGTGTCCAAAGTGTGTCTATTTTCTAAAAGAAAATCTAAAAAAGTTTAAAACTGAAATAAACCCTTGTTTTCCATTTACGCTTTTCTTCCGATTTCATTCACAACACCCTGACAGGCAAGATTCTTTATACTTTTCAGGTCCGGCGAAAAACATTCCTCTGTGGCAGTTGCCAGGACATAGGTGAGCAGATGAGAAAATACACAGTAAATCATATATTCCACTGCCATGTCCTCCCGCAGCTCGCCGCGGTCTATCCCCCTCTGCAGGATTCTGCCCAATACACGGGCCGGCTGCCAGGGACCGAATTCTTCGGAGTTGATTTTCTCCCGAACCATTCTGCTGAACTCCGAATTGTCCGTCATCATGTGTACAAACCGGAGAAAACAATTCATGCCCTTATCCTTTTTCTCAATCCCGTCCATCAAAAAGGACAGTTGCTCATAAAAGTTCTCCTTTTTTTCCAGAACGCCTTCCAGCCAGTAAAACATCCATTTGATCTGATATACCAGAGCGCAGGCCACAATCTCCTCTTTTGAGTCAAAATATTCATAGGCTGTTCCTTTCCCGATGCCCGCTCTCTCCGTGATGGTGGAGACGCGGATTCCCGCCGCGTCCACACCTTCTTCCAGCATTTCTATTACTGCAGTATACATTTTCCGCACTTTCGGCGGCACATCCTGAATCTCTTCCAGACCATTGATTTTACCCATAGGATCTCCTCCTTTACATCTGCCCCCATCAATTTACAATTCTGTCAGCTCTTCCTTCTCTTTTTTTCTTTCCCGGTTAAACAGATCATAAATACAGGGGATTACCACCAATGTCAACAAGGTGCCATAGAGCAGACCTCCGATGGTTACCACCGCCATGGGTCTTGCCATCTCTGCTCCCATGTCCTTGCTGAACACCATAGTAGACAAGGCCAGAATCGTTGTCAGAGCTGTCATCAATACAGGGCGAAGCCTTGTGCGTCCTGCGGTGAGAATCGCCTGCTTCTTTTCCATGCCGTTCTCCCGCAGCTGATTCATGTAGTCAATAATCACGATACCATTGTTGACGATAACACCCGCCAGCATGACAAATCCAATCATGGCAATGACGCTTACTTCACTTCCGGTGACATACAAGCCCAGGAAGCCTCCGGTAAAGGCAAGCGGAATGGTAAACATGATAATAAAAGGAGATTTCAGGGACTGGAACTGCGCCACCATAATCAGGTACATAAACAAAAGCGCCAATACCAGCATCAGCATCACCTGCTCCATGGCATCCACAATCATCTCGTTTTCACCGGAAAATACCAGCCTGTATCCCGCAGGCAATTCATATCCTGACAGCTTATCCTCCACATCGGCAGCCACCAGACCTACATTATATCCTTCCTCAATGGCGGCGGTCACAGCTACATATCTGGTCTGATCCGCCCGCTGAATAGATACAAAAGCCTCTGCGTCCTCAAAAGTCGCAATCTCAGCCAGGGGAATCTTCACCTTTGCTCCCTCTTCATCCGTGCCCTCAATCTCCAGTTGCTTTACCAGCTCCCTTGTCAGCTCCAGATCTGTTCCATTCATTACATAGACATTGTAATCCTTGTCAGCAGCCACCAGTGTGGTAGCGCTGCCTGCCTCCGCCAGCCTGGCATAAATCTGGGTATATACCTGGGCCACCGTCAGCCCGTAATGCACTGCTTCCTCCCGGTCTATGATAATACGCAGCTCCTCATCTGCGTCCTCCAGTCCATCGCTGACCTCTGCGGTTCCTTCCACACTCTCTATCACAGCCGCTACTTCCTCCGCTATCTTCCTTAGCATATCCAGATCGCGGCCCCGCACCTGAATAGAGATGCCGCTGCCTCCCATTGCACTCATATCCATGCTGGAAGTATCGATGGTAATCTCTGCGTCGATATCCGCGGTTTTCTCCCGAATGACGCCTGCAATTTCTTCATTGCTCATGGACTTATCTTCTCTGGTCACCACATAAATGGTTGCCAGATTGTTGCTGCCTCCTCCGCCGCCCAGCATGGACATGGTGGAGCTGCTGGACATCGCACCTACATTTTGTACATCCTCTATCGAAAGAATTGCCTCTACCACCTGGTCCGCCACTTCTCCCGTCTCCTCCAGCGTGGCGTCATCCGCAAGAGCCACATTCACCGTCAGCTGCGTGGAATCCATATCCGCCATAAAAGCAATTCCATTGGTAAAGGCCAGCGCAATACTTCCCAGAAAAAGTCCAAGTGTCACAATCAAAACCAACGGTTTCCCCTTTAAAGACAGGCTCAACAATTTCTCATACCCACTTACAAGGGCTCCAAAGAATTTCCCCTCTTTCTGTTCCTTCGTCCTTACCAGCATCTTAGAAGACATGGCCGGCACTACGGTCAATGCAATCAGAAGACTTGCAAAAAGCGAATAGGCAATGGTCAGTCCCATATCCACAAACAACTGCCTGGTAATGCCCTCCGTAAACACAATAGGCAGAAATACGCAAACGGTTGTCAAGGTGGAGGCAATGATGGCTCCGGCCACCTCTCTGGCGCCTTCCATGGCAGCCTCATGGACCGAACGGCCCTCGCTGCGCAGTCTGTAGATATTCTCAATTACTACAATAGAATTGTCCACCAGCATACCGATGCCCAGTGCCAGCCCTGACAGGGAGATAATGTTTAATGTCACACCGCTGAAATACATGCACACAATGGCGGTGACCAGACTGACAGGAATGGAAAAGGCCACCACAAGCGTGGGTCTTAAATCCTTTAAAAACAGCAGCAAAATCAGAATAGCCAGCGCCGCGCCAAATAAGATATTATTGATGATGGAATCCATAACCAGATCAATGTATATTCCCTGGTCCATCAGGGTAATCAGCGACAGATCAGGATTCTCCCCCATCAGCTCTTGAAAGCGTTCCGCCAGACGATCGGATACCTCTCCGGTAGAATAGCCGGTCTGCTTTTGAATGCTCAGCATAACACCTGCGCTGCCATCCACATTGGCATAGATTTCCGCCGAATTGTCCGTATAGAACACATCTGCCACATCTCCCAGAGTAATCACAGGCACCCCGTCCATATGCATATCCATTAAAGGCAGGGCCTGCAGCTCCTCCACCGTAGAGGGCTTGTCGCCCACACGTACCATGTAGCTGATACCTTCCTCTGTCACATAGCCTGCAGGCATAGAGAAATTCTGGGCTGTCAACAGATTTTTAATGGTATCCACAGTCAGGATATTGGTCATATCCGCCTGCTCATACGCCGATTCTTTTGCATCAGCCAGCTGTTTTTCTCCCTCTGCCAGCTGTTCCTCCGCATCTTTCATCTGTTCTTCCGCGTCCTTCATCTGATCCAG
>CAQUWW010000051.1:5262-9369 GCA_948896875.1 uncultured Acetatifactor sp. | reverse complement strand
TGACTCTGCCACTTCCAGCTGATATTCTCCCATGGAGATAGTCGCCTTGCCGTTGGCAAACTCAATCGCCGCAGCCATCTGGCCTTTCTCGATGGCAATCAGACCATTGTTGATCTCTTGAATCGCCTGGGAAAGATCTGTGATGTTCTGGCTTTTCAGCATTTCATTGATCATTCCCACATAGCCGTCGTAGCCCAGACCGTTTGTCAACGCCGCCAGCGCTGTCCGCATATCCTCATATTGCACCAGAACACTGCCGCTCTGCTCAAGCATCTCAAGCATTCCTTTGGATGCCTCCTGAGCTGCCCCCAGCGCGGTGCCCACCGTAACAGTAAGCTCTTTTATTGCCTCTTCATCCGGAAAAGCAGATGCATCCGGAATGCCGTCAGTGAAATCCAGCGCCGGATACCAGTGTGCCAAAGCGTTTGCCGCCGCAATAATCTCTCCCGCCTGCTCGCTGGAAGCGGCGATCAGAGACACCGCAGAATTTCCCTTAAACTCTGCCTGCAATTTGTCTATATTATCGCATGCCGCCGCAAAATCCCGCACAATTTCCACACTCTCCAATGCCGCGGACGGATCGCCGGCCTCAAGCAGTTCCATCGCTCTACCCAACGCATTGGCCCAGTCCTGCATATAGGTGGTATATTTTGTCAGATAATCCCCGTCCCTCAGTGCAGTCAGATTGTCCTTTTCTTTCTCAAGCGCGGCCAGCTGCTCTACCGCCGGAGCCATCTGCGCAATACCGTCATTTAACTGTTTCGCCGTCGTCAGGTTCGTCTGAATTTCTTCCAGCTGCGCTTTGGCGCTGAGCAGAGAGTTTTTCTGAACGGCCAGCTGGTTATTGATGGATTCCTGCTGATTCTCCAGCTCCGTCTTTCCTTCTTCCAGCTCTTTTTTGCCGTTCTCCAGCTCCTTTCGTCCGTCCGCAAGTTCTTTCTGTCCGTCCAAAAGCTCCTTCTTTCCGTCCGCAAGCTCCTTTTTGCCATCCTCCAGCTCTTTTCGTCCGTCTGCAAGTTCTTCCTCCGCCTCTGTCATCTTCTCGTCAATAGACGCAAATACCTTTTCATTCACCGCATCTATCTTGTCCTGACGGATAATGACATTGACACTCTCCTCCAGAAGCCCCGTGGCACTGACGCTGGCCACACCCTCGATACTCTCAAGCTCCGGCATGACGCTTTCCTGTACATATGTACTGATGCTGGCATCATCCATACCGTTCACACCTACCGCCGTTATCATCACAGGCAGCATATCCGGATTCAGCTTCATAATAATCGGATTGCCCACCGAGTCACTCCAGTAGCTTTTGATCTGGTCAAGACTTTCCCTGATTTCCAGCGACACTGCATTCATATCCGCCGTCTGAGAAAACTCCATTATAACCATGGAATAGTTCTCGTTGGATACGGAACTGATGCTCTCTATATTGCTCACTGTGGCCATGGCTGCTTCCACCGGCTGCGTTACCACAGATTCCACAGTCTCCGGATTGGCTCCCGCGTAAGTGGTCATTACAATCACATAGGGGAGACTAATGTTCGGCAGCAGATCCGCCGTCATTCTGGTAAAGGATACCACACCCAAAATAATAGCCAGAACCACCCCCACCAGTACTGTATATGGTTTTTTCACACTGAATTTTGAAATCATGTCCGTTCTTCCTCCTGCCGCCCGACCAGTCGGTCAGTTTTCTGTCGTTGATTATAGCGTTCAGAACATATGATGTCAATAAAATCAATCTGTCACATTTCTAAAAAAAGCATAAAAAAACCCTTATAACATTTTCCTGATTTTTGCTTTCAGACGCTGCAGGGCATTGTCCGTAGCCTTTTCATCCCTGCCTAACACTTTCGCAATCTGGCTGTAGCTCATGCCGGTAATATACAGATCCAGTACCTGCTTTTCAAAATCGCTGAGCTCTTCCTCAATCATTTTCTCCAGATAATCCACCCGCTCTTTGTCCAAAAATAATTCTTCCGGATTCGGTTTCGCCTTATCTGCCAGAAGCTCCGCCAGATTCAGGCCCTCTCTCTCATCCCCCGGTTCCTCACTGTCAAGCGGCACATAGGTATTCAGCGGAAAATGCTTCTGTCTTCTGGAAGCCTGCACCGCCGTATACATCTGCCGATTGATACACAGCTCGGCAAAAAAGCTGAAACTGGCATCTCGACCGGCATCGTAATCCCGCACTGCCTTAAACAATCCTATCATACCTTCCTGAATCAGATCTTCGTTATCCGCTCCCAGAATAAACATGGATTTTGCCTTACTGCGCACAAGATTTTTGTATTTATCGCAGATATAATCCATAATGGAAGATTCTCCCCGGCGAAGGCGATCAATCAGTTCCCCGTCACTATACTGTCTGTAATTCGCATATCTGTCCCCCATATCCACTCTCCTGTGCCTGAAGCTCTTCCCCGCATCCTCTGCCAGTTGTATCTGCCTTAAAAAATGTTGTCCTTTGCTTTCCAAATGGGACTCATGCCTTCCTCTCGCGCTGCTGACGTACAATCTCGTAAGCCAGCACGCCGGTGGCCACGGAAGCGTTCAGAGAATCAATGTTTCCTCTCATGGGAATCGCCGCCGTCATATCACATTTCTCCTTCACAAGACGGCTCACCCCTTCCCCTTCATTTCCGATAACCAGCCCGATAGGCCCCCGCAGATCCAGATCGTACATGACGGTACCATCCATATCGGCACAGACAAACCACAGTCCTTCTTTTTTCAATTCTTCTATGGTCTTCGCCAGATTGGTAACCTTCGCCACCGGCGTATAGTTCAATGCACCCGCAGAAGTTCTGGCCACCACGGCTGTCAGTCCTACCGCACGGTTCTTCGGTATGATCACACCATGAGCCCCCGCCAGGTTGGCCGTACGAATAATTGCTCCCAGATTATGGGGATCTTCAATGTTGTCCAGCAAAATAACAAATGGAGATTCTCCTTTTTCTCTGGCCGACTGCAGAATATCCTCCACTGATGCATACTCATAGGCCGCGGCCACGGCAATAACGCCCTGATGCTTTCCTGTAACGGAAAGTTGGTCCAATCGTTCTTTTGACACATATTTGATAAGGGTATCCTGCTTTCTGGCTTCCCTTTTTATCGTCAATATAGGGCCGTCCTGGCAGCCGTCCAGAATGTAAAGCTTGTCTATGGGTCTGCCCGCACGAAAGCCTTCTATGACTGCATTCCTTCCTTCTATGGTATATTCCTGATAGGACATCTTATTTTCTCCTTTTCCTCTCAAAGTTCCAGACCTGTCAACAGGATTCCTTTCTTCACCAGTTCCAATGCCCGCTCCATCTGGTCTGTCAGGTACAGGTATCCCAGCACCGCTTCAAATCCCGTGGCTTTGAGATAATCGGCAATGCTGGCATTTTTGGCAGTAGTATGGGGTTTTGCATTTTTTCCTCTTCGGTAAACTGCCTGTTCTTCTTCAGTCAGATACTCGTTCAGGGCCTGTACCATTTTAGCCTGTGCGTTGGCGCTGACATATTTCACGGTGATGTGGTGAAGGTCATTGACAGGACGATTTCCCTTGTTCACCACCATAGTACGAATGATCAAATCATAAACCGCATCTCCTATATAGGCAAGCGTCAGGGGAGAATACGTCCTGATATCCTGCCTCTTCCCCGGAAAAACTTCGGTAATGGCCTCCCGCAGACTAAAGGTTTCCTCTGTCCTCATGCTTTCTTCCATGAAATATCCCTCTTCCACTTCACACCCTCTCTGGTGTCCTCAAGGATAATTCCTTTCTCCAGCAGTTCACTGCGGATTTCATCGGCTCTGGCAAAGTTTTTCTCCTTTTTTGCCGCCTTCCGCTCTTCAATTTTCTCCAGAATATAGCGTTCCAGCTCCGCATCCACTGTCGTCTCCGATTCTTTCCGGGCATGAGCCGTGGTCAGGTCAAGAGACAGCACCCTGTCAAAATCCTCTGCCAGCGCATATTTTGTAGCGTCCGACATATCTTCTTTCAACATATCATACAGCACGGTAAGCGCCATGGAAGAGTTCAAGTCGTCGCAGAGAGCCGCTTCGAATTTCTCTCTGTATGCGTTGAATTTCTCTCGGTCCACCTCTCCGTCCTTC
>CAQUWW010000051.1:2555-5209 GCA_948896875.1 uncultured Acetatifactor sp. | reverse complement strand
GCCGATGCGTTTCACAAGCTTCTCGTAAGCCACCGCCGTGTTATCCAGTATTTCATAGGAAAATTCCAGGGGCTTGCGATAATGAGACTGCAGGCAGAAGAAACGGTACACTCTGGGATCATACCCTTTCGACTCCAGTAAGGACACTGTGAGGAAATCTCCTTTGGACTTGCTCATTTTTCCGGATTTATCTGTGAGATGATGTACATGGAACCAGTAATTGCACCATTTATGCCCCAGATAAGCCTCGCTCTGGGCGATCTCATTGGTATGATGAGGGAAAATATTGTCCACACCGCCACAGTGAATATCCATAAATTCTCCCAAATGTTTCATGCTGATGCAGGAGCATTCAATATGCCATCCTGGATATCCCACGCCCCATGGACTCTCCCATTTCAGCGCCTGATCTTCGAACTTGGACTTCGTAAACCACAATACAAAATCATTCCGGTTCTTCTTGTTGGCATCTTCCTCCACATCGTCCCGGACTCCCACCAGAAGCTCCTTTTCACTCTGGGAGGAAAAGACATAATAATCCTCCAGTCTGGAAGTGTCAAAATAAACGTTGCCTCCGGCCACGTAGGCATAGCCTTTTTCCAGCAGCACTTCCACCATATGAATAAACTCGGAAATGCAGTTTGTGGCCGGTTCCACCACATCCGGAGTCTTGATATTCAGCTTCTTGCAGTCGGCAAAGAAAGCATCCGTATAAAACTTTGCAATCTCCATCACGGTCTTGTGCTCACGCTTTGCCCCCTTCAGCATCTTATCTTCACCGGTATCCGCATCCGAGGAAAGATGCCCCACATCTGTGATATTCATGACACGCTTCACATCATACCCTGCATAGCGCAATGCTTTCTCCAGAATGTCCTCCATAATATAGCTCCTCAGATTCCCGATATGCGCATAATGGTACACCGTAGGTCCACAGGTATACATGGACACTTTTCCATCCTCGTTTGGGATAAAAAGCTCCACCTTTCTGCTCAACGTATTATAAAACCGCATTTTGTTCTCCATTTTGCCTCCTCCTCTTTCATTTGCCTGCGCTGTTTTCGTTTCCATGTCTCTGTACAGAAATATTTTTCAGCTGTTGCTCCAGTTCCAGGATACGGTTTATCATCTCTGAATTGGCTCTCTGTAAATTGAGAATGTCTTCCCGAACCGGGTCCGGCAGGTCTGTCTGGTTCATGGTCTCCTGCGGCAATGTTTTGTTCCCACGTTTTACCACCCGTCCAGGCACACCCACCACGGTAGAACATGGGGGTACCTCGCTTAAAACCACACTTCCTGCGCCGATTTTAGAATTGTCCCCAATGGTAAAGGAACCCAATACTTTCGCTCCCGCGCTGATCATGACATTGTTGCCGATCGTCGGATGCCGCTTTCCATGCTCCTTCCCGGTCCCCCCCAACGTCACCCCCTGGTACAGGGTCACATTATCGCCGATGATGGTAGTCTCACCGATAATGACACCGTTTCCGTGATCAATGAAAAGTCCTTTTCCAATCTTCGCACCCGGATGGATCTCGATGCCCGTCTTTCGCACACCTCTCTGTGAAATCCACCTGGCCCAGAAATAATGTCCTTTTTCATACAGTCTGTGTGCAACTCGGTAATGAAGCATCACTTTGAAGCTGGGATAGAGAAAGACTTCCATGGCAGAATGAATTGCCGGATCCCGCTCCCGGATGATCCTGACCTCTTCCGTAATATTTCTGATGATTCCCATAGGCTCCTCCCACACAAAAAAACGCGGTAAATTCTATCTTAGAGACGAATTTATCCGCGGTTCCACTCTACTAAAAGGCTCAGGCCCTTCCCTCGACACGTATAACGCACGCCTGCGTACCTGCCTACCAACCGTCCGAAAAAAGATTTCCCTCATCAGACAGCCTTCGGCAAGTCTGCTCACGGACGCACTTCCTTTTTCCCGGATGAAGACTGCTCACAGCCCTGCCGACAGTCTCTCTCTGACACCCCGCGCAATAGATATGCTCTCTATTGTCGAAAAAAGTACTCTTTCCGCTCTCTGCATTTACCCCTTATTCAGTCAGAACCTTATTACATTCTTACTACAGAATATGCAAAAAAATCAATTCTGTCAATGGTTTTCTCCAATTTTAGTCTGCTTTTATTTTGCCCCGGGGCATTGACTGCATCCGCCGCATCCCGCTGCCAGTCCGGCCGTGAGATCGAAAGGACTGCTCAGCAGACATACGGCCTGCGCCGCAATTCCTTCCCCTGTCCCGGTAAAGCCCAGCCCCTCCTCGGTAGTAGCCTTTACATTAATATATTCCGTGTCCACACCAAGAGCTCTTCCAATATTTTCTCTCATGCTTTCAATATGCGGACGCATTTTGGGTGCCTGGGCAATGATCGTAGCGTCCACATTCTCAATGACAAACCCCTTTTCAGTCAGAAGTTCCCCTGTCTTTTTCAACAGCTTCACGGAAGAAATCCCTTTATAGCTCTGATCTGTATCCGGGAAATGCTTCCCAATGTCTCCCAACGCCGCCGCTCCCAGCAATGCATCCATAATGGCATGAAGAAGTACATCCGCATCCGAATGTCCCAGAAGTCCTTTTTCATAAGGAATCTCCACACCGCCTATGATCAGTTTCCTGCCCTCTACAAGTCTGTGCACA
>CAQUWW010000051.1:0-2545 GCA_948896875.1 uncultured Acetatifactor sp. | reverse complement strand
TTTTGGAAAAGGGAAATGTCATTCCCTTCTCACTGCCATCCATACGAACATCACGCACTTTACCGGAACGATTTTCGTCGCGCTCCCGTTTTCTGCGACTCTCACGCTCTTCTTCAAAGCCACGTCTCCTGCGGCCTTCCCGCTCCTCTTCCGGACCACGTCTCCTGCGATTCTCCCGTTCTTCTTCGGAACCACGTCTGCCGCGATTCTCCCGCGCCTCTTCGGAGCCATGTCTCCTGCGGCCTTCCCGTTCCTCTTCCGAACCGCGTCTCCTGCGGCCTTCCCGTTCCTCTTCCGGACCACGTCTCCTGCGGCCCTCACGCTCTTCTTCGCGGCCGCGTCTCCTGCGGCCTTCGTAATCATCTGCCTCTATTTCCGGTCCCTTATCCCCAATCTGGAATTTCAGCATCACCGCCGCCAGTTCCAGCGCGTCACAATCTTCCGCAGTCATTTTCCGCTGCAGAAAGCTTTTCATCAGCTCAATATCTTCGTGTTCACGGAGCTCCCATGCCCTGTTCAGATACTTATCTGCTTTCGCCTTCAGTACTTTAGACGCCCCGGGAAGTTTCTTCTCCTCAATGGTGGTACGGCAGAAATGCTCCAGCTGGCGAATGCGATAGATCTCTCTGCCACTGACAAAAGTGAAAGAGCGCCCCGTCTTGCCGGCCCTTCCTGTTCTGCCGATACGGTGTACATAATATTCATTATCCTGGGGAAGGTCATAATTGATAACTGCTTCCACGTTATCCACATCTATTCCACGAGCCGCCACATCTGTGGCAATCAGCATATTGGTGCTTCCGTTTCGAAAGCGGCCCATAGCCACATCTCTCTGGTGCTGGGACATATCTCCATGAAGTCCCTCCGCCTGAAATCCGGCTCTTTTCAATACTTCCGCCAGCTGATCTACCTTCACTTTCGTATTACAGAAAATCAGACAAAGCTTTGGCTGATAATATTCCAGCAGCCGGATACAGGCAGCATCCTTGTCCTGACTCTTCACCCTGTAATATCTCTGGGAGACTAATGGTATCGTCAGTTCTTTGGCCGCTACTTTGACCAGTTTCGCATCCTTCTGAAACTGATTCGCAATCTCAAGGATGGGCTGTGGCATCGTAGCGGAAAAAAGCGCGGTCTGATGTTCATTTGGAATCTCTCCAAGTATCAGTTCCATATCCTCTCTGAATCCCATATCCAGCATTTCATCCGCTTCATCCAATACTGCCATATTCACATGTTCCAGCTTGATGGTGTGCCGGCGCATATGATCCATCACTCGTCCGGGAGTTCCCACGATAATCTGAACTCCCCTCAGGCCGCTGATCTGCTTGCTGATCTCCTGACCGCCGTATACCGGAAGTACTTTGATTCCATGCATATATTTTGCGATATTGCGGATTTCATCCGCCGCCTGCATGGCCAGTTCTCTGGTGGGGCAAAGGATGATTGTCTGCAGCTTCTTCAAGTCGGGATCAATCTTCTGCAGAGCCGGAATGGCAAAGGCCGCCGTCTTTCCTGTGCCTGTCTGGGCCTGTCCGATAATATCTTCCCCCTTTAGCAAATAGGGAATGGCCTGTACCTGAATCGGTGTCAATTTCTCAAAACCCATTTCTCTGACAGCCCGCACAATACGAGTGTCCAGAAGCGGTTCAATGGAAGATAAACTGTCCTCTTCCGCAGTTTCCGTCTCTCCGCCCTCTACTGCTTCTCCGCTTTCCGGGCCTATATCCCTGACTTCAACCTCAGCTATTACGTCCATTTTCGACTGTTCTTCCATTCCGACTTCCTTCTGCATCTCCTCTGTTCTCTCCATATTTATCCTCTTCTTCCATTCACTCATCTGCCAAACTGCCTCAATTATGAACCATTACTTCCTAATATTTTTTCCATTCCTGTTTTTTGCGGAACAAGCCCGCACTTTTCATAAAACTTCTTCGCACTTGGGTTGCATTCCCAAACATTCAGAGTCAGATTATAACAGCCTTTCCTCCTGGCGAAATCCACTACATAGTCATACAGCTTCCGCCCTATATGCTGCCCTCTCATGGTCTCATCCACACACAGATCATCAATATACAGAGTCAGAATGTCTGTCATTATATTATTACCCAAATGTTGCTGAAACACACAAAAAGCATATCCCAATACTTTTCCCCCGTCATCTACCGCCACAAATACCGGCCTGCTGTCATCCTGCAGAATTGTCAAAAGTTCTCCATCTGTATATTTCTTTGTATTGCTTTTAAAGAGATCCGGCCTTCCGGTACTGTGTACTGACAATACCTGCTCCAACAGATTATTGATACCAGGCATATCCTTCTCTTCTCCCCGTCTGATTGTCATTGTGTTCTCTGACAGCGGCACTTTCATCACTCCTCCTCTTTTCATACTAAAACAACAAAATCCTCGCTTCGCGGGGATTCTATTATCATGATAAAAGCCTGAAAACCCGCAGGTTTTCAGGCTCTGGCAGTAGCGAGAGGGGGATTCGAACCCTCGACACTGCGGGTATGAACCGCATGCTCTAGCCAACTGAGCTATCTCG
>CAQUWW010000050.1 GCA_948896875.1 uncultured Acetatifactor sp. | reverse complement strand
AGTTTTTCAGGTGCTGTAGCGATTTTATTTTTTCTCAACTGTCAAAGACAGGATTTTAGCACAAAGAACAGGAATATGCAAGATTTGTTTTCTGCAGGCCGAAGACTTTTGTTGACTTCCCTTACAGAAAAAGGTATACTGTGAGGCGAATAGGAAATGGTATTGTAAAGGAGATAATTACATATGGAAAGAAGGATGCTTTTCCCGCAGACAGGCGGTCTGGTACATGGCGGGGATTATAATCCGGAGCAATGGCTGGACAGGCCGGACATTCTGGAAGAAGATGTGCGGCTCATGAAAAAGGCAGGAATAAACAGCGCTACGCTTGGTGTGTTTTCCTGGTCTGTTCTGGAACCCGAGGAGGGAGAATTCCACTTTGAATGGCTGGAAGAGATTGTAGAGAAATTGTACCGGAACGGTATTTATACGGTGCTGTCCACTCCTTCCGGAGCGCGGCCGGCGTGGCTGGACGCGGCCTATCCGGAGGCAATGCGTGTGAACAGAATTGGGATGCGTGCCCATCACGGCGGCCGGCATAATCACTGTATGACATCTCGCAAATATCGGGAAAAAGTATCTATTATAGATAGGAAACTGGCGGAACGGCTGGGCTCTCATCCCGGCGTAATGATGTATCACATCTCCAATGAATTTGGAGGAGAATGCTTCTGCCCGGCCTGTGTTCGAAAGTTTCAGGAGTATCTGGCTGAAAAATACGAGCATGATATTGAGAAATTGAACAAGGCATGGTGGGCTGCCTTCTGGAGCCATCGTTATAACAGTTTCGACCAGATTGAGCCTCCTTTTGAAAATGGAGAGACCAGCGTCATGGCTCTGAACCTGGAGTGGAAACGATTTACCACCTGGAACACCAATGACTTCATGAAGCAGGAGATTGCAGTGCTTCGAAGCGTGACTCCCAATGTTCCGGTAACCGCGAATTTCATGCAACTTTTTAACGGATTGGATTACCGTAAAATGGCCCCGGAACTGGATGTAATTTCCTGGGACAATTATCCTCTTTTTCACAATGATTGGGAGACATTTGGGGAGACCATGTATGGGACTGCGTTCCAACATGCGGTGATGCGGTCCCTGAAACGGGGAAAACCGTTTATGATGATGGAGAGTGCGCCGGGGCTTGTGAACTGGCAGACCGTAAACAAGGTGAAAAGACCGGGTGTACACAGACTTGCCTGTCTGCAGGCGGTTGCCTGCGGCTCCGACACAGTACAGTATTTCCAGTGGCGGAAAGGGAGAGGCTCGTATGAACAGTTCCATGGCGCGGTGGTGGACCATATGGGAACGGATGACACCAGAGTCTTCCGGGAAGTGGCGGAAGTGGGAGAGCTGCTGAAAAAGATTGCACCTGTGGCCGGAACTCTGCTTCACACCAGAGCGGCGCTTTTATTCGACTGGGACAATCGCTGGGCCATTCAGGATGTGAAGGCATTGTCGCAGGCTACTAAGAAATATGAAGAGACCTGTATCGATATCTGGAAGGCTTTTTTCCGGTTGGGCGTGGATATGGATGTGGTGGGATCTGACGAGGATCTGAGCTGCTATGATGTGGTAGTGGCGCCTATGCTGTATATGCTGCAGCCGGGAACAGCCCGGAATCTGAAGGCGTTTGTGGAGAGAGGCGGCCAGCTTCTGGCAACCTATTTTACAGGGTATGTGGATTCTGACCAGCTCTGCTATCTGGGCGGATTCCCGGGAGACGGCCTGAAGGAGCTGTTCGGGATTGTCAGTGAAGAGATCGATTCTCTCTATCCTTCTGACAGGAACGGAATTGAAATGGCGGACAACAGCAGGTGGGAAGTAAGGGAATACGCGGAGATTCTGAGAGTGCATGACGCGCAGACATTGGGCGTCTACACAGAGGACTTCTATAAGGGAACGGCTGCTGTGACCTGCAGAGAGCATGGAAAAGGCAAGGCTTACTACGTGGCGGCCAGGACGGATGCGGATCAGATGCTGCCCCTTTTTGAAAAAATGCTGACAGATGCGGAGATTCCCATGAGAAAGTTGCCGGAAGGCGTGGAGTACCATGTGCGGAGCGGAGAAGAAGGCAATTTCGCATTCTATCTCAACTGCACCACCCGGGAGGTGACTCTGTCCGGTGTGAAGGGGAGAGATCTGGTGACAGATAGGGAGATCGAGGATAGTCTGACATTGCCGGGATATGGTGTTGCAGTGGTGCATTTCGTGTGACAGGCAGCCTGAAAGAACTTTAATTGTTTGGAGCAGACATGAGTGTATCATGAGGGCGGCCGTTCAGAGATTAGTCTGAACGGCCGCTGCTATTCATGACAATAGAAGCCTCGCGAAGCGTTGATTCTATTGTTTTATCCAGAATCTCGAAATAGGTTTCAAAGGTTTTGCGGCAGCAACCGGGATTATGAATGACGATTCCTGGGCTTCGCAGTCCTGTCAGAGAGAAACCCATGGCCATGCGGTGATCCTCGTAAGTTTCCACCAGGGAAGCCTTAGGGATACCTGGATGGATGGTGATACTGCTTTCTCCCTCTTCGCAAAGAATGCCCATTTTTGACAGCTCTGCGGTGATAGCGGCAATGCGGTCACTTTCCTGGAAACGAATGTGGCCGATTCCCGTAATGGTGGTAGGACTGTCCGCAAAAGGGGCGATGGCGGCCAGGGTAATGGCCTGATCGGAACAGGCGGACATATCCACAGTGACACCATGGAAGCTTTCCCCTGCCGGAGGTGTTACCAGAACACCCTCCGGAGTATCCGCGGCAGTACAGCCCATTTTCTCCAGAATTGTAAGGAAGGCCACATCGCCCTGCAGGGAATCGAAATGCACATCAGATACCAGAACAGGAATATGCAGCAACGGACACATGGCATAGAAATAGCATGCGGCGGACACATCCGGCTCTATCAGGTAATCCATGGCACGATAATGCTGGCCGGACGGTGTCAGGAAGGCATGTTCTATCTTCTGTGTCCGGACGCCGAACTGCTCCATCATTTTCAGGGTCATGTCAATATAGGCCATGCCATGGGTTCCTTCTATAGAAGTGGTAAAATCCCGTTCACACAGACAGGAAACAATGAGCAGAGCGCTTAAAAACTGACTGCTGCTGTCAATATTGATGGAGATGTGGTCTCTCTGAAAGCCATGTCCCTTCAGCGTAAAGGGGAATCGTCCCTCTCCATCCGGACTTTCATAGGTAATCTCACAGCCCAGTTCCTGCAGGGACTGGAGCAGGGGAGCCATGGGGCGCCTGCGCATCTGTTCCGAGGCATCCATGTGGTAGACGCCGTGGGACAATCCCAGGCAGGCGGTGAGAAAGCGGGCGGCGGTTCCGGCGCTGCCCACATACTGTGCGGCTTCCGTACAGGGAATTTTTCCGCCAAGTCCTTTGACAGTAATCTTGCTGTTCGCTTCGTCTGCTTCGGTCTCAAAGCCCAGATCCTGTATGCATTGCAGGAAATGTCTGGAATCATCGGAAAACAACGCACCCCGCAGGACGGAAACGCCGTCCGCCAGCGTGGCAAGCAAAAGCGCACGGTTGGTGATGCTTTTGGAGCCGGGGACGCGCAGGGTGAGCGGCCGATCCGACGGGGTGGATTTTGTCCGCAGGGTTTGGTACAGACAGGGAACCTGGTATGTATTATTTTGGAACATCTATTTTCTCCGATCCTCTATTTTTTCTACTCAAATTATGTATCCAAATTGACTTAATCATAAGGGATTTACTTAAAGTTGTCAATGTTGGGATTTTTACTGTGTACCCACATGACAGTTTAGACAGGGCACTGGATTGTTATATGTCCTGTAAAATTTTGAGCGTAAATTTGAAAAATAGGTGGAAATTATATGGCAATCAAGTTATAATAAAGAAATTATAAAAAAATACACCATGAATTTGCCGCAGCGATGGGCAGAATCAGTGAGGGGGGAAGCAAATGAATGTTGTTGCGTTTTTGTCGCAGCTGAATGACGAGACGAAAATTTTGTTGTGTCTCTCTATTATTTTATTTTCCGGGTTTATCATGACAAGGATGACGAATACTCTGAATATGCCGAAGGTAAGCGGGTACATACTGGCGGGTATTCTCATCGGCCCCTGCTGTTTCAACTTTATTCCGAAATCCATGATCGACGGAATGAGCTTTGTCAGTGATCTGGCGTTGTCCTTCATCGCCTTCGGCGTAGGGAAATTCTTCAAAAAAGAAGTGTTGATGCGGACGGGAAAGCGAATTATCATCATTACGCTCAGCGAGGCGCTGGCCGCCGGAGTGCTGGTAACCTTCTGCCTGAAATTCATCTTCAATCTGGACTGGGAATTCGCGCTGATACTGGGAGCCATCGCCACGGCCACGGCGCCTGCCAGTACCATGATGACCATCAATCAGTACAAGGCAAAGGGTGAATTTGTGGACACGCTGCTGCAGATTGTGGCCCTGGACGATGTGGTCTGTCTGTTGGCTTTCAGCATCGTGACGGCCATGGTCAACGGAAATGCGGCGGGAGGATTTTCCGCCCACGATCTTCTGATTCCGGTGGCGTATAATTTACTGGTGATTGTATTGGGCATCTTCTGCGGATATTTCCTGAGCCGTCTGCTGATTCCAGCCAGAAGTAAGGACAACAGACTGATTCTGGCCATTGCAATGCTGCTGGGACTAAGCGGTATCTGTGCGGCCATCGATATTTCTCCGCTGCTGTCCTGCATGGTATTCGGCGCCGTCTATATCAATCTCACCAGAGACAAAAAGCTGTTCCGGCAGATCAACAGCTTTACGCCGCCGGTTATGTCTGTGTTCTTCATCGTATCCGGAATGAATCTGGACCTGAACGCACTGAAGACAGTGGGAGCCATCGGCGTAAGCTATTTTGTCATCCGCATCGTGGGAAAATACATGGGTACCTATCTGAGCTGCCTTTTTACGAAGACCAGCAAACAGATCAGAAATTATATGGGTTTTGCCCTGATTCCTCAGGCCGGTGTTGCCATCGGTCTTGCCTTCCTGGGACAGAGAATGCTGCCGCCGGAGACGGGGAATCTGATGCTGACCATCATTCTGTCCTCCTCCGTGCTCTATGAGATGGTGGGACCTGTCAGCGCGAAGGCCGCTCTGGTGCTGTCCGGCAGTATTCCCTTTGGAAAGAGGCCGGAAGAGCTGACAGAGGAGGCGGAAGGACTGCCGGGATCGTCCGAAGGACTGATGGAAGCGGATAATTGGGAAAAGCCGGAGTCTGCTCTGATTTCTGAGAAGGAAGAATCCCCCGCATATCCGGAGAAGAAAAAAGCGCCGGAGGAGGAGAAAGATTCGGAGACGAAGCGTATTTCGGAAGAAAAAAAGAGCTTTGCAGATAAAGAGGATTTGACAGAAAAAAGAGAGGCCGGAGAGCGCAAGGAAACAGAGGAGCAGGAAGACGAGGACGCGCAGTGGGAGATTGCGGCGCAGAAGGAGAGGGAAGCGGCGGTGAAGTCCGGGGCTGGGACAGTGCAGAAAGCCGCATGGGAGACGGAGCATGTGGCAAAGGCACCGGCACCGGCTGATGGTCGTGAAGCAGCGGGAGTTTTGGCAGCTACAGAAGTGCCTGCGGATCCGGATAGGACTAAAGCAGATAAAAAATCTGAGACAGAAGCGTCCTCTGCCGCAGAAGTGTCCGCAACAAAAGGTTCGGCAGCAGCCTCAGCGGTAGCGGGTGTAACAGAGGTATTGCCGCCAGAAACCAAAGACACTGCAACGTTCGAAGGGAAGAAAGAAGCCTTCGGTACCCGGGGTGGAGAAGAGACAGAAATTGGGGAAGAGACAGAAGCCGGAGAAGAAACAGAAATCGAAGAAAAGAGAGAAGCCGGGAAAGAGACAGAGATCGAGGAAGAGACGGAAATCGGGAAAGTGACAGAAGTCGAAGAAAAGATGGAAATCGGGGAAGAGTCCGAAATCAAAGAAAAAACGGAAACCGGCGAAGAGACAGAAACCGAAGAAAAGACAGAAACCGAAGAAGAGACGGAAATCGGAGAAAAAGAAGCGGAAAAGTCTGAGGGAAAGGCGGAAGATAAGAACAGAGAAAAGCCGGAAGACCCTTCCGCATCCGGGAAAAATAAAGAGCGCCGCAAAAAGAAAACCGGAAAGAACAGCGGAAAAGAAGACAAGGCGGACAAGAAGGAAAAATCCGCCGGGAAAAAGCGAAGACAGGAAGAGCCGGATGCGGATGAAAACGGAAACCTGCAGGGAAAAGAAACTGAGAAGGAGGAAAGCCCGGAGAGCGACGAGGAGATAAAAGCGCGAAAACAGCAGGAAGTGCGGGAAGAGTCGGAGGATCAGGAAATATTCCGGCAGTTTATGGATTCAGAACTGACGGAAGAGCCGGAAGACCCGGAGGAAGAAGAGGACCATGCGGTGCTGCCCGAATTGAGAGAATACAGCAGGGGCGTGGAGGAGCGCGACGTCTATGATATCGAGAGGGAAGTGAAGCCTCAGAAGAACAAGAAAAAGAAAAAGGGTAAAAAGGCAGACGGGAAAGTGAGGAAGGAGTGAGTCTGAGGGATTGTAAATAGATGGCGGATTGTGCTATACTGAACATATCGCAGGTGGATTATGCCTGTTTTCGTGAGACAGGAAAGGAGCACCCCTATGGATGGGAAAAAAGCGCCTCCGGTGGGAATTGAATTTTTCCGGGACTTTAAATCAAAAGACTATTACTATGTGGATAAGACGGCGTTCATCGCTGAGTTTCTGAGAACGAAAAGGGCAGTGAACCTTTTCACAAGACCCCGGCGTTTCGGGAAAAGCCTGAACATGGACATGTTCAAATCCTTTTTTGAGGTAGGGGCCGACGCGTCCCTGTTTGACGGGCTGGATATCTGCAGGGAGATGGAGCTGTGTGAGCGGCATATGGGAAAATATCCGGTTATCGCGCTCAGCCTGAAGGATGTGGAGGGCGGGGACTTTGAAACGGCATATGACAGTCTGGGCATGCTGATCAGCGAAGAAGCGACCCGCTTTGCTTTTCTGAGAAAAAGTGATAAGCTGCAGGAAGAAGACAAGATGAAGCTGAGCCGGCTGATTGCCGGTGATTTTGAGAAGCCGGCTTTTCTCTATGGAAGCCTGAAACTGTTAAGCCGGCTGCTCTGTGACTATTATGGCCATCGGGTTGTCATTTTGATCGACGAGTATGACGTGCCGCTTGATAAGGCTTACAGGGACGGGTATTACCCGGAGATGATAAAAATGATGCGTTCGTTCTTAGGCCAGGCGCTCAAAACGAATCAGAATCTGGATTTCGCGGTGCTGACAGGCTGTCTGCGAATTGCAAGAGAGAGCATTTTTACAGGCCTGAACAATTTTAATGTGTTTTCCGTTTCTGATTCGGACTGCGCACAATACTTTGGGTTTACGGACGGGGAAGTGAAGGAGATGCTTAAGTACTATGGCGTGGAGGAGCGTTTCCCGGACATGAAGGACTGGTATGACGGTTACCATTTCGGGGGCGCGGATGTCTACTGCCCGTGGGATGTGGTGCTCCAGTGCAGAAAGCTCAGGAATTCAAAGGATGCCCCGATGGAATCCCATTGGGAGAACAGCAGCAGCAACTCGATTGTCAGGGACATCCTGGACGATGCCACGGAGGTCACGAAAGGGGAAATCGAGGCGCTGATTTCCGGCGAGACGGTGGAGAAGGAGCTTATCCCGGAGATGACCTATACCGATCTTGACAGTGAAGATGCGGGGACCCGTCAGACCTATCTGTGGAGCGTCCTTTATGCCACTGGGTATCTGACCGATGCGGGGAAACCGGAGGGGCGGATTCATAAACTGACGATTCCCAATATGGAAGTCCGAAAAATCTATGAGGATAAGATTCTCTCCTGGTTCCGTATGAAGGTAACGAGCGACACAAAGCGGTGGGAGCGTTTTTGCACAGCGGTCAAAACCGGCGATGGGGAAACGGTACAGGATCTGTTTGGTGCGTTCCTGTCGGAGTCCATCAGCATCCGGGACACAGCGGTGAGAAAAGAAAAAAAGGAAAACTTTTACCACGGCATATTTCTGGGCCTCTTGCAGGCGGAGGGAAGCTGGATTGTAAAATCCAACGCGGAGTCCGGCAGCGGCTATTCCGATATCCTGCTTATCGTCCCGCAGGAGAAAACCGGCTGTATTATCGAGGTGAAATACGCGGAGAACGGCGCATTTGACGTCGCGCTCAAAGAGGCGATGGAGCAGATTGAAAGCCATGAATATACCGAACTGCTAAGAAGGGAAGGAATGGAGACAATCCATAAATATGGTCTGGCCTGCTACCGGAAAACCTGCCGTCTGGCGTGTGAAAAAGAATAGGGGAGGATAAATTTTCCTGTGCGCAGAGCAACTGTCTATAGGCTATTTCCACATGGGAATACAACCGTTGCTGCAAAAATGAATCATTTTATATAGGAAAGAAGGAATATGGCTTTATGAACAAAGATTTAACCGTAGGAAAAGCGGAAGCAGTGCTGTGGCAATTCTGTCTTCCGCTTTTCGGCAGCATTATTTTCCAACAGCTCTACAACATAGCGGACAGCCTCGTGGCCGGAAAGTTCATCGGCGAAAACGCCCTGGCGGCTGTGGGGAACAGTTACGAGATCACCCTGATTTTCATCGCGTTCGCATTCGGCTGTAACATGGGCTGTTCCGTGGTGGTCTCGCAGACTTTCGGCGCAAAGGAATTTGACCGTCTGAAAACCGCCGTGACCACAGCCTGCATTTTCAGCGGGGCTGTCTGCCTGGCGCTGATGCTTGGAGGGATTTTGGGCTGCAATCCGCTGCTCCATCTGATGCGGACACCGGAAGAAGTCTTCGCGGATTCGAAGCTGTATCTCGATATCTACATATGGGGGCTTCCGTTTGTATTTTTTTATAATATTGCCACCGGAATCTTTTCCGCTCTGGGCGATTCCAAAACTCCTTTTTATTTCCTTGCGGTGTCCTCCGTATCAAACATAGGGGTGGATATCCTGTTTGTCAAGGCATTCCACATGGGGGTGGCGGGGGTTGCATGGGCCACTTTTCTATGCCAGGGAATCAGCTGCATCCTGGCCGTACTTGCGGTGTGGAGGAGGCTTAAAAAAATCCCCTGTCTGAAAAAGCCGGTATTATTTGACTGGGGACTGTTAAAAAGGATTCTGGTGATCGCCATACCCAGCATTTTGCAGCAGAGCTTCATTTCCGTGGGAAATATTCTGATTCAAACCGTAATCAATGGATTCGGCGCTTCTGTCATGGCCGGATATTCCGCCGCGGTAAAGCTGAACAATCTGGTCATTACGTCCTTTACCACAATCGGAAACGGAATTTCGAATTATTCCGCGCAGAATCTGGGCGCGGGAAAGTATGGGCGGATCAGGGAGGGCTTTCGCGCAGGCATCAAAATGGTATGGTGCCTCTGCATTCCTTTCTGTGCCCTTTATCTTTTATTCGGAAAATATCTGCTGCTCCTGTTCATGGAAAAAGGCTCCGGCGCAGCGCTTCTGACGGGCAGGCAGTTTTTATGGATACTGGCGCCATTTTATTTCGTGGTATCCACAAAATTAGTGGCTGATGGCATTCTTCGGGGAACCAGCGCAATGGGGCAGTTCATGGCGGCTACCTTTACCGATTTGATTCTCCGTGTGCTTTTGGCTTTTGTCTTATCAGATTTGACGAAGAGCGCGCTTGGCATATGGTGTGCGTGGCCTGTGGGGTGGACCATTGCGATGGCGCTTTCGGTTTTCTTTTACCGCAGAAAGACAAAGGGCTATAGATGACTCACAGATTATACTTTGTCTTAATCACAATATCCGTATACATGAATTCTGTGGCGGGCATCTGCCCTTTCATCAGGTAATTTGCCAGCAGAAAGGGCGGGCGGTAGCCCTGCTCAAATCCGTTCTGGTCGATGAGAAAATCGGCGATTCCGTCCTGAATGATCTTTTCATTTTTCGGAGTCTGATCATAAATCACCACGAAAGGGCGCTTTTCCAGACACAGCTTCTCAAAGGCTCTCCCGATTCCCCCCTGTCCTCCTGATACGGAGAAGACAGCATTGATGCCGGATATGTTCAATAGAGCGCTTTCGATAATTTTTTCCACTTCCACTGTGTCATTAAAGCTTGCCTGTACTCCGGCAATCTGCAGTTTGGGGCATAGCCGTTTCGCCTCCTCCACAAAGCCGTCCACGCGCTGGTTGTTCAGGGCGCTGCTGAAATGGCCGGTAATGATGAGAACCTTTCCTTCCCCGCCGGTAAGCATGTCCACAAGACCTGCGGCGGCCTGACCGCTGCGGTGGTTGTCCATGCCCACGAAACAAAGCCGCCTCGTTCCCACGATATCAGAGTTAAAGGTTACGATGGGGATATTCTTTTCCGTGGCAAGGCTGTTTAACCGGGCCCTGATCAGCTCGCAGTCCACCGGCATGATGGCCAGGGCGCAGATGCCCTGTTCCACCAGACGGTCGATGGCATCCAGCTGTTCCTGTTCGTCCACCGACTCCCGTTCTTCTATCAGGAGCTCTATCCCCCGGTGTTTTAATTCTTCCCCGGCTTCCCGGATGCCCCGGTTGATTTCCAGCATGAAGGAAGATTTGCACAGTTGGGTCACAACGCCGATTTTACTCTTTTTATTGGTATTCTTTTTTCTGGCCTTGTGTACATAGCCCAGTTCCTCTGCGATTCGGTAGATTCTTTCTTCCACTTCGGGAGCAATCCGCCCCCGGTGATTCAGCGCGCGGTCCACAGTTCCCCGGGATACCCCTGCCGCGTCTGCAATCTGCTGTATTGTCACTGCCATAAAATCTTCCTTTCTGTCAGACGGTGCCGCATTTGCTTTGCTGTAATATCAAATGAAGTTCAGAGTGATGCAGTATAATCTCTATTCCCGCATCTCATCAAACAAAATATCCCTCCTGTATCAGGAATTCTAATACAAGCGCCTCTCGTTCCAACATCACCTGACTGAAATCATCCAGTATAGTCTTCCTGTTTACCTCTATTGCAAGCTATTCCTTATCTACAAAAAAATCATATACACTGTTTAATCCTGTAAGTACGGTTTCATCATTTATTGCAGGTCTTATATTGGTGTTATGGCTATATACAGCCTCATGAATGTTATGGCAATTCATATGATGCAAAAGCGTACATGCCGTATCATATGCCTTGTCTATATGACCATCGCCGCCTCCGACTAATATAACGGCCCCTTTCTTAGATTTCGCAACAGGTTCTTCCTTCCTGAAAAATCTGGCACAGAAATAGGTCTGAAGTCTGCTTCCGACATCTAATAATTTCCCGGTCAGCTCCGAAAAATAAAGCGGCGAAGCAATTAATATATTATCGCATTCCTGTATGTAGTTATATACATCCTGCATTTCATCATTTATGGAACAGCCGTTATTTTTCCAACAATGCCGACAGTCAAGGCAAGGAGAAATATTACATCTGTAGGCATCAACTATTTTATACTCACCTATCTTTTTTTCCGTAAATTTTTGAATCAGTGTGCCTGTATTGCCATTTATTCTTGGAGAACCATTGAATATCAGAGTTTTCATCATAATTTTCCTGTAAATTTTGTAAACAATCAGCAGCAAATTTAGGAGATTGGTTCATTTTCGCGGGTATATAATTCTGAAAGGACAGTGATAGTATAACACAATAAGGGAAAGCACGCAATATAAAAAGCACGCAATAAGTGTAAGGTTGTACTGATTCAGACATACGGAAATGGAAATGATATACATCACTTTTTCGGGTTTTGGCCACATAAAATATAAATAATATTTCCAGGAAGAACTTGAATATAATTTTAAAGTGTGCTATTATAAAAGCACATGGAGAAAGCGAAAAAAGCACGCAAAAGTGAAATGCACGCAATTCACAGAATCAGACAGGACAGGCAGGAATCAGAGAACTAAAAACAGACACAGAACTGGAAATGGAGGGAAAGCATGAAGTACATTGAATTTGACGAATCAAGACCAATGGATCTGGTGCTTCTGGGCAGGGTGGCAATCGATTTCAATCCGGCGTACAACGATCAGGTGAAGGAAGAGTTTAAGCCATTAAAGAAGGTACATATGTTTGAAAAGTTTGTTGGAGGCTCTCCGGCCAACATTGCGGTGGGTGTCACAAGACACGGCTTAAAGGCGGGATTTATCGGCAAAGTGTCCGATGACCAATTCGGGGATTTTGTGGTGGAGTACTTTGATGAACAGGGCATTGACACCTCCCATATCACCAGATGTACCGGCGGGGAGAAGCTGGGTCTGACCTTTACGGAAATGCTGTCCTCGAAGGAGAGCAGCATACTGATGTACCGCAATTGTATCGCAGATCTCCAGCTTCATGTGGATGATATCGATGAAGAATATATTAAAAATACGAAGGCGATCCTGATCTCCGGAACCTCCCTGGCGGAAAGCCCCTCCAGAGAGGCGGCCATCAAGGCGGTGATGCTGGCGAAGAAGAATGGCACAAAAGTGATTTTCGACATAGATTACAGAGCCTATAACTGGAAGAACAGCGATGAGATTTCTGTCTATTATTCCATCGTGGCCAAAGAGGCGGATATCATCATGGGATCCAGAGAAGAGTTTGACCTGACGGAGAAGCTGATTCAGCCCGGGATGGACGATAAAGAGAGCGCGGCGCTGTGGCAGAAATACAATGCGAAGATCGTAGTGATCAAGCACGGAATGCAGGGCTCCACGGCATATACCTGTGACGGACAGAGCTTCAGCATCAAGCCCTTTCCGGTGGAGGCGAGAAAAGGCTTCGGCGGCGGCGACGGTTACGGCTCCGGATTCCTATATGGCCTGTACCAGGGATGGGAGATTATAGACTGTCTGGAATTCGGTTCCGCGGAGGCATCCATGATGGTGCGCAGCAACAACTGTTCGGATGATCTCCCGAATCCGGAAGAAGTGGCGGCCTTTATCAAAGAAGAAAAAGAAAAATTCGGCGAGATGATAGCCAGAGTATAAGAAGGAGGAGCAGGAGAATGGCAGAGACCATCAGAATGACAACCGCCCAGGCGATTGTCAGGTTTTTGGATAACCAGTATGTATCCATGGACGGAAAAGAAACAAAATTTGTAGAGGGATTTTTCACCATTTTCGGGCACGGTATTGCGGTGGGGCTTGGAGAGGCCCTGGACAGCCAGCCCGGCGAACTGCGGGTT
The DNA here is from genome assembly GCA_948896875.1 of uncultured Acetatifactor sp. Taxonomy (GTDB): domain Bacteria; phylum Bacillota; class Clostridia; order Lachnospirales; family Lachnospiraceae; genus Acetatifactor. The sequence goes on along the minus strand of CAQUWW010000050.1, from coordinate 6,186 downwards.
ATGCAGGGAAGGAATGAGCAGGGTATGTGCCATGCGGCCATCGCATTTGCGAAGCAGAACCAGCGCAGGAAAATCATCGCATGTTCTTCCTCGGTGGGCCCCGGCGCGGCCAACATGGTGACAGCCTGTGCCACCGCAACGGTAAATAACATTCCGCTGCTGGTATTCCCGGCGGATACCTTTGCATCCAGACAGCCGGACCCGGTGCTGCAGCAGTTGGAGCAGAGCTCCTCCCTGGCAGTGTCCACAAACGACGCATTTAAGCCGGTCTGCAAGTATTGGGACCGTGTCACAAGGCCGGAGATGGTGATGACGGCGCTGATCAACGCGATGCGGGTTCTCACGGACCCGGCGGAGACAGGAGCCTGCTGTATCGCCCTTCCTCAGGATGTGGAGGGGGAATCCTTTGACTATCCGGAATATTTCTTCAAAAAGAGAGTACACCGGATCACAAGGCCGGCGGCGGTGGAAGAGGAATTGGAGGATGTGGCTCAGGTGATAGCAGGGGGAAAGAAGCCTCTGGTCATCGTGGGCGGCGGTGTCCGGTATTCCGACGCAGGGGAGGAAGTGGAGCAGTTCTGTGCGGAGTTCGGGATTCCCTTCGGCGAGACCCAGGCCGGAAAAAGCGCATGCGTGTCCAGCCATCCCTATTGTCTGGGCGGCATCGGTGTCACCGGAACCTATGCGTCCAATGTGATTGGAAAAGATGCGGATGTGGTCATCGCCATCGGTTCCCGTATGTCTGACTTTACCACAAGTTCCAAACATCTCTTCCAGAATAAGAATGTGAAATTTGTCTCCATCAATAACTGCAGATTCCATGCCTACAAGATGGATGCGGTGAAAGCGGTGGGTGACGCCAAAGCCACGGTAAAGGCTCTGGGAGAGAAACTGCGCAAAATGGGATATCATTCCGCTTATACCACGGAAATTGAAGAGGCGAAGAAGGTTTGGGAGAAGGAAATGGAGCGCCTGGCCGGCATCGCCTATACCGGCGAGGATTTCGAGCCCATGATCAAAGCCAGAGACCCCAGAACCATTCCGGAATTCGTGAAGCTGACAGAAGGAAAAATTACACAGACGGCGGCCCTTGCGGCAATCCGCAGAACCATTGACGACGATGCCATCATTATCACTGCGGGAGGCTCCCTTCCCAGCTGTATGCAGAGAATGTGGACCACGGACAGGCGGGGCGGATATCACGCAGAGTACGGATATTCCTGCATGGGATACGAGGTGGCGGCCACCCTTGGAGTGAAATTCGCCGAGCCGGATGCGGAGGTTTACTGCGTGGTGGGCGACTCCAGCTTCCAGATGCTCCACAGCGAGATTATGACCATCATGCAGGAGAAGAAGAAGGTAAATATTCTGGTATTCGACAACTGTGGCTTCGGATGCATCAATAACCTGGAAATGAACCACGGTATCGGAAGCCTTGCGACGGAATTCCGTTATACAGACGGCAAAAAGCCCACCGGAGACCTGATTCCGGTAGACTATGCAAAGGTGGCGGAAGGATATGGACTGAAATCCTACACCTGCAAAACCATAGAAGAGCTGGAAGCAGCCCTCGAAGATGCCAAAACGCAGACCGTGGCATGCCTGTTCGATCTGAAAGTACTTCCGAAGACCATGACCGACGGCTATGAGTCCTGGTGGAATGTAGGTATTGCGACTACCTCCGAAAAAGCGTCGGTGCGGGAAGCCTGTGAAGGCGTTCTGAAGGGACGAAGCGAGTCGAGGGCATATTAAAAACAGTATCTGTCCGGAACAGTGCCCCAGAGAATTAACGGACGCCAAAGCGGCCGGGAATTCTCTGCTGGCGTTTTGGGTACTGTCCGGACAGATACGGAACTGGAATCAGTAACCGCCCGAACAGTACACAGATTCCTTTATGGGCGGGCCTTAACGACCAGAAAGGAATCTAAGGGCGTGTGTACTGGAGGGTGGTTACGGAACTGGAATAGTAAAGTCGCAAAGGTGCACGAGAGGAACTTTCATGAGTGCACTTTCGAATGAAAGTTTCTCTCCTGAGGTGTGCACCGAAGTGACTTTACTCTTTAGAGCCGTCGCGCAGCGACTTAATTCAGGAGGCAAACGATATGAGCAAGGTTTTTGGATATCCCGCATTTGACGAGACCGGGGAAATGATTCTCACAACCTATGACAATGACTATAAGGAAATGCGGATGGACATTCGTGTCTATCAGATGAAACAGAATGAGACCAGAGAATTCTTCCGGGAGGGAGAGGAGATTGCGGTTCTTCTTCTTTCAGGAAAAATCACCTACGAATGGGAAGGAAACCAGGAAAGCGTTTCCAGAAAAGATGTGTTTACGGAAGGGCCCTGGTGCCTGCATGTAAGCGGCGGAAAGAAGATAAAAGTGACCGCGGAGGAAGCGACGGAAATTCTGGTGCAGTGCACCCGGAACGAGCGCTCCTTTGCAAGCCGTCTTTATGCGCCGGAGGACGCGCCCTGGGGGTATTCCAGCGTGGGTAAGTTCGGCAATGTGGCAAAGCGGAGGGTGAATACCATTTTTGACCATGACATCTGTCCGGAATCCAATATGGTGCTGGGCGAGGTGCTGAACGACAGGGGAAACTGGTCCGGATACCTGCCCCACAGACACCCCCAGCCGGAGACCTATCTGTTCAAGTTTGATCGGCCGGAAGGATTTGGGGCAAGCTTTGTGGGAGATCAGGTATTTAAGAGTGTCAACAACAGCTTTTCAGCCATCCCCGGCGGAGAGCTTCATCCCCAGGCAGTGGCTCCGGGATTCCAGATGTATACCTGCTGGATGATACGTCATCTGGAAGGCAATCCCTGGCTCCAGACTGACCGCTGTGAAGATGAAAAATACGTGTGGATGCACGACGCGGAGTTCTGAAACCACAGAGGCAGCAGAGCTGTAAACGTCAGCCCGGCCGGACAATGCGAGGAAGAATTGCCTGATGCCCGAATGGATGCTTATACTGACTGAGGGGTTTCACTGGCAGGATACAGGGCAGTAAAAGAGCATTGAGGGGAAACAGTGCGAAAGGCACATATATAACGCAAAGAGCATGGCGCATACGGCGTGAAGATTACATGCAGGAGAATCATAAGTGGAATCATAATAACGAAAGGACGGGAACCATAAAATGGCAAGAGAATTTATCATACCGGGCCAGATTATAAACGGCGCCGGAGCGTTGGACATGGCAGAGAGCGCTTTGGCACGCTTTGGCAGGAAAGCACTCATCGTTACGGACAAGGTCATGATTCAGCTGGGAAACTGTGAAAAACTGGAGACAGCCCTGAAAAATCAGGGAATCGATTATTCCATTTATTCCGAAATTACAGGAGAGCCAACGGATAAAATGATCGACGCCGGTCTTGCGCAATATAAGGCAGAGAACTGTGACTTTCTGATTGCGCTGGGAGGAGGAAGCCCCATTGACTCCATGAAGGCGATTGCGTCGCTGGTTGCCCATGGGGGCAACATTTCCGACTACATGGGAAAGGAAATCAATGTGGAAATGCCGCCCATCATCGCAATTCCCACCACGGCGGGAACCGGCTCGGAGGCAACCCAGTTTACCATCATTACAGATACGAAGAAAGACATCAAAATGCTGCTGAAGGGAAAGGTGCTGATGCCAGACCTGGCAATCATTGATCCGCAGTTCACCATGACGGCGCCGCCTAAGATTACGGCCGCCACAGGCCTGGACGCCCTCTGCCATGCAATGGAGGCTTACACCTCCAGAAAAGCCCAGATGATGTCCGATACCTTTGCACTGTCTGCGGTGAAACGAATTTTCAGATATCTTCCAACGGCCTTCCATGACGGACAGAATGAAGAGGCCAGAGTGCAGATGTCCATTGCGGCGCTGGAAGCCGGCATTGCCTTTAACAATGCAAGCGTCACCCTGATTCACGGCATGAGCCGTCCCATCGGCGCTTTGTTCCATGTGGCCCACGGACTTTCCAATGCAATGCTGATAAAGGAGTGCCTTGGATTTGCGCTGGAGGGCGCCTATGACAGATTTGCGGAGCTGGGACGTGCCATCGGCGCGGCGGAAGGCAGCGATTCTGATCAGGCTGCAAGCGAGAAATTCCTGAAGGCGACGATAGCGCTTACGGAGGAAATGGAAACGCCTACTCTGGAAGAATAGGGAATCAACAGAGAGGAATTCTTCGGGGTGATTGAAAAGATGGCACATGACGCTATGGAGAGCGGCAGCCCCCAGAATACTCGTCGGGAAATCACACAGGCGGATGTGGAACAGATGTACCGCAACCTCTGGTAAGACAGGAGAAAAAAGATGGCACTTGTTACAATGAAATCCCTGTTGGAGCAGGCACAAAAGGAGCATAGAGGAGTCGGCGCTTTCAGTGTGGGGAATATGGAGATGGTGAAAGGGGCAATTCAGGCGGCGGAAGAGCTGGATACTCCTGTCATATTACAGATTGCCGAGGTACGTCTGAAGCATTCGCCTCTTCATTTGATGGGCCCCATGATGGTGCAGGCAGCCAGGGAAGCGAAGGTGAATGTGGCGGTTCATTTGGATCACGGTCTTACTATGGAAACTGTTCAGAAGGCATTGGACCTGGGATTTACATCGGTTATGTTTGACAGTTCCACATATCCATTTGAAGAAAATATAGCACGCACGCAAGCGGTGGTGGAGCTGGCGGGAAAGTATGGCGCAACGGTAGAGGCGGAACTGGGACTGGTGGGCGGAAGCGAGGACGGAAGCTGTGACCATGGAATCAGGTGCACAGACCCCCTTGACGCAAAACGGTTCTGTGCGGAGACCGAAGTCGACGCTCTGGCAATTGCAATCGGCAATGCACATGGAAATTATCCGGTTGCCCCTAAACTGGCTTTTGATGTGCTGGAGAAGATTCACAGGGAGACGGATGGCCTTCCCCTGGTTCTCCACGGGGGAAGCGGAATTACCGATGAGGATTTCAGACGGGCTATTTCGCTGGGAATCGTGAAGGTAAACATTGCAACCGCAAGCTTTAACTGCCTGACAGAAAAAGTGTTTTCCTATATGAAGACAGAAGGGCCACACAATTATTTCGCCCTGAATGAAGTGATGGTGGCAGGGGTGTATGAAAATGTCACGCATCATATAAAAGTATTTAACTGTATATAGTACATACGAAAACAGGAACAGTTTGGACAGGTAAAAGGACTGCAAAAGAAAATACACAAAAAATCTGGAGAAAGAGAGGACGTATTGATGTTAAGCAAAGAGAGAGTACATTTGGGAATTGCCCCCATCGCATGGACCAACGATGACATGCCGGACCTGGGAGCAGAGAATACCTTTGAACAGTGCGTATCGGAGATGGCTCTGGCCGGATTCACGGGCTGTGAAGTGGGCAATAAATTTCCTAAGGACACAGCCGTGCTGAAAAAAGCGCTGGACCTTCGGGGGATTCAGGTGTGCAACGCGTGGTATTCCACCTTCCTGACCACCGCCCCTTATGAGGAGACAGAAAAAGGATTTATCCAGCATATCCGTTTCTTGAAAGAGATGGGTGCAAAGGTGGTAGGCGTTTCCGAGCAGGGCCATTCTATCCAGGGTACGGATAAGGCCATTTTCACGGAAAAATACGTGATGGACGACAGGGAGTGGGAACTGCTGTGCACAGGCCTGAACAAACTGGGCCGTGTGGCCAGAGAAGAGGGAATCGCTCTGACTTTTCATCATCACATGGGAACTGTGGTGCAGACTGCGGCTGAAATCGACCGGATGATGGAGAACACGGATCCGGAGCTGGTGGGCCTTCTCTTCGACAGCGGTCATTTGGCTTACTGCGGAGAGGATTATCTGGCGGTGCTGAAAAAATATATCGGCAGAGTGAGACATGTGCATTTGAAGGATATTCGTCCGGAGATGGTGAAAAGGGTGAAGGACGAGGGCTTAAGCTTCCTGCAGGGTGTACGGCTGGGCGCGTTCACGGTGCCAGGGGACGGCTCCATTGATTTCGGACCTATCTTTGATGTGCTGGCACAGAATGACTATGCCGGTTATGTGCTGGTGGAGGCCGAGCAGGACCCGGCGGTGGCGAATCCGCTGGAATACGCCATCAGGGCGAGAAAGTATATTGCCGAGAAGGCGGGGATTTAAGAAGGGTATATTCGCGTTTAGTTCACCTGGGCCTGTGCTTTATGTAAGGACCTTCAA
>CAQUWW010000049.1:2745-19373 GCA_948896875.1 uncultured Acetatifactor sp. | reverse complement strand
GTTTTTATGCTTCTGAGACCCAGCCCCGGAATCGGCGCATGTACCGGATTGTGCTGTGTCATGTATTGCTCTGTTTGTTTTTCCATGTCTTTATTTGACAATTTTCCATCTTCCAGCTGCCTGTCCTGACCCATACGATTTCCCTTCTCTGCCTTTTTCCAACAAATATGCGGTTCTATTCTGGTGAAATGCTACGGCCTTTCCCCTCAGCGATGCTCCCATGTAGTCCGGGAACACAAAATCAGAATCGGAAAAATCTCCAACCTGCCAGCCAGCATATCCCAGGCCAGCACCAGTTTAGAGAAATTACTGTAAAGCGCATAATTACAGGTAGGTCCTACCAGTTCAAAGCCCGGTCCGATATTGTTAAAGCAGGCCAACACCGCGGACAGGTTTGTGGTAATAGAAAATCCATCTATGGAAATCAGCAAAAAGCTTAAAATAGTAGCCAGTACGTATGCCGCCAGATAAGCATTGGTGTTCTGAAGCACTTTTTCGTCTATGGGCTGCCCATTAACACGAACCACCTGCACCTTCTGGGGATGTACGACCTTCTGTACACTTCTGTGCAGACTTTTAAATATAAGCAATGCTCTGCCGCATTTAAATCCGCCTCCCGTGCTGCCGGCGCTGGCTCCAATCACCATCAAAGTCAACAAAATCGCTTTGGAAAAGCCCGGCCACAGTTCATAGTCCGTTGTAGCGAATCCTGTGGTAGTCATAATCGTCACCACCTGGAAAGAAGCATGGCGCAGGGTCTCCTCCAGGGTGTCATAAAACCCTTTCAAATTCAGCGTGATCAGCAGAATACTGCCTGCCGCAACACCAAGATACAGGCGAAGCTCTTCATCCCGGAACACATTTTTGATCTGCCGCAACAGCAACAGATAATAGCAGCTGAAATTGACACCGCACAAAAGCATGAACACAGTACAGACATTCTGAATATAGGGGCTATATCCTGCCATGCTGTCATTTTTGACACCAAAGCCGCCGGTACCCACTGTTCCGAAAGCCGTGCAGACTGCCTCGAACAAAGGCATTCCTCCCAACAGCAAAAAGAAAATATCCAATATGGTCAGCAAAATGTAAATCAGGTATAGAATACTGGCTGTCTTTCTCATTTTGGGCACCAGCTTTCCCACATTGGGTCCCGGGCTCTCCGCTCGAAGCAAATGCATGGTATAGCCGCTTTCACTTCCTCCCATGGAAGAGATAGCCAACAAAAATACCAGCACACCCATGCCTCCCAGCCAGTGGCTGAAGCTCCTCCAGTACAGAATTCCCTTCGGCACACTCTCCACCTCAGGCAGAATGGAAGCTCCGGTGGTAGTGAATCCGGAGACTATCTCAAAAAAAGCGTCCACAAAATTCGGCATCACGCCGGAAAGGAAAAAGGGCAGACAGCCTAAGAGGCTCATCGCCAGCCAACTCAGCCCCACACAGGCCAGTCCCTCTTTTGCATAAAATTTATTCTTAGAGCCTCTGCAGGCCCATATCAGTACTCCCACTACGGCGAGAATTGCCGCCAGTGTCCACATAAAGGCACGTACCACGGCAAACTCTCTCTCCCACAGGCTGATCATCATGGCAGGGACCATAAAAACAGCCTCCACCATCAGAATTTTGCCGATAAATCTTCCCAACATTTTATAGTTCATATTCAGCCTCGCCCTATTCGAAGATATCATTCAACTGGTAAATACTCTTGTCCCTGCCTGTCACAATATAGACAATATCACCGACATCAAAGTGCGAGCTACCGTTTGGTATCTCCATCCTGGCCCCTTTTGATATACACACTACAAGCACATCCTTTTTCAATCTCAGATCCTTCAGCGCCTTACCGCAATTTCTGGTCTTCTCATCTACCAGAAATTCCATGGCCTCCGCCTGACCGTCAGCAATGGTATGCACCGTCAGCGCCGCCCCGGTCTGATTCTTCATAGCCCGCACGTACTGCACAATTGTGTTACAGCACAGCTCTTTCGGACTGATGACACTGTCCAGAGAGAGGCTGCCGAGAATATTGGTATTCTCGATATGTCCCAGTTTGGTAATTACCTGTGGAACATTACAGCTCATACCGTAGAGGGAGATGATCATATTCAATTCATCCAGTCCTGTCATTGTCACCATGGCATCACAGTCTGACAGGCCTTCGCTTTCCAACAGGAACTGGCTGCTGGCATCTCCCTGAATAATGCAGGCCGAAGGCAGCTGGGCCGCCAGCTGTCTGCAGCGCTCGGGATCTCTCTCGATAATCTGCAGCCGAATGCCGCTGCTTGCAAGCTGTTTCGCCAGATAATAGCTGACACGTCCTCCGCCGCAGACAATGACTCTCTTTGTTTTATGGGTGAGAATTCCCAGATTTTTCAGCAAAACAGTGAGCGTGTCGGTCACCGCCGTCACAAAAATCCGATCTCCTTCCCGAAGCACAAAGTCGCCGCCCGGTGCTACCGCTTTTCCGTTTCGAAGAACGGCACAGACCAGAATCTTACATTTGACGATCCCGTACATGTCATTCAGCGCCACATCGCGGAGCTTACTCTTTCCATCGATCCGCAGCTCCACAATTTCGACGCGTCCTCTTGTAAAAGTATCTCTCTTCAAAAAGCCCGGATATTTTAACAGACGCTCGATTTCCACTGCCGCCTGCCGCTCCGGATTCACTGCCATGGAAAGTCCGAACATTTCACGCATGGCAAAAATCTGATTGGTATATTCCGGGTTACATACCCTGGCAATGGTATGAATCTTATCGTTCAGCGCGTGGGCCGTCATACAGCACAGAAGATTCAGCTCATCCGCTCCCGTCATGGCAATCAGAAGATCCGCCTCCTTCACGCCCGCCTGCTGCAGCACGGTCATAGAGGCACAATTCCCCTGCACCACCATGATATCATAGCGTTCTTCACTGGATTCCAATACCTTCAGGTTGGAATCAATCAACGTAAGCTCATACCCTTCCGCAGACAGCTGACGTGTCAGCGCAGCGCCCATCTTGCCGTTGCCGGCAATGATTATTTTCACTGCTATCAATCCTCATTTCTTTTCTTTATTTTACAGCCGCACATTTGGTCTGTGTATCGTTACAGGAGGGTCTTGGACACCCTCCTGTAATCTTTTCCAATCTTTTTTGCTTAATTCACTATCCGCCTGACTGCCAGAATTGTCCTGTACTGTGCCTGGCTGATCTTAATCCCGCCGCTGGGATAGGGATTGCTGTTGCTTGCGTGAACGATCAGTCCGTCTCCGATATACAGCGCCACATGTCCCTCATAGCAGATCAGGTCTCCCGGCTGTGCCTCGCCATAGCTCACTCCCGTGCCCGCACTGCGCTGCTGATAGGAAGTCCTGGGAAGGCTGTATCCGAACTCACTGTATACTCTGTAAGTAAATCCGGAGCAATCCGCTCCGCCGGTGAGACTTGTTCCCCCGGAGACATAAGGATTCCCGATAAACTGGCAGGCATAATTGGCCACACTCTTCCCCAGATCACTTCCGGAAGCGTTATTTATGACAGAGGAGTAGTTCGTCTCACTGTAGCTGGGAGGCGTCACAGTACCGCCGCCGCCTCCGCCTCCGCCGTTCTGGGAAGCCTGCAGCTGCCGCAGTCTCTGCTGATCCTGTTGAATCTGTTTCTTCGCCGCGGCCGCCGCCTGCTTTGCCTTTGCGATGTCCGCGTCAAAATTTGCAGATTCCTGTTTCTTTTTTGCCATCATCGTATCCAGACTGGCCTTCTGGCTCCGCAGCTCCGCCTTCTCCGCCTCCAGCTGCTCTCTGTCTGCCTTCAGCAGCTCTCTGTCCGCCTCCAGCTGCTGTTTGTCGGCTTCCAGCTCCGCCTTCTCCGCCTCCAGCCGGTCCCACAAAGCATGAACCTGTTCCTTGACTTCAATATAGGCAAGCAGCATGGCATTCTCATATTCGTAGACCCGCTCCACCCGGTCGATCTGGTTCAGGACATCCGCAAACCCATTGCCGCTCAGCAGAGCATTCAGGAAGGAGTCATCTCCTCTCTCATAGATCAGGCGGGCACACACCACCATATTCTCACGCTGGACTTCCTCCTGCTTCACCGCGGCTTCGTACTCTTTTTCCGTCCGGTCAATCTCATCCTTCTTGTGAACGATCTGATCTTCCTTGTCAGTAATCTGATTTTCCTTGTCTGCAATTTCGCTTTCTTTCTCTGCGATCTCGTCTTCCTTCACACCGATGCTGGTCATCGTATTTATAATCTCTGCATTCAGGTCGTCAATCTGCTCCTGCAAAATCTCCTGCTCTGTCTCCAATGCCACAATCTGATTGTTGATCGAATTCAGTTCATTCGTATGCTGGTTGAGCTGCCCCTGAATCTCAGAGGCGGTAGTCGCCTCCGCAGTCATGGGATCCCACATACGCGAAGACACAAGGGCCGCCGTCAGGCTGCCAATCAATATGCAATTCAGAATTTTATAGTTTTTTCTCATGTCTTCAGCTTACCACATTTTCTATCTTTTTTCATCTCTTATAAATCTTAAGAAATTATAAAGCAAAAAGCGCTTATTTTACAGTTCACAGTTCTTCACTGTTCTGGGGAAGGGCACCACATCCCGGATATTGCTCATTCCGGTGAGATACATGACGCATCTCTCAAATCCCAGACCGAATCCCGCATGCCGCACCGACCCGAATCTGCGCAGATCCAGATAGAAATCGTAATCTTCCTTCCGAAGACCCAGCTCTTCCATTCTCTGCTCCAGCACTTCCAGCTTGTCCTCGCGCTGGCTTCCGCCGATGATCTCGCCGATGCCGGGCACCAGGCAGTCCATGGCCGCCACCGTTTTCCCATCCTCGTTCAACTTCATATAAAAGGCCTTGATTTCCTTCGGATAATCTGTCACGAACACAGGCCGTTTAAATACTTCCTCCGTCAGATACCGTTCATGCTCCGTCTGCAGATCACAGCCCCAGGATACCTTGTAGTCAAAGGCATCGTTGTGCTTCTCCAGAATCTCCACAGCCTCCGTATAAGTCACATGGGCAAAATCAGAGCTGACCACATGCTCCAGACGCTCCAGCAGTCCCTTATCCACGAACTGGTTAAAAAATGCCATCTCCTCCGGAGCATTTTCCAGCACATAGCGGATCACATACTTTAACATAGCCTCGGCCAGCAGCATATCATCCTTCAGATCGGCGAAAGCCATCTCCGGCTCGATCATCCAGAATTCCGCCGCATGACGTGTGGTATTCGAATTCTCCGCCCGGAAAGTGGGCCCGAAAGTATATACATTTTTAAACGCAAATGCGTATGTTTCCACATTTAACTGACCGCTCACGGTAAGATTGGTAGGCTTTCCAAAGAAATCCTGGGAGAAATCCACCTTGCCGTCATCGTTCTTCGGAATATTGTTCAAATCCAGTGTCGTCACCTGGAACATCTCACCGGCTCCCTCACAGTCGCTGCCTGTGATCAGCGGCGTATGCACATACACAAATCCTCTCTCCATGAAAAAACTGTGAATGGCATAGGCAATCAGAGATCTCACACGGAATACCGCCTGGAAGGTATTGGTTCTGGGGCGCAGATGAGAAATGGTGCGCAGGTATTCAAAGGAATGACGCTTTTTCTGCAGCGGATAATCCGCCGAGGAAGGCCCTTCCACCACAACCTCCTCCGCCTGCATTTCAAAAGGCTGCTTTGCATTTGGCGTCTCCACAATGGTTCCTCTCACAATCAGGGCGGCGCCTACATTTACCTTGCGGATCTCCTCAAAATTGGAAAGTCCATCTCCATATACTACCTGCAAAGGCTCAAAAAACGTTCCGTCGTTCATAATCAGAAATCCGAAATTTTTCGAATCCCGGTTGCTCCTGGCCCAGCCGCCCACGGTGACTTTTGTCCCGATATACTTCTCACGGCTGCGATAAAGTTCCCTAATGTCAGTTAATTCCATATTTTCCTCATTTCCGCACGTCTCCACATCTCTATAGACGGCAATTTTTCAGTCTTGTTCCCGCGATGGCAAAATTGGCACTGTTCACAGCGACGAATCCCTGCACAACTGCCAAATTACCGTCACCTTTTATATATACCACATTCCCGCCCTCTTTAAAAGCTCTTTAAAAGCTTTTTGTCATTTTTTCTTCCAAAATCATGACTGTCCCATTCATTTTTGTTGCTTATCCATATCCATTTGTGCTAGAATGAACCCAGAAAGATACTTTAAGGAGGCTCATCATATATGAAACCATGGATGATTGTATTAATCGTAATCGCCGTAGTCCTCATCGGACTGATCATCGCGCTGTATTTTCTGGGAAAAAGGGCACAGAAGAGACAGCAGGAGCAGCAGGAAATGCTGGAGGCCAACAAACAGACCATTTCCATGCTGGTCATCGACAAAAAACGAATGCGGCTGCGGGATGCCGGACTGCCGCAGATGGTGCTGGACCAGACGCCAAAGCTCATGCGCAGATCCAAGCTTCCTATCATCAAGGCCAAGATCGGTCCCCAGATTATGTCTCTGATCTGTGATGAGAAGATTTTTGATACCGTTCCCGTAAAAAAGGAAGTAAAGGCAGTGGTCAGCGGGATCTATGTCCTCGGCGTAAAAGGCCTGCATGGCAAGCAGCAGCCTCTCCCCACCAAAAAGAAGAGCCGTTTCAGACGTGCGCTGGAAGCTGCGCAGGAGAAGGCCGGTGCAAAGCCGCTGAAGTAGGTGATAAGCACATAAAAAAGTGGAATGTAAAGAAGGAGCATGTCATGAAGCAAAAAACTACAGCTTTCGTACTTTCCCAGAAGGAACTTGCACCGGATATTTATGAAATGTGGCTGGAAACCTCTCTGGCCACAGAGGCAGGCCCCGGCCAGTTCCTCTGTCTGTATCCGAAGGATAAAAGTACTCTGCTTCCCCGCCCCATCAGCATCTGCGAGATTGATCAGGAGAAGAAGGCTCTGCGCATTGTCTACCGCATCGCAGGGGCAGGCACCAGAGAATTCTCAGGTTATCAGAGCGGGGACTGTGTCTCTGTTCTCGGCCCTCTGGGCAATGGATACGCTCCCGGGGAGGGGATGGGGAAGAAAGTCTTCCTCATGGGAGGCGGCATCGGAATTCCTCCGCTCCTGGAGCTGGCAAAGCAGCTGCAGGCTGAAAAACAGATTATTTTAGGCTATCGGGACAGTCGGCTCTTCCTGAAAGAGGATTTTGAGCAATATGGAACGCTTTACATAGCCACCGAGGACGGAAGTGTGGGCACCAGGGGAAACGTAATGGATGTCATCACCGCAAACGCGCTGGAAGCGGACGTCATTTTCGCCTGCGGACCCATGCCCATGCTCCGTGCCATCCGCACATTCGCGGCCAAAAAGCAGATACCGGCCTATATCTCCCTGGAAGAGCGCATGGCCTGCGGCGTAGGCGTCTGCCTGGGCTGTGTGGCCAGGACCCGGGAAATCGACCGACACTCTCATGTGCATAATGCCCGTATCTGCACGGACGGTCCTGTTTTTGAGGCACAGGATGTTGAGATCTGAAACTTAAATAGAAAGCAGGAGAGAATGATATGAATACGCAAGTAACCCTGGCAGGTGTCACTTTTAAAAATCCTGTCATGACAGCCTCCGGAACCTTCGGCTCCGGCATGGAATATTCGGAATTCATAGATCTGAGCAGACTTGGCGCCGTAGTGACCAAAGGTGTGGCAAATGTGCCCTGGCCCGGTAATCCCGTCCCCAGAGTGGCAGAGGTCTACGGAGGCATGCTCAATGCCATCGGCCTCCAGAATCCCGGTGTGGATGTGTTTCTGAAGCGGGATATTCCCTTCCTGAAGCAATATGACACGAAAATCATCGTCAATGTCTGCGGAAAAACCGTGGCAGATTACGTGGAGGTGGTGGAACGTCTGGGCGAAGAGCCTGCCATCGCCATGCTGGAAATCAATGTGTCCTGCCCCAATGTAAAGGAAGGGGCCATCGCCTTCGGTCAGAATGCAGACGCCCTGTCAGACATTACCCGGGAAATCAAATCCCATGCAAAGCAGCCTGTCATCATGAAGCTGAGCCCCAACGTCACCGACATTACGGAAATGGCAAAAGCCGCCGAAGCCGCAGGCGCGGATGCGCTGTCCCTGATCAATACCATCACCGGCATGAAAATTGACATCCATCGCAGGAAATTCGTCCTTGCCAACAAGACCGGCGGTATGAGCGGCCCTGCCATCAAGCCTGTGGCAGTGCGTATGGTATACCAGGCGGCCCATGCGGTAAAAATCCCTGTCATCGGCATGGGCGGTATCTCAAATGCGGACGATGCCATAGAATTCCTTCTGGCCGGAGCAAGCGCAGTCAGCGTCGGCGCCATGAATTTCGTCAATCCCTATACGACTGTGGAAGTGGCGGAAGGAATTCGGGATTATATGGAAAAATATCACATAGAAAACGTCACTGATCTGATCGGCGCTGTGGAATAGGCGCCTGCAGGGCATATATTCTCCATCACCTTCATATATATTCTTATACGAGTATATACGGAGGTATTTTTGTGGAGCTGTTAAAGAGAAATATACATATGGACCGCATCAAATTACAGGCGGTCACCCAGTTTACTCTGGAAGACGATGTCAATATCCCCGAAGCCAAACCGGATGTGGCCGCATTGAATCTGGAAAAAGGAGAACTCATCATTGATGAAATCAGACCAGCCACGGATTCTGTCACTGTCAGAGGCCGGCTTGCCTTTGTAGTGCTCTACCATACGCTGGAAGAAGGCAGCAATCTGGTGGTGCTGGAAGGAAAGCTTCCCTTTGAAGAAAGAATCAATATGCAGGGCGTAGTGCCTGCGGACACGGTGACTGTGGACGGAGAAGTGGAAGATCTCACCATCAATATGATCAATTCCCGGAAGCTGAATATTCAGTCCCTCATCACCATGACTGCCCACATTGAAGAGCTTTATGACGAAGAGGCTCCTATCGCCATCCACGGCGACGAGAAGGTGGAATACCGCCGAATGCCCCTGAACCTGGCCCAGATTGCCATCTGCAAAAATGATATTTTCCGATTGAAGGAAGAGGTGGCCCTGCCCTCCAATTACCCCAATATTTTCCAGATTCTCTGGAATAATATCTCGCTGGGAGATGTGGAGTTCAAGGTGATGGAGGAAAAATTGACCATCTCGGGAGATATTCACCTGTTTATTCTCTATGAGGGAGAGGGGGAGGACCATCCCTGCCGTTGCTTCGAGACCACCCTTCCCTTCAGCGGTGTGCTGGAATGCCATGGCTGTCGGGAAGGAATGCTGCCTGATATTCGTTGTCATCTGGGCCAGCAGGAGCTGACTGTCCGGCCTGATTTTGACGGAGAAGAACGTAATATTGGTCTGGAACTGGTTCTGGATATCGGGATTCGTATCTACGAAGAGGAAAATCTGGAGATTATATCCGATATTTATGGTGTGTCCAGAGAGATCAGTACCGTCACCCATAAAGCCGAATTGCGCAGACTGCTTTCAAAAGTAACCGGCAAGACAAAAATCACAGACCACATTCATGTGACCAGCGGTACGGTTCTTCAGCTGCTGCACAGTGAAGGCACCGTGGCTCTGGAACAACAGAGCACTGTGGAAAACGGCATTCTGCTCCAGGGCAGCATCCAGGTAAAGGTGATGTACATCACAGGGGAAGACGAATCTCCCTATGGCTGTACACAGGCTCAGATTCCCTATCAATATACGCTGGAAGTTCCGGATATCGCCCCCGAAGATATGGGTAAAATCCACGCCGAGGTAGAGCAGCTGCAGGTCACTATGCTGGACGGGGAAGAAATGGATGTGAAAGCCGTGCTGAATTTCTCCACTGTGGTCTTTAAAAGCATCCCCGTGGACCTGATCAGTCAGGTAAATGTATCGGAACTGGACAATGCCAGGATGAGTAATCTTCCGGGCATGGTGATCTATATGGTAAAAGAAGGAGACAATCTATGGAATATCGGGAAGAAATATTATATTCCCGTAGCGTCTCTGCGAGAATTGAATTCCCTTGACAGCGATGACCTGAAGCCGGGACAGAAACTTCTCATTGTAAAGGGATGCTGATCGGCTCATGCCCTGAAACAAAATGAAATCGAGTAGAGGAATGCTCTTCTCCGCTACTCGCGCGCGGCCCGCATGCCGCATCAGCGGCAAACTTCCATGTGAAAAACTTGCATCTATGGTTTTTCACATTTATGCGGGCCTGCACATGAAAAGTCCTGCCGCATCCTGAGTCTGTCATGGATGCGGCAGGACTTTTTATAGAACAGCTCTATTTGGTGGGATCCTGAGATTCCGAAACCTTATCGGTTGCTGACGCTGTTTCCTTCTTCGCCTCTTCGGCCATCTTGTCAAATTTCTCCATCACGGCGTCATAAGTACGCTGAGAAATATCGGGAAGATCGCCGCCCCAGGTCTTTCCGGCTCTCTTAAATCCCTTCTCAAAAGCGGAACGCATATCTTCGATCTTGTCGGGATCCCCGCCGGTCAAAGCTTTTGCAAAGTCAATAATACGGTCGGAAGTCTGGTTCACGCCCCAGTATCCGTCCTCCGCAATGTCTGCCTGGGCCTGTGCTTTGGTGGCGGCATCCACGGTATAATTACCGCTTCTTAAAAATGACCAGATATCATTTGCCTTCCCATAAGCAGTTGCCTGTCCTGTCATCATTTTCTCTACCAGACTGCGCAGCTGTGCGGTACGGGCATCGGCATCCGCTTTCATCTTATTGATCAGATTTGTATCAGGCTTATAGGTTGTCTTCGCCGTGGAGGCAGAAGCGGTCTCTTTGGACGGCTCGTATACAGCGCCTGTGTCCACAGCGGCGGATGAATTCTCCACCTTCGTATTTTCACTTGCAACAGCATCGGCTTTCACATTTTCCGTAGCAGAATAGCTGTAGGCAGCCGCCGCCTGATTTGATGTAACTCCATTTACACTCATTGTATCCTCCTTCTTGACATAATGTCATTCTTTCTGCCCGTATGCGGGCGCATCATCCCTGATCTCTCAAAAGAATTTCATATAACTGTTATATATTTCGGCACATAGCATCGAATAATTTAGGCTTTACGGAAATTATTGGTAACAGTTCCGTCCCCTTTCATGCCGTAACAATTCAGACAAAGCATTGAGCTGTTGCTTCATGCCAGATTGCGTCATAGGACAGCCTGAATGGTAAGCATACAATCCGACACAGGCTCCCCGCCCGAAGTCAGCGTGTACTCTATCCGGATCTCTATCTGCCGTTCTTCCCGGAGCACTGTCAGCGCGTCGGTGCGAATTCCCATCTGCAGGCAGCCGTAAGGTGTGGCGTAATCCGACAGATATTCTTTTCCCTCCTGAAAAGTCATGCGTGTCCTGACAGACCCCGCCTTCACCAGCTCCAGAACGTCTCCTTTCAATTTCAGCGTATTCTTTGTTCCCACTCCCTCCTGTGTTTCCTCATAAAGAATCACAATGCTGCCATTTCTCCGGAAAAGCTGTGCCTCCGTGAGAAGTTCCGTGACATTCTCCTCCCCGGTCTCATCCCGCTGCCTTCCGGTCAATCTGAGCTCAACCTTTTCTGCCATCCTTTGTCCCTTTCTTCCAAATCCCGCAACAGGTACCGCATTATCTCCTTCCCTCAAAGTCCTCCACATTTACGGTCCTGGCAGAGAGAATGCCATACTTGATGATGGAATTGGCAAAGCGGACGAATTTCTCCGCCTTGTCGCTGACATAGAACTGATACCGGTTGCTGCCAAGCCCGGGCGGCTCGGTACAGAGCAGATCCAGCTTTCCCAGCATTTCCTTCAACTCCCGCGCGGTCTCATAGGCAGGGTTCACCAATGTGACACTCTCCCCCATGATTTTTCTCAGAGTAGAGCGGATCAAAGGATAATGAGTACAGCCCAGAATCAGGGTATCGATATCGATGTCAATCAGCTCGGTCAGATACCTGCGGGCGATCTCATCTGTTACCGGATCTTCCCACAGCCCCTCTTCCACCAGCGGTACAAACAGGGGACAGGCCTTGCCGTAAACCGTTACATTTTTATTCAAATCCTGTATGTACTCCGTGTAAATCCCACTTCCTATGGTGGCTTCCGTGGCGATGACTCCCACCTTGCCATTTCGCGTCATTTCCGCCGCCATTTTTGCGCCCGGTTTCACTACGCCGATCATGGGAATATCCGTATCCTGCTCCAGTCTCTCCATCGCGTAAGCGCTTGCGGTATTGCAGGCCACAACGATTGTCTTAACCTGAAACGTCCGCAGAAAACGCACAATCTGCTCCGAAAAACGAGTCACGGTATCCCTGGACTTGCTTCCGTAGGGCAAACGGGCCGTATCTCCGAAATAAATAATCTTCTCATTGGGAATCTGCCGCATAATTTCCCGTACTACGGTAAGACCGCCCACACCGGAGTCGAACACACCGATGGGGGCGTCCTTTTTCAGCACACTCCTATTTACTTCCGCTTCTGTCATGTATAGCCTCCAAAAACAAACAAAAATCCGTAAGCAGCCTGCTGCGAAATGTAATTTTGTCGCGGTCCGCCTCCAGAATTTCCCGGTACAGACTGCTGTCAAAATCCCACTCTCCGGGCAGCTCCCGCAATTCTCCGTTCTCATCCTCCACGCTTACCTTTACATTGTCCGGCGTCAATGTCAGCTCCGGATAAAGCAGCCCCCACCAGCCCAACGCGGCACACATACTCACGATAATCCGTAATCCAATCCATCTTCTCTTCATGCAGTCATCCTTCCTTTTGAGAGCCGTTTTCGTACCGCTCCCTTCGGTAAGGATTATTGCCATGATTTTCCTGTTCTATTCCCCGGTATCCACAGACGCTTTCGTTTGGGGCGGCTGTGAATCTCTTTCCCTCTCAAATCGGATCTGCCGGATAATAGCCTTTTTCTGGTTGTCAATATGGGTTTTCGCAGCGGCGGCCGCGGTTTTCTTATCCTTGCCCGCGATGCTCTGATAAATAACTCTGTGCTCTTTCACCAGGGTCTCATGCTGACTGCTGTCCTTAATGTATTCAAAGCGATATCGATACATCTGTTCCGACAGATTGTTTACCAGCTGAATCAATCGCTGATTGCCGGTGGCCTGCACAATAATATCGTGAAGCGCCACATCCGCCTGGGCAATCCTTTTGACATCCCCCAGTTTCACACAGTGTTCAAACTGGCTACAGGCTTTTCCCAGTTCCGCCAGTTCCCTGTCCGTGATCCGATCGCAGGCCAGTTCCACACACAGCGCATCCAGTGCCCGTCTGACCTCCAGCACATCATTCATACTCTTTTCCGTAATCCTGGCCACCTCGGCTCCCCTTCTGGGAATCATTGTGACCAGACCCTCCAGCTCCAGTCTGCGGATTGCCTCTCTGACAGGGGTCCTGCTCACGCCAAGCTTATCCGCCAGGTGAATCTCCATCAAACGTTCTCCCGGCTTCAGCTCCCCGGTGAGAATGGCCTGGCGCAATGTATTGAAAACCACATCCCGAAGTGGTAAAAACTCATCCATATTACCCACTAAAGAAATCCCCATATCAATCCCCCAACGAAACCAACCCATCCGGCTCTTCCAAAATTGAAACCGGTGTGGTCACGAATACCTGCTCTGCCAGATTTTCTTTTCTGATTTGTTCACAGGCAGTTTCTGCCTTTTCTTTTTCCGTAAAAATACCAAATACCGTAGGACCGCTGCCGCTCATAAGGGCCTTCTCTGCGCCCAGCCCGCTCATCCTGTCCTTGATTATCCCCACCACAGGCCACGCTGGAATCGTCACTGTCTCCAGCACATTTTCCATCCGCTCCAGAATGCCGGAAAGCTTTCCCCCCCTGATCGCCTCCACCATCCCGTCGATGTCCGGATGCCGTCCAATCCCCTCCGCATCCAGATGCTCATAAACATATTTGGTTGATACACTGATCCCCGGCTTTGCCCCCACAATAAAGCAATCCGGCATAGGCGTAAGCGGCGTAAGCTTCTCTCCGATCCCTTCCGCCAGCGCGGTACCTCCCAGTATGCAGTAAGGAACGTCCGCACCGATTGCAACACCCAGCTCCATCAGGCGCGACACAGGTACGTGCAGTCCAAACAGACGGCTGATTCCCTTCATGGCCGCGGCGGCATCCGTACTTCCCCCGGCCATACCCGCCGCAATGGGAATCCTCTTGCGCAGATGAATGCGGATTCCTTCCTTCAAGCCGTACGTTTCCCGCATCAGCCTTGCCGCCTTGTAAATCAAATTGTTTTCATCCATAGGAAGCACATCGGAATCTGTGGTCAGAAAAATGCCGCTTTCTGTCTTCTCCAGGAGCAGCTCGTCACAGAGGTCCACACTCTGCATAACCATCTTCACCTGGTGATAGCCGTCGGGCAGCCTCCGCACCACATCCAATCCCAGATTGACTTTCGCATATGCCTTTATCTGATATTCGTTCATCCATATCTCTCCTGCTCTTCTGTCATACCGTTTCCCGGGACCGGTGGACCAAACTGTTAGTAAAATTATATACAACCGGCTTTGCTTCGTCAAGTTTTATCCTGTCAATTTCCACAGTATACTACTTTACCCGAAGCAATGGTTCTCATCACTTTGCCTTTGAGATTCCAGCCCGTAAAAGGCGTATTCGCCGCTTTGGACAGATAACGCTCCGGAACAACCCTGGCGGCAGTATCAATCAGCACTATATCTGCCGGTCCGTTTTCCGCCAGGAATCCGGCATTTAGATGATACAGGTTGGCAGGATTGGTACTCATCAGACGAAAAAGCTGCGACAAAGTAAGATACCCCCCATCCACCAGACCCGTGATTGCCAAAGGCAGCGCCGTCTCCAGACCGATAATGCCGCTGGGCGCCTGAGTGATAGGCTTTGCTTTCTCCTGCGCCGTATGGGGCGCATGGTCGGTGGCAATGATGTCGATGGTACCGTCCACCAGGCCGCGGATAATCTCCAGCCGATCCGCCTCCTCCCGTAGCGGAGGATTCATTTTTGCCAGAGTACCATAGCGAATGACCGCTTCTTCGGTCAATGTAAAATGGTGGGGCGTAGCCTCCGCATGAATATTTCCTCCCCTTTTTTTCGCCCGGCGTACCAGCTCCACGGATTCCCTGGCGCTGATATGTTGTATGTTGATACTGGCGCCCGTGGCCAAAGCCAGCTCCAGATCCCGCTCCACCATGGTAATCTCCGCTTCTCTGGGAGAACCGCCGATCCCGAAATGCGCACTGGCCTTTCCCTGATGGATTCCGTTATTATGGATCAGCGCGGGATTCTCCTCATGAAGACTGATCGGCATATCCAGAGCCGCCGCCCTCTCCATGGCAGTTTTCACCAGCTCCGGGTCCCGAAGCGGCACACCGTCATCCGTAAATCCTGCCGCTCCCGCTTCTGCCAATGCTTCCATAGATGTAAGCTCTCTTCCCTGCATCCCCATCGTCACATTGGCACAGCTCAACACATGAATTCCCGTCTCCCGTCCCCTTTCCAGCACATATCGCAATGTCTCTATCTTGTCTACGGGCGGGCGGGTATTCGCCATCAGCACAACAGTGGTAAAGCCCCCTGCCGCTGCCGCCGCGGCACCTGTGGAAATGTCTTCTTTCTCCGTAAAGCCCGGCTCCCTGAAATGCACATGCACATCCACCAGTCCAGGTGCCACCAAAAGTCCTTCCGCATCGATTACCTCACAGCCTTCCTCCGGACAGAGAAGATTTTTTCCGATTCTCCTGATTTTATCCCCCGCTGTCAGAATATCGTACTTCCCTTCCCTGCCGGATTTCGGATCCATCATATAGCCGTTTTTTATAAGCAGCATCTGTACCTCCGTCCTGCGGCCTCCATTGGCTGTCCGCCGCTGTCATTTTATCCAGTGTAACACGATTAGAGCCGAAAAGGCAAGTGCCCGCCGACCACCAACGATTCCTCATTCAAAAGTAACTGTCTGCTCCAGGTATTCCGTCTTAATCACGATATAAGGATAGGAAGGCACCTGATTGCTTTTTTCGGAGGCATCCGGTCCCAGCAGACTGGTGGCCGCAATGATATTGGTATCCGTCAAATACAGTTCATCTACCGCAATGCTATAACCCCCCGTATCCTGTTGCCCATACCCCACACATATGTACAGATTGTCATTGTCCGTATACGTAATCCGGAATGGCGATCCTTTCTTTTCCTCGATCACTGCCATCAGCTGTTCCGGAATCTTTTCCTCACTGAGCACCGTAAAATCCAGGTCCCGCAGCTTGACTTTCTCCTGGCTGAGCAGGGTACAGCCGGTCAGAAGCAACATACACACCATAAAAACCCCACAGAATGTCAACTTTTTCACTCGTAAACCTCACAAAATTTACTCTATTTTTCTCTATTTTATGTACAGTATGACTTTTCTATGATAGAATGATTATATCTGTGGGCTTACATATGCCAATGTAAAAATATATAGCGAGTGAGTGCTTCGACAATGTGGCACCGAGAATGGTAAGTGAATGTGCTCACGAGTATAAAAAGAAATGAGAAAGAGGCTGACTGATTATGATACGTCTGATTCTGGTGGCATTATTTGTGTTCCTGTTTCTGGTTCTCAGCATACCAGTGCTGATAGCGGAATGGCTGAT
>CAQUWW010000049.1:0-2735 GCA_948896875.1 uncultured Acetatifactor sp. | reverse complement strand
TTGGAAAACGAAATCCCAAATGGAAGGATCAAAGCTCAAGAGCCATTATCAGATGGGCTTTTCGCTGCATTCTCTTTCTCACAGGAGTCAGGCTGATTGTCCGCGGCAAGGAGAATATCCCTTCGGACAGCGCCGTTCTGTTCGTGGGAAATCACCGCAGCTATTTTGATATTCTCATCACCTATGTCAACTTCCCGGGCGTCACCGGATTTGTGGCCAAAAAAGAAATGCTCCGCTATCCTCTGCTCAGAGACTGGATGCGGAACATTCATTGCCTGTTTCTGGACCGGGATGACATCAAGCAGGGCCTGAAAACCATACTCAAGGGTGTGGAAGAGGTAAAAAGCGGCGTATCCATCTGCATTTTCCCGGAGGGTACACGGAATAAAGTCAATGATACCTTTCTTCCCTTCCGGGAAGGCAGCTTTAAAATCGCGGAAAAAGGCGGCGTTCCCGTGGTTCCTATGACCATTTTAAACGCCGCCGCCATATTTGAAGATCATCTGCCCAAAGTAAAACGGGCTACCGTCGTTCTGCAATTTGAAGAACCCATTTATCTGGCTGAGATGGATAAGGCCCTTCGGAAAAATATGGGGGCCCATGTCAGCGAACTCATCGCAGAAAAATATTTCAAGCTGAAGGAAGAATATCCGTTATAAGATATTCGTTCTGCCGTACATGCGGCTTTGTCTGTGCTGCTTAAGTGGAGACCGGCAGCGTCACGGTAACGGTTGTCACTTCATCGGCACTGTCCGCCGTGATGGTGCCCCCATGGAGTGCCACAATATCTCTCGCAATGGCCAATCCCAGTCCAGCCCCCCCGTTATTGGTGGATCTTGCTTCGTCCAATCGGAAAAATTTTTCGAAGATAGCATCCAGTTTTTGTGCGGGAATTGTCTTCCCTCTGTTGGAAAAAACGATGGTCACATACTCCCTGTATCCTCTGCATGTCACCAGAATCTTCGTATCCGGGTAACTGTATGCTATGGCATTTTTCAGAATATTATTAAATACTCTCGCCAGCTTTTCCCCATCCGCATACACAATGATTTCTTCCGCCGGGACATAGCAGTCTCCCGTTCCAATAGAGTTTTCATCCGCTGTCTGACATTCCAGTTTCACACTGTTTCCATGTGCACAAAGCAGTGGATAGAATTCATCCGCCATCTGTACCAGCATAAAAGCCAGATTTACACTTTCTTTTTCCAATACAATCTGCTGCAGATTGTAACGGGTAATTTCAAAGAATTCATTGATCAGCTTTTCCAGCCGCAGAGCCTTGTCCAAGGTGATATGCACGTATTTTTCCTTCTGGGCCTCCGGCATATCCGGCGCCTCGTCCAGCAGACTCAGATACCCCACAACGGATGTGAGAGGGGTTTTCAGATCGTGGGCCAGATAGGTGATCAGATCATTTTTCCTTCCTGCCTCTTCCTTCTGCAGCTGCTCCTGCCGCATTATGGCTGCTTTGATCTCCGCCATCTGGGCGGAGACCACCCCGTAGTTTTCCGGGAACACTTCCGCCGCCTCTCTGTCATGTTTCATGTAATCGCCAATCAGATGCCCCACCGCCTGAATGGTCTTCCGCTCCTGTCTGGAAGCACATATGATCGTAGCCAGACGGATTGCCAGAACCAGAAAAAGTACCATCCCGATAAACAGCTGGAACACCAGATTCTTAATCCTCCACCAGACAGGTGTGATGCGATAATATCCTTCCGCCCCTTCGGGTAATCTCACCCATTCGGAAAACATATAATTCTTGTCAAACCAGTCCATCACATAGCCGTTCATCGCATAGTCAAAAAATGCATAAACCGCCCTGCACAGTACAATGGCTCCCACAACCAAAAGTACCGTAATCAAAAACCTTTTTGTCTTCGGATTATCCTTCAATTTTGTATCCACACCCCCAGACTGTCTTGATGTATTTCGGATGCTCGAAGGAGTCTCCCATCTTTTCCCGCAGATGTCTGACATGCACGGTTATAGTATTGTTGTTCTTGGTGTAATATTCTTCTTCCCAGATGAGATGAAACAGTTCCTCCGCGCTGACCACCTGTCCTTTCCTCTGACACAGAATGCGGAGAATGGAGAATTCCGTAGGCGTCAGATTCAGTTCTTTTTCGTTTAAAAAGCATTCATGGGTTTTGCTGTTCAGTACCAGCCCGGAGACAGAAAACACATCCTCCTGGGTTGGAACTGTGTTATACCTTTTGTAGCGCCGAAGCTGCGCCTTCACTCTGGCCACCAGCTCCAGCGGCAGAAAAGGCTTCGTCATATAATCGTCCGCCCCCATGGTCAGCCCATTGATTTTATCCAGCTCCCCGTCCTTCGCCGTCAACATGATAATCGGATACGTATGCTTTTCTCTGATTTTCCGGCAGATTTCCAGCCCGCTCACCCCGGGAAGCATAATGTCCAGAACGGCCAGCTCCGGCTCTTCCTCCTGGGCCGCCTTCATGGCCTGGGCGCCGTCATAGCATTTCAAAACCTGAAAGCCCTCATTCTTCAGGTACAGCTCCACCAGGTCCGCAATCTCTTTCTCGTCATCTGCCACCAATATCTTTTCGTTCATTTTTGCCCTCGATTTTTGTCGATGCCGCCCCGTCTCAGCCAAATGTCCTTTCGCCGCGCCGGTATGGCTTCGTTTGGTCTGACCTTCGTTTGGTCTGACTTCTGTTTGGTTCGGCATTTTTATAATTACCCTTTATTTTCTCATAAACGAGAATAAA
>CAQUWW010000048.1 GCA_948896875.1 uncultured Acetatifactor sp. | reverse complement strand
ACACAGTTGTAGGTATCTGCGAAAGACCCGGATTTGAAGAGACCACGGCGCCCGGATATACCCTGATCACCAGATCGGATAAGAACCGGGACACAGACAGTGTCAGCGCATTTATCACATTGAAAAATCCTTTTTCCGTAAGAAACTATGTGGAAGATCTGTCTGAAGAATATGGATGTGTCTGTATTTTAAATGATTATGTACTGCGTTTTTGGGGGATTTCCGGAGACCAGACCTTCAATATGATTCTGTGTTCCATCGGAATTGTGTTGATGGCGCTGATTATGCTGGGTTCCGTCTTTCTCATTTATAATTCGTTCACGATTTCTCTGAACGAGCGTGTGCATCAGTTTGGAATTCTGCTGTCTATCGGGGCCACGGAAAGACAGATACGAAATGCCGTATTGTTTGAAGGGCTCTGTATCGGGCTTGTTGCCATTCCCATAGGCGTGGTGGCAGGGGTTCCCATGATCGGCCTGGTGCTTGCGCTGGTATCTGAGAATTTCAAGAATGTCATGTATGACAATGTGCCCCTCGTTTTGAAGATATCCGTTCCTGCCATTGTGACAGCGGCAGTGTTCGGCATGAGCACTATCTTGCTTTCAGCCTACCTTCCTGCCCGGAAGGCGGCTGCCGTGCCGGTCATGGACTGCATTCGCCAGACCAGGGCGGTGGAAATCAGAAAACGGGATGTGAAGATACCAAAGATAGCAGCAAGGGTATTTGGCCTGGAGGGAACCATCGCATGGAAAAATTTCCGGAGGAATGCAAAACGGTATCGCAGTATTATCCTGTCTCTGATGCTGAGTGTGGTATTGTATATCTCCGCAAGCTCCTTCGCAGCAGATTTGCAGCTGTTGACTGAGCAGGTGGTAGTAGATGTGGAAGGAGATATTTTGTTCTGGACCCAGGATATGGAGGAAAAGGAATTCCTACAGCTCTACGATGAACTGAAGGGGGTGAACGGAGTCCGGGGAAGCACCTGCGATATTGCTGCCGTCGGCAGAAAAGAGAAGGGAACACAGCCGTGTATGACTTTCTGGTCAGATACGCCCGGACAGACAAGGGAAAAAATGCAGACGTTGATTGACGGGGCAGATATCACCGTCCCCTATACGCTGAGCAATATTCATGAAAAGCTGGAGGGAAATCGTAATATGCTGTTTATCGTGAAATTGTTTTCGGTTTTCTTCACGCTTATGATTACATTGATTGCCACGGTAAATGTATTCAATACTATTTCTACAAATATCAGGCTGCGGAGGCGGGAACTGGCCATGCTTCGTTCGGTGGGAATGTC
Source organism: uncultured Acetatifactor sp. (assembly GCA_948896875.1). Taxonomy (GTDB): domain Bacteria; phylum Bacillota; class Clostridia; order Lachnospirales; family Lachnospiraceae; genus Acetatifactor. Next base: position 18,160 of record CAQUWW010000048.1, on the reverse strand, counting down.
GGATCGGGAGTTCGGGCGGATGATGCGTTTTGAGTGTCTGCTGTACGGGTGGCGGACGCTGCTTTTTGGACTGCCTGTGGCCGGACTTTGCTCCTGGGCAATTTATATGGTGATGATCGGTATGGAGGGCAGGATGGACATAGCGTTCAGATTCCCCTGGAGCAGCATTGGCATCAGCATAGCAGGTGTATTTCTGGTGATTTTTATCACAATGCTGTATACGGTCAGCAAAATCAGGAGGGAAAATATCATCGAGGCACTTCGGGACGATATGAGTTGATCCACCCCCTTGCTGTTTTTCTGGGAAACCACTATAATACAAGACGATAGAATTTTGCAAGGCGGAATTTTATAATACAGGACAATGAATTTTGAGTTTTGCGAAAGCAAAGGAGCGGATGCTATGGCGGTTACATTTACGGAGGAACAACGGGAGGCCATCGAACTGCATGGCTGTAATATTCTGGTATCGGCGGCGGCAGGAAGCGGCAAAACTGCCGTGTTGGTGGAGCGGATCGTGAAGATGGTCTGTGACGAGAGGAAGCCGGTGGATATTGACAGATTGCTGATCGTCACTTTTACCAATGCGGCGGCTGCGGAAATGCGGGAGCGAATCGGGGCGGGGATTTCGAAGCGACTCTCGGAAACTCCGGAATCCGAGCATATACAGAGACAGGCTGTTTTGCTGCACAATGCTCAGATTACCACAATAGACAGCTTTTGTATGTTTTTGCTGAGAAACCATTTCAATGAGATTGGGCTGGATCCGGCTTTCCGCACTGCGGACGAAGGCGAGATCAAAATGATGCAGCAGGAAGCATTGGAGGAGCTGATGGAGGATTCTTTTGCCTCAGACAGCGAGCGCTTCCGCTTTTGCGTGGAATATTTCTGTCCGGGAGGGAAGGAAAGTGTGCTGGAACAGCACATTTTGAATTTGGCCCGGTATGCTGGCAGCTTCCCCTGGCCGGCCAGGTGGCTGGAAGCGCGTAAGGAGGATTACCAGGCGGCTACGGTGGCGGAAATATGCGGTAGTTCTTACGGCAGGTGGCTGGAAGTGCATCTGCATCGTATGATTGTCGGATGCATGGAAAAGCTGACCCGGGTACAGGAACTGTGTCAGTCGCCGGACGGTCCCTGGCAGTATGGGGAGATTGTGGACAGGGAGCTGGAACAGCTGGAGGGTCTGCTTTCCTGTAAGTCTCTGGAGGAATATGCGGTGAAGCTGCCTGCGGTGAATTTTGGCAGGCTGCCCTCCAAAAAGGACCCAAGTGTTTCCCCGGTAAAAAAGGAGCTGGCGAAAGAGCTGCGGGCGGAAGTGAAGGAAAGCCTGAAAGGGATGGAAGAGCGCTTTTTTGCCACATTGCCGGATCTGGCTGCCAGGCAGAGCGCAGCCTGCAAGGAACCGGTAGCCACACTGATTGATCTGACTCTGGACTTTGACAGGCGGATGCGGGAGAAAAAGCAGGAGAAGAAGGTGATTGACTTCTCCGATATGGAGCACTATGCCCTGGACATTTTGCTGAATGGAGAGGGAGAAGAGATCAGACCCAGCGCCGTCGCTCTGGAGTATCGTCAGCATTTTGTGGAAATACTGATAGACGAATATCAGGACAGCAATCTGGTGCAGGAGTATCTGCTGAAGGCGGTTTCCGGTGAGGAGGACGGACATTTTAACCGATTCATGGTAGGGGATGTAAAGCAGAGCATTTACAAATTCCGCCTGGCCAGACCTGAACTCTTTCTGGAAAAATATAATATCTACGAAAGCACCGGCCCCTGCAGAAGAATTGATCTGGCGAAAAATTTCCGCAGCCGTACACAGGTGGTGGAGGCTGTAAACGATGTATTCAGCTGCCTCATGAGTGAAGAAGTGGGGGGGATTGCCTACGATCACAGGGCCGCACTGTATCCCGGAGCAGAATATCCGGAAAGGGAAGATTGTGCCAGCGAGCTTCTGCTGGTGGAGAAGCCGGATAAAGAGACGGAACAGAATGCAAAACAGGCGGAGGCCCTGGTCATTGCCCGGAAAATCAAAGAACTGAGAGAGCATTTCCAGGTGACGGACAAAAAGAGCGGCGAAAGCAGGCCGGTGAAGTACAGCGACATGGTGATTCTGCTTCGCACCAACAGCGGCTGGGATGAGGAATTCCGGGACGTTCTGGAGAAGGAAGGCATTCCGGTATATATTACCTCCCGAACCGGATATTTTGAAGCCACCGAGGTACAGGAACTTCTGCAGCTTTTGCGGGTATTGGATAATCCTGTCCAGGATATTCCCCTGTTTGGGGTGATGAAGTCCATATTCGGAGGCTTTTCAGAGGAAGAGATCGCCACAATCCGCGGCGGTGTAAAAAACTGCAGCTTGTACCAGGCATTAAAGTATTTTGTGGAGGATTTGGGGACAGAGTTTTCTGCTCTCAGAGAAAAAGTCACCGCTTTTCTTCAGTGGATTGCCGTCTGGCGTGAGCGTACGGTTTATCTTCCTGTCAGAGAACTGTTGACCGGATTGATAGAGGAGTTCGGGTATCTGGAATATGTAACCGCTCTTCCCACCGGAAGTAAAAAGCGGGCCAATGTGGAGATGCTGCTGACCAGGGCCTCAGATTTTGAGAAGACCAGTTATTTTGGGTTGTTTCATTTTGTCCGATATATGGAACATCTGGAGGAATGTGAAGTGGATTCCGGCAAGGCGGAGCTGCTGGATGAAAATGCGGATGTGGTCCGAATGATAAGTATTCACAAGAGTAAAGGTCTGGAATTTCCGGTTACCTTTGTGGCAGGTCTGAGTAAGCGCTTTAATATGCAGGACGCGAATCAATCTTTGATATTGGATATGGACTTAGGGTTGGCTGTGGATTATGTGGACCCGGAGAGACGAGTTCGGAACAAGACGCTGCGGCGGGTGACACTGGCGAGAAAGCTTCGGGAGGACAGTCTGTCCGAAGAGCTCCGGCTGCTCTATGTGGCGATGACCCGGGCCAGAGAAAAGCTGATTATGACGGGAGTACTGGAAAATGCGGAGCAGAAGTGGGAGAAGTGCAGAGAGATCGGCAGGAGAAAATTGAGCAGCCTTGATTTTATGGAGGCAGGTTGTTTCCTGGACTTTTTGCTGCCTGTACTGCCGGAATCCTGTATCCGGGTATCTGTGACAGGGCAGCCGGAGAAAGCGGCGGAAGAAATGACGGAGCAGGCCCAGCTATTCCGGCGCAGGGAAGTCTTGAGACAGGCGCAGAATCTGGGAGATGCACAGGAGGCGCAGCGTTTGACCAGGCGCCTGAATACCTGTTACGCTTATGCAATGTTGGCCGATCTGTATACCAAAACCACTGTGTCGGAGCTGAAGATTGCCGCCATGGCGGACCGGGATGAAGCGGCATATCACACCTTTGAGGAAAAAGAAGTACAGCCCTATATTCCCCTTTTTCGGAGAGAAGAGGAGGGGGTCAGCGGCGCTGTTCGGGGAAATGCCTATCACAGGGTGATGGAGCTTCTGGATTTTGAGGCAATATTGGATTACAACGCCTCGGACAAAGATGTATCAGAGGCGGTACATACTTTTATAGAGGAAGAAATCCGGAGCAAACGATTGACGGAAGAATATGCCCAGGCTGTGCAGGTACGAAAAATAGTAAAATTTTTGCGTTCTCCGCTGGCCCTTCGCATGTGGCAGGCTCAGCGCAGGGGCAGCCTTTACAGGGAACAGCCTTTTGTGCTGGGGATCGATGCCCGCAGACTGAAAAAGGAGTTCCCGGACAGTGAGACTGTTCTCATCCAGGGAATCATAGATGTGTTCTTCGAGGAAGAGGACGGGGTGGTTCTGCTGGATTACAAGACAGATTCCGTGGCCTCGCTGACAGAGCTCTGGAATCGTTATGAAACCCAGCTGGACTACTATCAGGAGGCCATACAGAAGATTTATGGAAAGCCGGTGAAGGAGAGAATCTTGTATTCCTTCCACCTGGAGACTTATTGAAGCCGCGGAAGAGAGCCTCATTTGCTGATGATGCGGCATGCGGGCCGGGAAAACATATCCCTACTCGACTGCCGGCGACGCATTGTCAGAGAAATAAATATCATACCAAACCAGGAAAGCATACACGGCCCAGACCTTTCGGTTGGTATTGCCTCTTCCAAGTCCCCGGCCCTGCAGGAGCTGGTCCAGGGCTTCCCTTCGGAAAAATTTCTTCGCGGCAGGGGAGGAGAATGCCTGGGTGACGATTCTGGAACCGGCCTCGGAAGTCAGAAAGGACCCCAGCGGAATGGGAAATCCCAGCTTCCTTCGATTGGAATTGGGGGCGGGAAGATGGCGTGCGGCAACTTTCCGGAACAGATATTTGGATACCTGTCCTTTTTGCTTATATTTGGCAGGAAGTCTTCCGGCTACCCGGAATATCTCCTTATCCAGATAAGGCACCCGAAGTTCCAGAGAGTGGGCCATACTCATGCGGTCCGCTTTCTGCAGGATATCTCCGGGCAGCCAGTGGAGCAGGTCTATGTATTGCATACGGCTGGCTTCATCCAGGTCCCGCACCCTCTGATAGTCTTTGGACAGAAGCTCCTGAGGACTAAGGGCTGTGGTGGGATTTTTTAAAAGCTTTTTTCGTTCCTCGGCGGTAAAGAGGTTGGCATTTCCGATAAAACGCTGTTCCACGGTCTGACTGCCCCGGATGAGAAAGCTCTGGCCCTTCAGCTTTGGCAGACGGGACACGAGCCCGGCGATACCCTGCCGCAGAGCTGCCGGAAGCTTCTGGTACAGATGCAGAGCATTTGGCTCACAGTAGATACAGTAGCCGCCGAACAATTCGTCCGCGCCTTCTCCGGATACTACTACTTTCACCTGTCTGGCCGCTTCTCTGGACAGAAAATATAGAGCTACTGCGGAAGGATCTCCCGACGGTTCATCCATGTGGTAGAGCACCTCGGGCACTGCATTCCAGAATTCTTTCTCGGTGATTCTTTTTCCGCGGTGTTTCAGATGTAGTTTTTGCGCCAGTTCAGCTGCCAACGGGATTTCATTATAGTGGCTTTGGCCTGAGCCCAGACCTACGGTAAAAGCTTTGTCCCCTGTGAATTCGGCGGCGATTAATCCGGAATCCACTCCGCCGGAAAGGAATGTGCCGATTTCCGTGTCTGCCGCCATATGGCATTTAACAGATTCGGAGATGGTCCGGTCCAGTTCGGCAATCCATTGTTTCTCCGTTTTGGCGTTTGGGCCCTCGGTATGTTCCGGGTTTAATTCCGGCGAAAAGTATTGTTCCAGGGTCAGTGCGGACGCCTTCTGATCATATTGCAGAAAATGGCCGGGCAGCAGCTGCCAGATTCCCTGAAAGAAGGTTTTCTCCAGGGCGGAGTATTGAAAAGAAAGATACTGTTCCAAAGCCTCGGGATTTAGTCTTTTCTGATAGGCAGGGTGGGGCAGGATTCCCTTGATCTCCGAAGCGAAGATAAAGTTTCCCTCTGACAGTGCATAGTAAAAAGGCTTGATGCCGAAGGGGTCTCTGGCCGCATATAGCCGCTGGCCTTTTTCGTCCCAGATGGCAAAGGCGAACATGCCTCTGAGATGGTCGGGCAGCCGCTCGCCCCATTCTTCATAACCGTGCAGCAGTACTTCGGAATCTCCCTGGGTGGAAAAGCGGTGTCCTGCTTTGAACAGTTCCTGGCGAAGCTCCTGGTAATTATAGATTTCACCGTTAAACACCAGATGCAGGTCTCCTGTCTCATTGGCCATTGGCTGAATGCTGCCGGAGGGATCGATAATGCTGAGACGACGGAACCCCAAAGCTGCATTTTCAGACATCCAGCTGTTACCCTGATCGGGACCTCTGTGAATCAGGGACGCCATCATCCCCTCCAATATTTGTTTCCGTTCTTTTGCCTTTGCTGAAACAGATTCACCACAGTTATTGTTTTTTTCTATAAATCCGCATATTCCACACATAATCCGTACTTCCTTCCATTGTCATCTGTATGCTCGTAACAGTTCAGACAGGGCACTGAACTGTTACGTATACTCTTTAGTCTAACGGAAAGATGTATCTTATGCATGGCGATGATGTATCTAAAATGTTTCGCCTTGTAAATATATTGAATCCTGCGAGACAACCGTGCGCCAGCCCCGTGTCTTTCTGTACAGGATACGGATGTTGCGGTATTCTTACAGTTCCAGAATAATACATTTCCTGCGGGAGGAGAATTGCCCTTCGCTGGTCTCAAGAAGAATCCGCCGGTTTGCCGCATCATACTCTATAGAAATGAGATTCTGCAGATTTTTATACAGCAGATGTCCCTCCGTCTCTCCCTCCGGATACAGATACAGGTCCGCGGAGAGAATATTCCAGTAATCCTGTACTGCGGTGAGGAAGCTGGTTTCGGAAAAAATATAGGTATCTATATTCATACCGGTGGCAGACATCATTTCTTCCGCTTTCTGTTCCTGGACAAGTACGGCCAGGAGATCACCGGAATCCAGAGGCAGAAAATCCCAGACAAGGTTCGGGAAATCCTGATGCCTGTCAACTGTTTCCAGGGTGGCCATGTCTTTACAGGAGAGGGATATAGGGGTTTCCAGGTAATAGATACTGTTTTCCTTTAAATGGTACCGGTAGTGCAGATACCTCATTCTACCATCTTCCTCCAGGATGGTGCCCTTGTGCACACAAGGATAAGAATAAGCTTTGGACATATCTGCTTCAGATGCATTCGGGGGTTCGGAATAGTCCTGCGTGACAAATAACCCATTGGAATCACGCCCAAAACAAATCAGTCCCGCGCTGTCCGGCCGATCATAAAGCATCGCCGTATACAGGCTGTCCATATCTACTTTTGGGGCATACAGCTTCTGATCGGGAGGATAGACATAGGACAGCTCCGTATCTTCCGCCGTATCCTGAGCTGGTTCTCTGCCGTCGGAATGCGCTTTTTGGCAGTCAAATATCGGAATATAATATTCGTCTTCACAGGTGGCTCCGGCCGCATCAAAAGTGACCCAGCGGCCGCTTTCAGAAAAGGAACCCAGCAATTTGACCTCTGTGTCTGAAGAATTTTTGTCCGGTGGATTCGCATGAGGAGAACCTTCATACAAAAGCAGAGGTTCCTGACTGTCCATGGAGTACAGCCAGACAAAATAAGTGTTCCAGAAGGCGGAACGGACATAGAGCAGGAGCTGTGAACCGTCAGGGGAGGGAATCATTCTGTCCAGATAAATGTCCTCTTTTGACTCTTCTTCGGAAGGATGAAACCAAAAGTCCCAGAATGGTTGAAATTGTCCCAGGGTGTCATAGAAACCATAGCGGTAATCCACCTGACGATAGACCAGAGAGCCTTCCGGCCCCTCTTCATTCCGGGCAAGAATGAGGAGCTCATTTTCGCCGCAATTTTGCAGAAAAGCACTTTTTCCCAGACTATCATCGGTCTCGTAAGTGTAAGTATATATTTTTTTAACCGTAAAATCTTTTGCGGAGTCCGCCTCTTCCGATTCCTCTCCGGAGGAGGTTATCATGGGCAGCAACAGTGTCTTTTCTTCCGGAGTGCACCCTGTCAACAAGAAGGAAACGGACAACAGAGCGGATAACAGGAATTTGGTTTTTCGTTTAAGCATGTTTCTCAATTTGTTCTCCTGATTTTCTACGGAATTCGTGGGGCTTGACTTCCCTTATAGCTTCTGCGGGGGCTTCGACTTCCTGCGCCGCTTTGAGCCGGATGTAGAACACTGTCTGGGCGCCGGGTTTGCTTTTCACATAAATGGAACCGCCGTGCTCCTCCATGATTTTCTTGCAGATAGAGAGGCCAAGGCCGGAGCTGCCCTGTTCTCTTGAGTAAGTCTTGTCCACCCTGTAGAACGGCTCAAAGATAAGCCGCTGTTCTTCCGGTGTCAGTCCCTTTCCCTGGTTGCGGACATAAAGCAGAACGAAATCTTTTTTTCGGAAGCCGCCGATGCAGATGGGGGTGTGGCTGTCTCCATATTTGACAGCATTGTCTACAAGATTGATTAGAACCTGGCGCAGCCTCTCCTCCACACCCAACACGGGAAGGGGCTCTGTAAATTTCGTCTCGATCTGCATTTCATATCGGGCGGCCTTGATTTCCAATGCCTGGGCCACGCTGATGCCGGTCTGCACCAGGTCCACCAGACGTTTTTCCATATAGATGCTTTTGTCGGACATTTCCAGAAGCTGCAGTACCATTTGATGCATTCTGGCGCTTTCCTGCAGAATCTGGTGTAACCCCTTATCGGTCAGCTGTCTGTCGGCCCCCTGATCGGCCTCCATGAGCTGGGCATATCCCTGGATTGTGGTTAAAGGAGTCTTCAGTTCATGGGTCATATTGTTGTAGAATTCCTGTCTGCTGCCCAGCAGTTCAATGATACGGTCCTGATCGGCCTGCATGCGCTGGAACTGAGATCCGATCATCTCCAACATGATGCTGAAATTCCTGGAAAGTTCACCTGCTTCGTCTCTGCGCCCGGAATCTGCCAGCTGGGCCATCATTTGCATGTCAATTTCTTCCCGGGACAAATCCTGCACCACATGCCTGGAAATTTTGCTCAGCTTCTGAATAGGGGTTAGCAGCCTGCCGATAAAAAAGATCAGCAGTAAAAAAAGCAGGACAAATACGGTTGCCGTCGTCTGATAGACCAGATGTTCCGTCTGCTTTACCTGCACATAGAGCTGGGAGGTATCCAGCTGGTAACGAATGATACCCAGAGCTCGGTTCTCAATGATGACGGGCATGGAAAAATAGACCAGCATCCGGTCCGATGCGGGATAGGTCATGGTAAAAGCGGCATTCCCCTCCAGAGCCTGCTGCAGATCAGAGGTGGGATTCTCCTCCTGCATCTGCCTGTTGCCGCTCAGGTACTGTCCTCTGGTATCCAATACAATCAGATTTCGCTGCCCCAGCATTTTTAATTCTCGGGCAATGTCGTCTGCGATCCGGGTATACCCTTCTATATCATTGTTGGCCTCCCGCAGCATCAGAAGCTGGCGGATGTAGATCAGGGTGTTTTCCTGAATTCCCTGGAGATCCCGTATCATCTGAGACTCCAGATTCTGCCAAAGTCTGGTGTGAATAGCGCCGTACAGAGTACAGCCGCCTGCCAAGAAGATTGCGGACAGAATCAAAGCCATCTGGAAACGCATTCCCAGGCGATGGGATTTCTTATTCCGGGACATATTTATACCCCACTCCAAAAACAGTTAACAGTGTCTCTTCCAGACCGGCCTTTTTCCGGATCCGTTGTACATGGATATCCACAGTTCTGGTATCTCCGGCAAAATCATATCCCCAGATCTGATCCAGGAGTACCGTTCTGGTAAAGACCTGACGGGGGTGCTTTAAAAAGCAGAGAAGAAGATCGTATTCCTTTGGGGTCAGATTCAGAAGCTCTCCCCTGCAGTAAATGCTGTGCTCTTTTTCCACCACAGTCAGGTGTCCGCAGACAAGCCGGTCGCTGTCTGTACTTTCCCGGGTCTTCTGAAATCTGCGCAGAATGGTCCGCACACGGGCTACCACTTCTCTGAGATCGAAGGGTTTGGTAATATAATCGTCCGCTCCGGATTCCAGTCCGTAAAGCTTGTCCTCCACAGTGCCCCGGGCAGTCAGCATAATGATAGGGATTCTGTATTTTTCAGTCAGCATCCGGCAGACATCCACACCGCTGATATCCGGCAGCATCCAGTCCAGAAGAACGATATCCGGCGGCTCCTTGCAGGCCAGGACAAATCCTTCGCTTCCTGTGTAGGCACATTTCACCTGGAAGCCTTCCTTTTCAAAACCATATTTCAGAATGTCGGCAATGGGCTTTTCATCTTCAATTACCAGAATGTTTCCGCTTTCCATCTTTTACCTCTCGTCCGTTTTAGAGAATACTTTTTTATATTACCAGATAAGTTTAACGCGAACATCTCTAAATTGTAAACAATTTATTTCTGATTCCGATTTATATTGTAGAAAAGGCATAATAATTGCCATGAACAATAGAATCTACGCTTCGCGAAGCTTCTATTGTCATGAATAAAGACCCCGCCGTTTGCGGCAGGGCCTTTGGTCTATTTATCCGAATATTCCAACAGATTCTCAGCTGTTCAATGCCGTTTTCTGGGCAACTTCCGTTTTCTTCTCATAGCAGGCGAAAGCGCTGTCCACCAGTTTCTTATCCGGTTTCGGCGTAAACAGGCTGACAATGGGGACGATGACCAGACCAGCCAGCATGGCGATAGCGCCGCAGTTGATGGGGGACTGCATGATCACCGGGAAAGAAGACCGGAAGAAAATATTGGCTACCATCAAGATAGAACTGAACAGGAAGCAGACCCAGCAGGAAGCCTTTGTCACCCGTTTGGAATACAGGGAGTACAAAAACGGAGCCAGGAAGGAACCGGCCAGAGCACCCCAGGATACGCCCATCAGCTGAGCGATAAAGGTCACGGAACTTTTGTACTGGATCAGGGCCAAAACGGAAGAAATGGCGATAAATACCACAATCAGCAGGCGCATGCACAATACCTGCTTTTTCTCACTCATTTCTTTGTGGAACAATTCTTTGATAAAGTCGATGGTCAGGGTGGAGCTGGAGGCCATGACCAAAGAGGAGAGAGTGGACATGGAAGCCGACAGCACCAAAATCACCACCAGCGAAATCAGCAGGGGAGATAAACCGGACAGCATTGCGGGAATGATGGCGTCAAAGCCGTCCGCGGCGATGTCCACCTGATCGGAGAACAGCCTTCCGAAACCGCCAAGGAAATAACATCCGCCGGCCACCACCAGGGCGAACAGGGTGGAAATGATAGTACCTTTTTTAATGGCCTCTTCATTTTTGATGGCATAGAATTTCTGTACCATCTGGGGCAGGCCCCAGGTGCCAAGGGAAGTGAGGATAACCACAAACATCAGGTTCAGCGGATCCGGACCGAAGAAGGAGGAAAAGGTACCCGGTGCGGTGGAAACAGTTTCATCCGTCACTCTTGCCAGACTGTCCAGCGCCGTCATGAAACCGCCCTTGCTTTTTAACACGGCGGCGATGATCGTAACAATACCGCCCAGCATGATGATACCCTGAATGAAATCATTGATGGCGGTGGCCATATAGCCGCCTGCAATGACATAGATTGCAGTCAGCACTGCCATCAGAATGATGCACACGGAATAATCAATGTTGAATGCCATTCCGAAGAGCCTGGAGAGGCCGTTGTACAGTGAGGCGGTATAGGGAATCAGGAAGATGAAAATGATAACGGAGGCGCCGATTTTAAGCGGTTTGCTTCCGAAACGCTCTCCGAAAAACTGGGGCATGGTGGCAGAGTTCAGATGTTGCGTCATAATACGGGTTCTGCGCCCCAGGATGACCCAGGCCAGCAGAGAGCCAATGATGGCGTTGCCGATTCCGGCCCAGGTGGCCGCAATTCCGTATTTCCAGCCAAACTGTCCGGCGTATCCCACGAAGACTACCGCCGAGAAATAGGAAGTGCCGTAGGCAAAGGCGGTCAGCCAGGGACCAACGGAACGCCCTCCAAGCACGAAGCCGTTGACATCGGTGGAATGCTTCCGGCAATAGAGGCCAATACCGACCAACACCGCAAAATAGATGATAAGTAATACAAGTTTCATGATACTGCTCCTTTTGTATTTTGGATTTGCACCGGCAGATGTTCAGGAAATCCATCTGCTGTTTAACACATTGAAAGTTTAAAGTGCTAAAGTGACTATACCACAGAAAAATCAGATATGCAAATCTTTTTTCACAAAAGGGAAATTGTATTTTCGCGGATTATGCGTAACAGTCCAGACAGGGCACTGAACTGTTACGATTATGCCGAAAAGCGCAGAATAATCCGGAGCATATTTCCTTGAAGCTCTGCTTCTGCCTCCCCGCCCATCTTTCGCATAAGCTCTCGCACGATGAACAGTCCCAGACCGGAAGAGCTTTTGCTGCGGGCAGAATCCGCCTTATAAAACCGTTCAAACATCTGCGCCGGATCCGGCAGATTATCCGTCCCCACCGGGTTCTCGAAGACGAGAACCGGCGTTTCCCGCAAACATAACGTCTGCCTGGAAACTTTAGCCGGCTCGAAAGGTTCCACTTCACCCATGTTGAAGGTGGAAGTAGCCGAATAAACAGTGAAGCCGCCGGCGCCGTGGACAAGGGCATTCTGAATCAGATTCAGGAAGATGCGTCTCAGGGCCTCCTCTTCTGCCTGAACCCGGAAATCCTTCGAGGAGAAAAGGAGTTCCGGTGTGATACCCTTTTCTTCAAATTGGGTATAAAAGCTCAAAAGACAGTTCTCCAGAAGAGGATATACGGGTATGCTTTTCAGGCTGCCTCCGGAAAAGACGAAGTCCTCATTGGTGATCTTGGTATACAGAAACAGCTTTTCCAGCATGTCCTCCAGCTCGATCAGTCTGGCGGAGGCGGCCTGCAGATAATGTTCCCTTTTCCCGGCGTCCACACATTCCTCTGCCAGCTGAAGGTAGCCGGAAGCCCCGGTAAGCGGTGTGCGGATATCATGGGCCAGATTCGTAATGCTCTGCTTCAGCCGCCGCTCGGCCTTCTCATACTGGATATGGCTCTGGTCCCTGGAAGAGAGCACCTGATTCAGCTTCCGACACAATGTGATCAGCGCCCGCTGACGGCTGTTCACCGTCAGCTCCAGATGGCTTCCCCGCTGGATTTCCCGCAGTTGATTACAGATAGAACGGATATCCAGGCACAGCCGTATATAAAACAGCGCCAGAAGGATACAGGCTGTGACGGACAGAATAAACAGAGCATACATTTTCGTCGTCATCCTTTCCAGATAAATATCAACCCAAAACCGCAAAGAGAAGCGGTTTAGCGCATGGGAGTTTAGGAACAGTGTCAGATATCCTGCCTGCTCAGAGATACAGTGGCAAGGGCGGAATACAGGACGAGAAATACGAGGGCCGCCCCAAACATTCTCAGGCTGCCGGTTCCGGTATAAGAGGAAGGTGCAAGGACAAGACTGTAATATAAGGTATAATTCAGCCAATCGTCCAAATGGAATAATGACAGAAAACCGCGGAGAATCGTCTGGACAATGCCGCCGCCCAGCAGCAATGCAGTAAACACACCTGCGGCACTGCTTCGTGTGAAGAAACAGATCAGAATCATCAGCGCCGAGAAGGCGGTGGTGTTGAGCCAGGCACTTGCCAGATAGAACAGAGTATCTCCGAAACCGGTAAGCGGGACCAGATGTCCGAACAGCACATTGAGCAGTAGGCAGAAGGCATATTGCAGCATAAGGTAGAAGAAGCTCAGAATGCCCGCAGTGATCACCTTGCTAATGGCATATTTCCATCTCTGCCGGTGCAGAGACATAATATTTTTCAGGAATCCGCTGTGAAAATCCAGGCAGACGAAAAGTGCGACCAGGATTCCCAGAATGGCACTGTATGCGCCTCCGTCCATTGCAATTTCCCGGAACATCAGCAGGGTGTCGTAATTCTCCACAGACAAACTGTCCTCTCTGAGCACCTCCGCGATGCCCAGCTTTTCGGCAAGGGCGTCTCCCTGAGGCGTGGCTGTCATCCATACGAACCAGAAACAGATCACGGTCATTACCAGTAAAATGGCAAAACAGATATAAATGGAACGGCTTCTTTTCAGCCGATATAAATCCATGCGCAGTAAATTAAACATTTTTCTCTCCCTCCTTCTTCCCATTTTGGCTATCACCTATGTGACTTCCGTCCATGCGGGCCAGAAAATATTCTTCCAGATCCATGTGGTGGAAGCCGGATGCGTAAACCTGTATCTGGTTCTCCACGAGAAGCCGGTTCAGCGCCGCGCCTTCCGCCAGACCATAGATCCGTATGGTATGGCTATCCTGGACTTCCGTCTGACTTCCGCCAATATGCTCCATGATCAGCGGAAGAGACCGTTTTACATCGTCCACTTCAATCTGGTAGTAATCTGTGCAGCTTTTTTCCAGCTCCTGCCTGCTGATCTGATCCACCAGGTTCCCATCCTTAATGATTCCATAATGGGTGGAGATTTTGCTGAGCTCGCCCAGAATATGGGAGCTGATCAGGAAGGTCTTCCCCTCTTCGTTGAGAGAAAGGATCAGCTGCCGGATTTCACGGACGCCCTCCGGGTCCAGGCCGTTGATGGGCTCATCCAGAATCAGCAGATCAGGATTCCCCAGAAGGGCCAGGGCAACACCCAGACGCTGCTTCATTCCCATGGAAAAAAGTTTTGTGGGTTTGTTGCCCGTATCGGAGAGGCCGGTCCGTTCCAGAATCAGGTCCACACTTTTTTCATCGGACAATCCCATGCACCGGGCTTTCATAATCATGTTCTGCCTTGCCGTCATCTTGGGATATAGTCCCGCCGATTCAATCAGGCAGCCGATTCTCCGGGCCACAAAAGGATCCTGCACCGGCTTTCCGAACAGCCTGATTTCTCCTTCCGCAGGCTTTACCAGGCCACAGAGCATTTTCAGTGTGGTTGATTTCCCGGCGCCATTCCTTCCAATAAATCCGTAAATAGCTCCTTCCCGGACTTTCAGATTCAGGTGGTTTACGGCTGCTTTTCCCTTGTAGAGTTTGGTGAGCGCAACTGTTTCCACCGCAAATGTTTCTTTGTTGTTCATACTATTTTTATCTCCTTTCCTTTGTCTCCTTTCCTTTGCCGAAGCCGCATGCTTTTTGAATTCCATGTACATGATTGACATGGGCTGGTCAAATCAGGTATGTGGCCTTTCGCTATAAACACATCATAGATGGGAAAGGTTCATAAAACGCTCAGAAAAGGTTAAGAAAAGGTAAAGAAAACGGAACATGAGCTCAGCTGAGTTTAAAGCCCATGCCCCACACCGTCTGCAGATAGGAATCCGTCCCGCTTTCTTTTAGCTTTGCGCGAATATTGCTGATGTGGACATTGATGGTTTTGTCCTCCGCCAGATAGTCCTCTCCCCAGACATATTCGTATATCATCTGTTTGGAAAACACCCGCTTCGGATTGCGTATCAGAAGTTCCAGAATCAGAAATTCATGCTTGGTCAGTACTATCGGCCTGCCGCCCGCCTGCATCTCCAGCGTATCCGAATTCAGAGTCCATTCACGATAGTGATAAATTCTGCCTTCCGGTCCTGAGGACCGTGGGGTGTCGGAATCCTTAGTCCGCCGGCGAAGCTGAACCTGGATCCGTACAAGAAGCTCCGGCAGGTCAAAGGGCTTGCAAAGGTAATCTTCCGCTCCGGCCGAGAGAACATTTACCTTACTGTCCAGACTGCTTTTTGCAGATAGAACGATTACGGGCGCTTTTTGTGAGAACGCAGAGATCAGCTCTTCGCCTGTGATACCCGGCAGCATCAGATCCAGCAGGATCAGGTCAAAGGCCTCCATGGAGAACAGGAGCTTTCCTTCGCTGCCGGAATAGGCCTGGGTACATGCATAGCCATGCCCTTCCAGGTATTCTTTCAGTATCTGATTATTTTCGGCGTCATCTTCCACAATAAGAATATGCTTCATAGGAGAATCTCCTTACTTTTTATAGAACTGTTACATCATTGTACCGCAGCCCCGCAGATTTTGCAAACCGGGCTTGCATAATCTTTTGTTGTCGAATACAATAGAGATAACAGCAGAGTGTTGAACTGCTACCAATAGAAATACTGCAGAAAAGATGGCAGTGGGAAGAAACGAGAGAATTTTATGAATACCAATCAGATTATTATCATTACTGTGATAAGTGTTTTGGCCATGCTGGTCAGCGCAGCATTATATCTGTTGCAGCGTTCCAGAAAGAGAAGGCCGGAGAGCTTTGACCTGATGGAAGGACATGAGTTTGAACTTTATTGTGCGGAACTGCTGAGGAAATGTGGCTTTCAGGATGTGGAGGTCACCAGAGGCAGCGGTGATTACGGAATAGATGTTCTCGCGGAAAAGGATGGTATCACCTATGCCATTCAGTGTAAATGTTATACGGCGCCTGTGGGAGTGAAGGCGGTTCAGGAAGCTTATGCCGGAAGAGATTATTATGACAGAATGGTGGGGGCGGTGCTTACCAATCAGTATTTTACGCAGCCGGCAATGGAAGCGGCCAGGAAACTCAAGATACTCCTGTGGGACAGAGGGTATCTTGAGAGTATGGCCGAAGAATAGCAGGAGAATGATCAGGATTCCAGCCGTTCCCGAAGGCTGAGAAAGTCCGAGGGACCGCAGTCCAGGTAGAAGCAGTGAAAGCGATAATCCGTATATTCCTTTCCCCATAATTCCTTTGCTTTTTCCTGTAAAGACAGAATTTCCAGGTAACCCAGATAGTATTTGGGATAATTGCAGGGAGTCTGTACGATATAATCGTAGAGGGAAGCCACCGTGTCGGTATCTGTGATACCGAAGCTTTCCAGCATTTTCGTAATTTGGGCATAGCCGGCTCCCTCATAGTGTATCATGGTGTCAATGAGAGAATAGAGACATAACTGGAGACTGCGGTTATGGCATTCCAGCTGTGCCAGAAGGGCGGCAGTCCCCTGATTATCTTCCAGCAGAAGTTGTGCGGCATATTGGTAGGAGAGGAATTCCACATACAATGCCCAGCCCTCCTGATAGCCTCCATACCAGAGCAGTTGTCTGGCCGGGCGTTCCCCGGAGGAAAGCGCCTGACGGTTATGGTAGACGGTCTGGTACAGATGGCCCGGATATCCTTCATGAGCCAGTGTGGTGTAAAGCTCCAGCCCATCCGGCGTCTTCCGGCGATTTATGTAAATGCTGTTGACAGTGGTGTCGTCCAGAGGGGCAGTCAGATAAAAGGCCGGTGCACAGTAAGCTTCCAGGCTGGAGGATACTTCTTTGACTGCCAGGTCTGCGGCGGCTCCGGGAAGAGGCGGAAAGGTTTCCGTTATTCTGCTCTGCAGATCCAGCAGCATCTGGGCCGCGTTTTTGCAGGGGAAATTGCTGCTTAAGTCCAGGCTGAGGTTCTGTATGATTTCCGGGTGATTTTGTGCCAGGGTTCGAACTTCTTCGTATTCTTTCGCAAATTGGGCGGTCAGCAGCTCTTGAATCTCGGGAATGGAACGATAAGAGCCGGTCTCGGAGATCATCAGCTGCTCGTAATAGGCCTGCCCGTCAGGCAGAGCAGCCAGACCGGAGGGAAGTACGGATGCATCCTCCAGCTGCAGCAGACCGTCTCCCAGAGAGGCATAGGCGGGCAGCACAACGGTTTTCAACAATCTGTCGTTATGAGCCGTATAGGCGGCATGTTCTTCGGGAGTGATACTTCCCTGTTCCAGAAGCGGCTGCAGTCGTTCCTGGAAAGTAGTCTGCAGAAAATGGGTCCCTGTCTCCAGACTTTCTTTTGTGAGAATGGTATCGCATTGGGTTCGAACTTCTTTCAGAAAGGTGCCGGGAGAGACAAAACCGGCCGCGGCTTTTTCCTGTTCGTATACCAGCAGTGAGGCGAAATAGGAATCGATCTGGTCAAGCAACGCCAGATAATCCTCCACGTCCCGTTTTCTGCGAAATGTGTATTCCGCCAGAAGAATAGGTAGTCGGGACTGGGCGCCGGAAGCGGGAGAAAGCGGTTCATTGTAATAAGGAAAGTTCTCCAGGGCCAGGGTATTTTCCAGGGAGCGTGTCATCAGACGCCAGAGCCAGGCGTCCTCTTCGGATAATTTTTCCGGGTGCAGGGCATACAGTGCCGCCAGCGTATTTTCCGCTTCAGCCTGACTTTGCAGTGTGGCCGCCGCGTCGTAGCAGGCAAGAACGGGCTCGTACTGGTAGATGCCGAAATCCTCGGGATTCGCCAGGGTATAATGCATATTCAGCGTGTTGGATTTCATTTCATTTGTGAAGAGTGAGGCAGTCATATTGGCAAAGCGCTTTTCGTCCCGCTGCCAGGAAAAGAGAAACAGCGTCATGCCGGAAAAGACCAGCAGAAAACAGAGGCCGAAAAGCAGCTGCCTGAAAGAAATAGGAGAATGCTTTTTCAATGGATCACCTGAATAGAGATATTGCTATAATATATGTAAGAAGTGTGTTATTCATGAGCAAAGAAGAAGGGACTAAAAATCGCCGGTAAAAAAGTCCGGTAAAAAATCGACAGATCTGAGAAAAAACAGTTGACGGGCTTGAAACGCTGTGTTATAGTCCTGTCTTTGACAGTTGAGAAAAAATAAAATCGCTACAGCACCTGAAAAACTGG